>NZ_JBEPOZ010000003.1:0-328985 GCF_040547005.1 Arthrobacter sp. UYCu712
TCCGGTCGCGCCCTGGGAGCCGTACGGAGCCACGGCCACATACCCCGTGACCAGCAGGCAGCCGACCAAGGCTGCCGTCAGGCGTCCATGGCCGGCTTTTCGACCCGCGTGCCGGATCAGGGAAGAGGCTCGATGTAGCGACCAACGATTCATCAGTGCCCCCCTGCGGCCTAGTCCCCCATGACAAGACAGAGACTAGGGAGGGCACCATCGGAAAACCTTGGGTGCCCGAAGGTGATGGCCGAGCACCGGGAAGCCGGCCCGCGTGGGCACATTCTGCAATTCGGGCAGGGCGTCGGGGGAGCAAACAGACAAACCCCCGGAATCACTCGGATTCCGGGGGTCTTATCTGGTAGCGGCGGGGAGGCTCGATCTCCCGACCTCACGATTATGAGTCGTGCGCTCTAACCAACTGAGCTACGCCGCCATAAATGAGGAAAGCCTGCGTTAAGCCGGTCAAAACCGCCTTGACACAGGCCCTCATTCAGAGCCCCCCACCGGAATCGATCCGGTGACCTCGTTCTTACCAAGAACGCGCTCTACCACTGAGCTAGGGGGGCAACGAGTAAATACTCTACCGGAAGATTGCCCTCTCAACAAATCGGCTCCCGGTCGGCCCCGGGGGCGGCCAAAGTGCCGGAAATCCGGGGTCGCCGGAGCCGCCGGACAGCACGTGAAGGCGCCCGGGGACGGCTTCCGGAGAGGATGTGACGAAGCGAACATAAGGCGGACTTTAACAAGGACGGGCCGGCTAAAAGCCGGCCCGTCCTCAGTTCACCTCGAAGCAGTGGTTACCACTTGTTGCGGGGCTTGAAGCCGCCTTCGGTGCGCGGTTTGCGTGCCGCGTCTGTGCCTACGCCGCGCTCGTTGCGGTCGCTGAAGGAGCGTCCGCCACGGTCAGCGGAGGACCGCTCGCCGTCGGTCTTGCGGAATTCGCGCTTGAAGCCGCCGTTGCCCTTGAAGTTGCCGCCGCGGTCGCCGCCGCCGGAGTAACCGCCGCGGTCTCCACCACGGTCGCCGCCTCGGCTGCCGCCCTGGTAGCTGCCACGGTCACCGGCGGGCTTGCGGCCGTTGTCAAGTTCGAGGTGGATCAGCTCGCCGCCGATCCGGGTGCGGGACAGGGCCTTCAGCTGGTCGGCGCTGAGGTCCGCCGGGAGCTCCACGAGGGAGTGGTCCGCGCGGATGTCGATGCCGCCGATCTGGGCCGAGGAGATGCCGCCTTCGTTGGCAATGGCGCCAACAATGGAACCCGGCATGACGCGCTGGCGGCGTCCGACGGCGATCCGGTAGGTGGCGTTGCCCTCGGTCAGGGTACGCGTCGGGCCGCGGGAGCCGAAGCCGTCCTTGGCGCGTTCACGCTTCTGGAATTCCGGAGCTGCCGGCAGTTCCTTGACCAGGAGAGGCTGTCCGCCCTGCGCCATGACGGCCAGTGCGGCAGCGATCTCCGACGCCGGAACGTTGTGCTCTTCCTCGTAGGAGGAGATGAGGTCGCGGAACGACGAAACATCCTCGGAGGCGAGGGTCTCGGTGATCTTCTCGGCGAACTTGCCCAGGCGCAGCGTGTTGACGGTTTCCGCGGTGGGCAGGTGCATCTGCTCCACCGGCTGGCGGGTTGCCTTCTCGATGGAACGCAGCAGGTACTTCTCCCGCGGCGTCATGAACAGGATGGCGTCGCCGGAACGTCCTGCACGGCCGGTGCGGCCGATGCGGTGGACGTAGGACTCGGTGTCGTGCGGGATGTCGTAGTTGACCACGTGGCTGACGCGCTCAACGTCCAGGCCGCGGGCGGCAACGTCGGTGGCGACAAGGATGTCGATCTTGCCGTCGCGCAGGGCCTCGACCGTTCGCTCACGCTGCTGCTGCGGGATGTCGCCGTTGATGGCGGCGGCCAGGAAGCCGCGCGAGCGCAGCTTGTCTGCCAGGTCCTCGGTGGCCATCTTGGTCCGGACGAAGGCGATGACGCCCTCGAACTCTTCGACCTCGAGGATGCGGGTCAGCGCATCGAGCTTGTGCGGGCCCATGACCTGCAGGTACCGCTGGCGGGTGTTGGCGCCGGTGGTGGTCTTGGACTTGACCTGCACCTCGGCCGGGTTGTTCAGGTACTGCTTGGAGAGCCGGCGGATCTGGCTCGGCATCGTGGCGGAGAACAGCGCAACCTGGCGGCCCGCGGGGGTCTGCTGGAAGATCTGTTCCACGTCTTCGGCGAAGCCCATGCGGAGCATCTCGTCGGCCTCATCCAGCACGAGGTACTGGAGTTCGGACAGGTCCAGGGAACCCTTGGAGATGTGGTCGATGACGCGGCCGGGGGTACCGACAACAACCTGGGCGCCGCGGCGCAGGCCGGCGAGCTGGGGGCCGTAGGCGGAGCCGCCGTACACCGGGAGGACGGTGAAGTCGTCGATGTGCTTGGCGTAGGAAGTGAAGGCCTCGGCGACCTGGAGGGCGAGCTCGCGGGTGGGAGCCAGCACCAGGGCCTGGGTCTTGCGGGACGGGCCGTTGAGGTCGTGGAGCTCGGCCAGACGGGACAGCGCCGGTACTGCGAATGCTGCAGTCTTACCGGTACCGGTCTGGGCCAGGCCCACGACGTCGCGGCCTTCGAGCAGCAGCGGGATGGTCGCTGCCTGGATCGGGGACGGCTTCTCGTAGCCGACGTCCTGCAGTGCGGCGAGGACGCGGCCGTCGATGCCGAGGTCAACGAACTTGACGCCTTCATCCTCGGTTTCCTCGTCCTTGGCCGGGGCGGAGTTGGTCTCGGTCTTGGTGTCGGCCTGCGGGGCAGCCTCGGCGGCGGCCTCAACAGCAGCCGGCGCCTCAACGTTCGCAGGAGCCTCGGTGAATTCCGGGGCGGAGCCGGCTGCTGGTGCAGCCGTTTCAGAAGTCTCGACGTCGACCTGGCTGTTCTCGGTGGCGAGTTCGGTGTCGACGGAGTTGTTCTGATTTTCGGGCATAGGTGAAATTTCCTCATCCATAGGGGCCAGGCGGCACAACCCGAGGTGAGCGGAGCCGCAGTACGCGTGACTGAATTAGCCGGGCATACTTTGACCGGCCGGTCACATAGAAGTCCGGCGCTTTCGCAATCCCGTGGCAGGACTTCCCGCTGCATCTCTTGGCTGCTATCCCAGCAGTCTGTACAGCGTTTTCTTTAGCCGGCTCTCCCTATGAAAATGCCCGCATCACAATTTGCGGGCCCCAACACTTGCCAGTCCTGCCTCAAGAATTGGGCAGGAATAAGGGATTTCCGGAGTGGGGGATATTTCAAGTGTAGGGCATGGATCAGCGCATGGGTAACCCAGGAGGCCGACGACGGCGGTGAGCTTGCGCACACCGGCCGCCCGCGGGGGCGTCCAGGACGGTCCGTCAGACGCCCAGCCGGCGCTGCAGCTTTTCGAATTCCTCGTGATACTCGGGCTGGAGGCGGATCTGGCCGTCGGCATCGGCGTCCCGCAGGGCGTCCATGTCCTCGACCGTGGGATCGCTGAACCACTTGCCGATCGTCACGCCGTGCGTCGGGATGAATATCCGGTGGATGTGGTCCCCGGCCTGGATGCTGCCGGTGCGGACCACCCGGAGGTAGGTGCCCACCCTGCCGGCGTCGCCGAAGCGTTTGACCCACTGCGGCTCGTGCATCCGCCGCTGGAACGTGGCGCAGGGGACGCGGGGCGACGTGACCTCCACCTCGACATCCAGTCCGATTTTCCAGCGTTCCCCAATGATGGCGTTGGTGGCGTCGATGCCGGTGATGCGCAGGTTCTCGCCGAAGATGCCGGGCGGGAGCTCGCGCTGCAGCTCGGCCGCCCAGTAGTCGGCATCGTCCTGGGAGTAGGCGTACAGCGCCTGGTCCTCGCCGCCGTGGTGGATCCGGCTGGCCTGGATATCGCCGTGCAGGCCGAGCCGGTGCACCCGGACGGGCCCGTCGACGGGACGTTTGTCGATCGCGGTCACGCCGACACTGCCGGGGTCGGTCAGCAGCTGGTGAACCCGGCAGACGGCGATCACTGATGCGGTATCCATGGCACCAGTGTAGGCCTGCGCTTTCTCGGCGGGCCCCCGCCGCGGCCCCGGGGAGTCCGGCCGGGCCCCTGCGCAGTCACGGGGAGCCCTCTCCATCGCCCCGAGATCCGGAACCCGGTTAGGCTGGCGTCGGGAAAGCACGCAAGTCTTCCGCGGGACAGGCACGTCCGGCGGCCACACGTGAGGGGACGCATTTGGGCAAGGACGAGCCGCCGCAGGACCGGAAGCAGCCTCCGTGGCAGGTTCCACAGCCCGAGCTCCGGCCCGAGCTGCAAAACCAGGCCGGCCAGGCCGGCCAGACCGGCCCACCCGAACCGCCGGAACTTCCGGAACACGCCACTGCCCCCGGCGCCATCTTTGACCCGTTCGCCCGGGAACGCGAGCGCCAGCTGGCGGGCACGGCGGCCCGCAAGAAACGCTCGCAGCGCCGCACCGTCGTCGTCGGGCTGGGCGTCACTGCACTTCTGGCCGGCACGATCACCGCGATGGTGGCCAGCAACGAGGACGAGGCCGACTACGCCCAGGTGTGTTTCAACGACGACACCGGCGAGCGCGTCGATGACACCCAGTGCGACAACAGCAGCACGGAGGGCCGGAGCTCCGGCATCTACGCCTGGTACTTCTACTCCCGCGGCGCCAGCGTGCCCGGGGTGGGACAGAACCGGTCCGGCTACCCCAGCTACAGCAGGTCGGTCCCCACCGGGGCCAAGGCGTCCACGGGGTACAGCCCCACGGGCGGCACGGTCAGCAGGGGCGGCTTCGGCAGCAGCTCCAAGGGCGGAAGCACGGGAGGCTAGGGATGAGACGACTGGGATCCGCGCCGAGGCCGGACTGGAAAGAACGGATCGAAGAACAGGGCCTGGTCTTCTCCACCACGGCCCTGCCCGACGGTACGAACGTGGAGTACTGGCACGAGGGCGCCTACTACGAATTCACCATGGACGAAGTGGAGACCCTCGAAGAGACCGCGGAGGACATGCACCGAATGTGCCTCGAGGCCGCAAAGTTCCTCGCCACCGGCGCCATGGGCAACATCGGAATCGGGCCGCAGGCACTGGAGCTCGCGGCCGAATCGCTGCAGGCCGGCGATGCGGACGTCTACGGCCGCTTCGACTTCGTCTACGACGGCCGGGGCGGCCCGGCCAAGATGCTCGAATACAACGCCGACACCCCCACCGGGCTCATCGAGGCCGCCGTCGCCCAGTGGTTTTGGCTGCAGGACGTCTTCCCCGAAAAAGACCAGTGGAACGGCATCCATGAAGCCCTCATCCGGCAATGGAAGAAACTGCAGTACCGCACCGGCATGAGCACACTCCACATCGCCCACTCCGAGGCGGAACAATCCGGCGAGGACTGGATGACGGCTGCCTACATGCGGGACGTCGCGAGCCAGGCCGGCTGGACCACCATCGGGATCAACATGTCGGACATCGGCTGGGACCCGAACCTCAACCGCTTCGTGGACCTGGACAACTTCATGATCAGCACCATGTTCAAGCTCTACCCCTGGGAGCTGATGATGAAGGAGCCGTTCGGGCACCGGCTGCTCCAGCGCGCCCACAATCCGCGCTGGGTGGAGCCCGCCTGGAAAATGCTGCTGTCCAACAAGGCCCTGCTCGCGGCGCTCTGGCACCTGTACCCGGACCACCCCAACCTGCTTCCGGCCTATCTTGACGGGCCGGGCCCGCTCAAGGAGTGGGTGGCCAAACCGCTGCACGGCCGCGAAGGGGACAACATCAAGATCCACGCCGCCGGCATCAACCTGGAACAGCCCGGCGGCTACGGCCGGGAAGGCTGGTGCTACCAGCAGTTCCACGCCCTTCCCGACTTCGACGGCAACCGTCCAGTGCTGGGCCTGTGGGTGGTGGACGGCGAATCGGTGGGCTGCGGCATCCGCGAATCGGACGGGCCCATCACCGACTACTTCTGCCGTTTCGTTCCCAACACGATCGACTCGCCCGCCCCGCCCGTTCCCTCCTCGAACCAGTCCCACTCCAGCAAGGCAGGTATCACCCTATGAGCACCGAGACGACGACGGCGGCCGGCGGCCCCACGGGTCCGGCGGACGTTCCCGCCAAGGGACTCCGCGCCGGGATCCTGGACCTCGGAGACTCCGTCATGCTGGGGCTGGCCTCCACGGCGCCGGTCTATTCGCTCGCGGCGACCCTCGGCCTGATCGTCGCCGTGAACGGCAATTACACCCCTTTGATCCTGCTGCTGGGCTTCGTGCCCGTGCTCTTCATCGCCTACGCCTTCCGTGAGCTCAACAGCGCCATGCCGGACTGCGGGACCACCTTCATCTGGGCCCGCCGGGCCTTCGGTCCCTGGGCCGGCTGGCTGGGCGGCTGGGGCGTGGCCCTGGCCGGCGTCGTGGTCCTCGCCAACCTCGCCCAGGTCGCCGGGCAGTACGTGTGGCTGCTGGTCGGCGACGGTTCGCTGGCCGGGAACAGCCTCGTGGTCACTGCCACCGGCGTCCTGTTCATCGTGTTCATGACACTGGTGAACTACCGCGGCATCCGCCTCGGGGAGCATGTCCAGCGGGTCCTGACCTACGTGCAGTACGTCTCGCTGGGCATCTTCGCCGTGGCCATTATTTTCCGGATCGCGGGCGGCGTCCCCGAAGGCCAGGCCTTCGACCTTGAGTGGTTCAACCCCGCCGGCGCCTTCGCCGATCCCGGCGCCGTGGTGCACGGCGCCCTGCTGGCACTGTTCATCTACTGGGGCTGGGACACGTGCCTGGCGGTGAACGAGGAAACGGAAAATCCGGCCACGACACCGGGCCGCGGCGCCATCATTTCGGCGTTTGTCCTCATGGCCATCTACGTCTCCGTCGCCCTCCTGGTGATGATGTACGCCACGGTGGGCACTGACGGGATCGGGCTGGGCAACGAGGCCAACCAGAACGATGTCTTCCTCGCGATGAAGGACGTGGTCCTGGGTCCCTGGGGCTGGCTGATCGTCGTCGCCGTCCTGGCCTCGGTACTGTCCTCGACCCAGACCACCATCCTCCCCACGGCCCGCGGCACCTTGTCCATGGGCGTGCACGGGGCCCTGCCTCCCAGGTTCGGCGAGGTCCACCCGCGCAACCAGACGCCGGGATTCTCCACCCAGGTCATGGGCGCCGCGGCCGTTGCCTACTACGTCCTGATGAGCATCCTGAGCGAGGACCTGCTCGCAGACTCCATCAGTTCCATCAGCCTGTTCATCGCCTTCTACTACGCCCTGACCGGCTTCGCCTGCATCTGGTACTTCCGCTCGACGTTGCGCGGCTCCGCGCGGAACCTCTGGTTCCGCGGCGTCCTGCCCCTGCTCGGCGCACTTATGCTGACTGCGGCATTCTTCGTCTCGGCGGTGCAGATGTGGGATCCGGACTACGGCGATACGCAGATCTTCGGCGTCGGCGGGGCCTTCGTCAGCGGCGTGCTGCTCCTGGCGCTCGGCGTGGTGCTGGCCGCCGTCTGCCGTTTCGCGCCGTCCACGCGGGGCTACTTCCTGCAGCGGCAGCCCCCCGCGGCACGGACGCAGTCCGAGAGTACGCGGCGGCCGTAGGATGCTGGCATGAGCAATGTTGCTGGTGTTCCCGACGTTTCCGATGTCCTGGCGATCGATACCCTGCTGAGCGCCGGGGAGCTGGCCGTGCGGGAGAAAGTCCGCGATTTCACCAACCAGCGGATCCGTCCCGGCATTGCGGCCTGGTATGACGAGGGCGTCTTCCCGCTGGAGCTGGCCCCGGAACTGGGCGAACTCGGCGTCCTCGGCATGCACCTGGAAGGCTACGGCTGCCCCGGCCGCACCGCCGTCGAATACGGCCTGGCCGCGATGGAACTGGAAGCGGGCGACTCCGGTATCCGCACCTTCGTCTCGGTGCAGGGCTCGCTCGCCATGACCGCGATCCACAAGTGGGGTTCGGAGGACCAGAAGCAGGAGTGGCTCCCCCGGATGGCGGCCGGCGAGCTGATCGGCTGCTTTGCGCTGACCGAACCCGCCGCCGGCTCCGACCCCGCCGCCATGACGACGTTCGCCCGGCGCGACGGCAGCGGCGAGGACGCCGGCTGGATCCTGGCCGGCGCCAAGCGGTGGATCGGGCTCGCCTCGGTGGCGGATGTGCTGGTGGTCTGGGCCATGACCGACGACGGCGTGCGCGGCTTCCTGGTCCCGTCCGGAACGCCCGGGGTCACGGCGACGCCGATCGGGCAGAAGCTCTCGATGCGGGCCTCCATCCAGTGCGATATCGCGTTCGACGGCGTCCGGCTCGGTCCGGAGGCCCTGCTGCCGGCGGCCCTCGGGCTGCGGGGCCCGTTCACCTGCCTGAACGAGGCGCGGTACGGGATCGCGTGGGGCGCGATGGGCGCCGCGCGGGACTCCTACGAGGCGGCGCTGAAGTATTCGCTGGAGCGGCTGCAGTTCGGCAAGCCGCTGGCCGGCTACCAGCTGACCCAGGAGAAGCTGGTCAACATGCTGCTGGAAATCCAGAAAGGCACTCTGCTGGCGCTGCAGCTGGGCCGGCTCAAGGACGCCGGAAAGCTGCGGCCCGAGCAGATCTCGCTGGGCAAGCTGAACAACGTGCGCGAGGCGATCGGGATTGCACGGGAGGCCCGCACCATCCTGGGCGGGAACGGGATCACCCTGGACTACTCCCCGCTGCGGCACGCCGCGAACCTCGAGTCGGTGCGCACCTACGAGGGCACGGACGAGGTCCACACCCTGGTCCTGGGCCAGCACATCACCGGGCTCGCCGCGTTCCACTAGGACTTCTATGACTGCACGCGAGATGACAGTTCGGCGCCGCGCCCGGCCAGGAGAACGCTAGGCCGGGACCGGGACGGCCTCGCGTTTGCCGGCGTCCTTGCGGATGGTCGCGCTGATGACGGCGGCGATGGTGCACATCGCGGCTGCTCCGAACCAGGCGTAGGTGTACTGGCCCGTGGCGTCCCGGATGGCGCCCGCCGCCAGCGCTGCAGCGGCCGCCCCGAGCTGGTGGGCGGCGAAGACCCAGCCGAACACCACACTGCCGTCGGCCCCGAAGACCTGGCGGCAGATCGCGGCGGTCGGCGGGACCGTGGCCACCCAGTCCAGGCCGTAGATCACCACGAAGACGATCATGCTCGGCTGCACCGTGGCGCTGAGCAGGAGCGGAAGGACCAGAAGCCCGATGCCGCGGAACTGGTAGTACACCGCGAGGAGGATCCGCGGGTTGAAGCGGTCCGTGAGCCAGCCGGAGGCGATGGTCCCGACGATGTCGAAGATCCCGACGACGGCGAGCAGGCCCGCGGCGGTGGTTTCGGGCATCCCATGGTCGTGGGCGGAGGGGATGAAGTGGGTGCCGATCAAACCGTTGGTGGTGGCCCCGCAGATGGCGAAGCCGGCCACGAGGGCCCAGAAGGTCCGCACTTTGCTGGCCCTTTTGAGGGCCTGCAGCGCCCGGACCGCGGCGTTCCGGCGCGGCCCCGCGGGCTCCGCAGCTTCCGCGGTGTCCGGATCGCCGGATGGTTCCCCGGCTGCTGTTTCCCCGACTGCGTCGGAATCGGCACCGTACGGCAGCACGCCGGCGTCGGCCGGGGAGTTCTTGAGGAATTTCAACACCAGCGGGACGACGGCCAGCGCCCCCGCGGCGATCAGCAGCGATGCCTGGCGCCAGCCCGGGTCCTGGGCGAGCATGGCGATGAAAGGCAGGAAGACCAGTTGCCCGGCCGCGCTGCCTGCGGTCAGGATGCCGATCACCAGGCCGCGGCTCCGGGCGAACCACGTGTTGGCGATGGTGGCGGCGAAGACGAGGGCCATCGAGCCTGTGCCGAGCCCGATCAGGAGCCCCCAGGTGAGCAGGATCTGCCAGGACTGGTTCACCAGGACCGTCAGCGCGCTGCCGGCCCCGATCAGCACAAGCGCCACGGCGGTGACGGCGCGGATGCCGAAGCGTTCCATCAGGGCAGCGGCGAACGGGGCCGTGAGTCCGAAGAGCACGAGGTTGATGCTGACGGCGGCCGAGAGCACGGTGGTGGACCAGCCGAATTCATTCTGCAGGGGCACCATCAGCACGCCGGGGGCGGCCCGGAAGCCAGCGGCGCCGACCAGCGCGAGGAATGCGACCGCTGCAACGGTCCAGGCCGGGTGCAGCCGACGCTTGGGGGCCGGAAGGAGGGTGGATTTGGGCGCGCTCATGCCGCGGTTCCGTTCTGGGAGGCCTGGGGGGAGGTGGCCGGGAGGGAGGTGGCGAGGGCTACGGGCTCGAGGGTGCGGGTGAGGCTGTGCCAGCTGGTGTTGTCCGCCGTGAGCCGTTCCCCGCAGGCCGTGCAGGTGTCGGCCGAGGACGTGCGGGCACCGCAGCCCGAGTGGATCACAAACATGTGGGCCTGCTCGGAAGGCGCGGGGAGGTGTTTTTCGGCCCAGAGCACGACGGCGTTGAGCACCGGCAGGGCGTCCTCCCCCTTGGCGGTGAGGACGTACTCCTGGCGGGTGCGGCCGCCGTCGTCGTAGGGCCGGCGGGTGAGCAGCCCGGAATCGACGAGTGCCGCGAGGCGTTTGGTCAGCACGGAATCCGCCGCACCCAGCCGCGCCTTGATGGCGTCGAAGCGGCCGTTGCCGAAGAAGATTTCACGGAGGACCAGCATGCCCCACGGATCGCCCAGGACATCCAGGCCGCGGGCCATGCTGCAGTTCCGGGCGGACCAGTCGGATCGAAGTGCCATGCCCACACCCTAGCTAACTCTTTTCAAGAAAGCTAGGTTTTGCGCCGAGATGACACCTCGTGGGCAATAATCCGGGACGGCCGGTAGGCCAGCGCCCAGTACACCAGCATGGCCATGCCGCACACCACGCCGAGGCTGGCGACGATGAGCTGCCACTGGGTCTGCGGGTCCTTGCCCCACTCCTGCGCCCCGGCCATCACCGACAGGTACTTCGGCGTCAGGTAGAACGCGGCGGCGGTGGCGGCCACAATGATCCAGCCGGCCAGGCGCATCTTCCCGTCCCGGGACGGCACCCGGTGGATCGCGAAACCCATGCACGGCAGCGCCACGGCCATCCAGACCCAGTGGTGGGACCAGGACACGGGGCTGATCAGCAGCATCAACAGTGCGGTGGCGGACACGGCCACGAAGTTCTCGTCCGCGTCGACGGCCCACTTGATCACAAGCGCCGCCACCGCGGCCAGGGCCAGCGAGATGAGCAGCCAGAGGACGCTGGTCGGGCCGGAGTCCGGCAGGCCCAGGTGCAGCAGCAGGCCCTTGACGGAGAGGTTGTCCATGTAGGCCGGGCCGCCGATCCGGCCGGTGTCCGGAAGGATCTTGGTCCAGAACGTGACCGAGGCCGTGGGCAGCAGGGCCCAGGCCAGGGCGATGGAGCCGAAGAATCCGGCGGCCATCCAGCCGAGCGCCTTGAAGTCGCGGCGGACCAGGAAGTACAGCCCGAACGCGAGCGGCGTCAGCTTGATTCCGGCCGCGATCCCGATCAGCAGTCCGGCCGGCCAGCGGATCTCCCCGGCCCCGACCTTCCCGTGCAGCGCGAAGTCGGCCAGGATCAGGCCCATCAGGATGATGTTGATCTGGCCGAAGTCAAAGGTGTCCCGCCAGGGACCCAGGAGCAGGATCGCCGCCGTGCCCGCGAGGGCCACGGACCTGAAGCGCCAGTCAGCCACCGCGTCGCGCCAGCGGCCGAGCCGGAAGTAGTGCCGTGCCAGCCAGGCGGAGACGATCACGGCGCCCAGCAGCGCCGTGGTGATGAACATGAGGCTGGCCGCGCTCTGCCCGAGCGATGCCAGCGCCGCGAACAGCAGCGCGGCGAACGGCGGATACGTGAACGGCAGCCCGTCCCGCGGGGCATAGAGTTCGTTGACGCCGGTTTCCCCGGTCTGCAGCACCCGGCTGCCGCCGTAGAAGTAGACCTCAAAGTCGTTCATCAGCGGGATGTAGGCGCTGTACAGCACCACCAGGGCGACGACGACGGCGATCGCGCCGGCCGCCGTCGCGAGCCAGCCGCGGGTGGTTGAGGACTTGGCCCTGGCGGTGATTGTCACTGGCTGCTAGCTGCCTGACTCAAGGCCGGCGAGGGCCTGCTCGAGGTCGGCGATGAGGTCCTCGACGTCCTCGATGCCGCAGGAGAGGCGGATCAGGTTGACCGGAACGGCCAGTTCCGTGCCCTTGACGGAGGCGTGCGTCATTTCGGACGGGTAGTTCATGAGGGACTCGATGCCGCCCAGGGACTCGGCGAGGGTGAACACGGAGGTCGATTCGGCCACCTTCCGTGCTGCCGCTTCGCCGCCCTTGAACTGCACCGAGATCATGCCGCCGAACTTCTTCATCTGTTTCCTGGCCAGCTCGTGGCCGGGGTGGGAGGGCAGGCCCGGGTAGAGCACGGCTTCCACTTCGGGGCGCTCCAGCAGCCATTCGGCCACGGCCTGGGCGTTGTCGCTGTGCCGGTCCATGCGCACGCCGAGGGTCTTGAGGCCGCGGGTGGTGAGGAAGGCGTCCATCGGGCCGGAGACGGCACCGACGGCGAACTGCACGAAGCCGATCTTCTCGGCCAGTTCCGCGTCGTTGACGATGATTGCCCCGCCGACGACGTCGGAGTGGCCGCCGATGTACTTGGTGGTCGAGTGCACCACGATGTCGGCGCCGAGGGCCAGCGGAGTCTGCAGGTACGGCGAGGCGAACGTGTTGTCCACCACGAGGAGGGCGCCGGCGTCGTGCGCCAGCTTGGCGAGCGCCTCGATGTCGGTGATTTTCATCATCGGGTTCGAGGGCGTCTCCACCCACACCAGGCGGGTCTTGCCGCCGCCGTCGGCCGCGCCGCCGGCCGCGACGGCCTTCGCTACGGCGTCGAGATCGGACATGTCCACCGGAGTGTTGCCGATGCCCCACTCCCCCAGGACCCGGCTGATCAGCCGGTACGTGCCGCCGTACGCGTCGTTGCCGAGCACAATGTGGTCACCCGGCCGGGTCAGGGCACGGATCATCGAGTCCTCGGCGGCCAGGCCGGAGCTGAAGGAGAACGCGGCGGTCCCGCCTTCGAGGGCCGCGAGCTGTTCCTGCAGCGAGTCACGCGTGGGGTTGGTGCCGCGGCCGTACTCGTAGCCGGCGCGCAGCACGCCGATGGCTTCCTGCGCGTAGGTAGAGGAAAAGTGCACGGGCGGCACTACGGCGCCGGTGCGCGGCTCGAAGGCCTGGCCGGCGTGGACGGCGCGGGTGTTGAAGCCCTGGGTTGTGGAAGCAGAACTTTCTGGCACAGACATATGCGATCCTTTCGTCCGTCGGCCGGGCGCCCCCGGGAGGGCATGTCCGGTCTCCGGGTCGGTTGCTGCGGTCAGTTGCTGAGGTAGGCGAGGAGGTCGTGGCGGGTCAGGATCCCCACCGGCGCGCCGACGAACGTCACCATGAGGGTGTCGGCGTCGGAGAGGAGTTCACGGGCCGTCGAGATCGATTCGAGCGAACCGATCACGGGCAGCCGTTCCTCCATGTGTTCGGAGATCTTGTCCGTCAGCTTCGCTTCGCCGCGGAAGAGCTTGGCGGTGATGGTGCGTTCGTCGACGGAACCAAGGACCTCGCCCATGACCACCGGCGGCTCCTGGGACAGCACCGGGATGTGCGAGACCCCGTACTCGTTCATGATGTTGATGACGTCGCGCACTGTCTCGTTGGGGTGGATGTGCACGAGGTCCGGCAGTTCGCCGGTCTTGGACTTGAGGATCTCGCCCACGGAAGAATCGTCGACGCTGGCGAGGAAGCCGTAGGAGCGCATCCACTGGTCGTTGAAGATCTTCGCCAGGTAGCCGCGGCCGGAGTCCGGCAGGATGACGACGACGACGGCGTCCTCGGGGAGGTCCTTCGCGACCTGCAGCGCGGCGACCACGGCCATGCCGGAGGATCCGCCCACGAGCAGGCCCTCCTCGCGGGCCAGCCGGCGGGTCATCGCGAAGGAGTCCGCGTCGCTGACGGCAATGACGTCGTCGGGGACCGCCTTGTCATAGTTGGCGGGCCACATGTCCTCGCCGACGCCTTCGACGAAGTAAGGCCGGCCGGTGCCGCCGGAGTACACCGACCCCGCGGGGTCCGCGCCGATGATCTTGACCACGCCGCCGTCGGCCGCGGGGCGCGTGGCGGAGACTTCCTTGAGGTACCGGCCCGTGCCGGTGATGGTGCCGCCGGTGCCGGCGCCGATCACGCAGTGCGTCACCCGGCCGTCGGTGTCCTGCCAGATTTCCGGGCCGGTGGATTCGTAGTGGCTGGCCGGGGCGGCAGGGTTGGAGAACTGGTCCGGCTTGTAGGCGCCGGGGGTCTCGGTGACCAGCCGGTCCGAGACGCTGTAGTAGCTCTGCGGGCTGTCCGGGGCGACGGCGGTGGGGGTGACCACCACTTCGGCGCCGTAGGCCTGGAGTACGGCCCGTTTGTCCTCCCCGACCTTGTCCGGCACCACGAAGATGCAGCGGTAGCCCTTCTGCTGGGCGACGAGGGCGAGTCCGACACCGGTGTTGCCCGAGGTGGGTTCCACAATGGTCCCGCCGGGCAGGAGCTTGCCGGCGCGTTCGGCTTCCTCGATCATTTTCGCCGCGATGCGGTCCTTGATGGAACCGCCGGGGTTCAGGTATTCCAGCTTCACCAGGACCGTGGCCCCGATGCCGTCGGTGACGTGGTTCAGTTTGACGAGCGGCGTATGGCCGATGAGGTCCAGGATGGACTGCGCGTACTTCATAGGTACAAAGTTACCGTCTCCGCGGCGGCAGGCACGTCGGCGGCGTTCCGGCGGACCCCGGGTGCGAAGATTGGGCGGTGACGAGCTGGCGCTGGCTGAAAGACCTGAAGAGCTATCTGTTCCCTGCCGGCATGCTCCTGGCCGGGGCAGCCGCGCTGGTTTCCGGGCTGCTGCCGGTCCCGGCATTCCAGGAGCTCGCGGCCCGCACTGTCCCCATCCTGGCGTTTGTGGTTGCTATGTCGCTCGTGACCGAACTGGTGGACGACGCCGGGCTGTTCCGGGTAATCACCGGGCGCCTCGCCGCCCTCGGACGCGGCCGGGTGCTGCTCCTCTGGCTTCTGGTGATCGTCCTCGCCACCGTCTCCACCATCTTCCTGTCCCTGGACACCACCGCGGTGCTGGTGACTCCCGTGGTCGTGCTGCTGGCGCTGCACGCCCGGATTCCGCCGCTGCCCTTCGCCCTGACCACCGTCTGGCTGGCCAACACCGCCTCGTTACTCCTGCCGGTGTCGAACCTGACCAACCTCCTGGCCCAGGACCGGCTCCGGCTCAGCCCGGCCGAGTTCGCCGGCCTGGTCTGGGCGCCGGCCCTCGCGGGCATCCTGGTGCCGCTCGGGCTGCTCTGGCTGGCCTTCCGGAAGGACCTCCGCGGCCACTACGTCCCGCAGCCGGTCCACAAGGTCCGGGATCGGGTGCTGCTGTATCCGGCGGCTGCCGTGATGGCACTCCTGCTGCCTGCCCTGGTCTCCGGGGTTCCGGTCCAGTTCCCGGCCCTGGCCGCGGCGGTGATCCTGCTGCTGCTCTTCGTGTGGCGCCGCCGTTCGGCGCTGCGCTGGACGATGGTCCCCTGGCGGCCGCTCATGCTCACCACGGGACTGTTCATGGTGGTGGAGGCCCTGCACGCCAACGGCCTGACGAAGTTCCTCACGGGCATTGCCGGTTCCGGCGAGAGCCTGCCGGCGCTGCTGCAGCAAGCGGGGCTGGGCGCGGGCGCCGCCAACGCGGTCAACAACCTCCCGGCCTACCTCGCGCTGGAACCGGTGGCAGGCTCCCCGGTACGGCTCGCCGCCTTACTGATCGGGGTGAACCTCGGGCCGCTCGTGACGCCGTGGGCCTCCCTTGCCACCCTGCTCTGGCACGAGCGCCTCCGCACGCTCAACGTCGAAATCCGGTGGGGCGGCTTCGCACTGGCCGGCCTCGCCGCCGTGGTCCTCACGGTGCCCCTGGCTGTCCTCGCGCTCTGGCTCACCACGGGCATGCACTGAGGTCAGCCTCGCCAGAGGAGTCAGGCACCGGAGGCGTCAGGCGCCGATGTCATTTCCCGCGGCACCGGAGCCTGCGCCCGCAGGTGCGGCGTTCTGCCAGAGACCGACGATATTGCCTTCGGTGTCCTTGAAGTAGGCGGCCCAGCCCATGGTGCCGACTTGCTCCCGTGGCAGGACGGTGCTGCCGCCCACGGAATTGATCTTCGCCAACGCCGCGTCAATGTCATCAACGTCCACCGTGACAATCGGCGAGGTGAGCTCCCCTTCGCGGCGGAACATGCCGCCGTTGATGGACCCCGGAACGGAGGGCACGCCCGTGGCATCCGTCGGCGTGGTCTTGATCATGGCGTAACTCATCTCCGGCACGGCGCCCACTTCCCAGCCGAACGCCGAAGTGTAGAACTCCCGCGCGCGGCCCTCGTCCTCTGCGGGGATTTCGAAATGTATTACTCCACCAGCCATCACACTCTCCTCAGAACAAAGGATCCGGGCCATCGAGGCAGGGCGCAGGCGCTACACGCCACAGCCGGATTTTAGCCCCTGGAGCGCCGCAGGTTTAGGGCCCTACGGCCCATGCTTGGGGTCTGCAGATGCAGCCCCCGCCGGCGGAGCGTGGGAACATGTTCGGATGAGCCTTGCTGACGCCCCCGCAGGCATTGCCGCGGCGGCGGACGCCTCGTTGCGGTGGCACCCGGGTGGACCGTTCGCCTTGATGCAGACCGTCGGCACCCTCCTGCGCGGCCGCGGCGACCCGGCTATCCGGACCACCCCGGACGGGGTCTGGTTCGCGTTCACCACGCCGCACGGACCGGCCACGCTGCGCCTGTCCGCCGCCGGGCCGCGGGCCGACCCGGCGGTGGACGCCCAGGCCTGGGGTCCCGGCGCGGCCGACGCCGTCGAGTCTGTACCGCGGATGCTCGGGAGCGAGGACGACTGGTCCGGCTTCGACGAGCCCGCGTTCCACGCCACGCTCCCCCGGATGGTGGTGGACGCCCGGCGGCGGAACCTCGCGGTGCGGCTGCCCGCCACCGGACGCATGGTCGACTCGCTTGTGCCCACAGTTCTGGAGCAGAAGGTCACGGTCATCGAGGCCCGCCGCGGGTACCGCTACCTCATGTACCGCTTCGGCACGGCGGCGCCGGCTGCCGGCACCTCCGCTCCCGCCGACCTCCTGGTCCAGCCGACGGCCGAGCAGTGGCTGCGCATCCCGTCCTGGGAGTGGCACAAGGCCGGCGTGGGCCCGCAGCGTTCGGCCACCGTCATGCGGGCCCTGCGTTCCGCCGTCGCGCTGGAACGGCTGGCGGCCCTTCCTGCGGCGGAGGCGGGGGCCAAGCTGCAGACGATCCCCGGAATCGGGGCCTGGACGGCGGCGGAGGTCGTTCAGCGGACGCATGGCTGCCCGGATTCCATCGCGGTGGGCGACTACCACCTGGCCGCGGATGTGGGCGCGGCGCTGACCGGCCGCAGGACGGACGACGCCGGCATGCTGAAGCTCCTCGCGCCGTGGTCCGGGCACCGGCAGCGCGTGGTCCGCATGATCGGGCTCAGCGGCTTCCGGAAGCAGACCTTCGGTCCGCGCATGACCATCCAGGACCACCGCGGCCACTGACTCCGGCTAGAGACCCAGCCGCGCCACCGCTTCCTGGCGCATGTCCACCTTGCGGATCTTGCCGGAAACGGTCATCGGGAAGCTCTCGCGGAAGTCGAGGTACCGCGGGATCTTGTAGTGCGCCAGCTTGCCGCGGCAGAACTCGGCCAGGTCCGCGGCATCCAGCGGCGCGGCGCCCGGCCTGAGGATGATGCAGGCCACAAGTTCCTCGCCGTACCGCGGATCCGGGACACCGATCACCTGCACGTCCTGGATGTCCGGGTGCGTGTAGAGGAACTCCTCGATTTCCCGCGGGTAGATGTTCTCGCCGCCGCGGATCACCATATCCTTGATCCGGCCTTCGATCACGATGTAGCCGTCCGAGTCCATCCGGGCCAGGTCACCGGTGTGGATCCAGCCTTCGCCGTCGATCGCTTCGGCCGTCTTGTCCGGCTGGTTCCAGTACCCCTTCATAACGGAGTAGCCGCGGGTGCAGAGCTCGCCGATCCCGCCGCGCTGCAGCACTTCCCCGGACACCGGGTCCACGATCCGGCTCTCGAGCCGCGGCATGGTCCGTCCGACGGTCTCGGTGCGCTGGGCCATGGTGTCCACGCTCCGGGTCATGGTGGATACCGGGGACGTCTCGGTCATGCCGTAGCAAATGGCCACGTCCACCATGTTCATCTCCGAGCTGACCCGGTTCATCACCTCGATGGGGCACAGCGATCCGGCCATCACCCCGGTGCGCAGGCTGGAAAGGTCGTAGGAGCCGAAGTCGGGCAGCGCCAGCTCGGCGATGAACATCGTAGGCACGCCGTACAGCGAGGTTCCGCCGAAGTCCTGGACCGCCTCCAGCGCCGCCGCGGGCGAGAACCCCCGCCCCGGGATGATGGTGGCGGCGCCGTGGCTGAGGGCGGCCAGGTTCCCGATCACCATCCCGAAGCAGTGGTAGAAGGGCACCGGCAGCACGACGCGGTCGTGCTCGGTGTAGCCCAGCAGCTCGCCGATCGAGTAGCCGTTGTTGAGGATGTTGTGATGCGTCAGCGTGGCGCCCTTGGGGAATCCGGTAGTCCCGGAGGTGTACTGCAGATTGATGGCGTCGTGCGCGTCCAGTTCCGTCATGCGCGTCTTCAGGGCGGAATGCGCGACGTCGTCAGCGCGCTTGAGCAGCTCCGCGAAGGTCCGCTCCGCGTCGCCTTCCGGAGTGCCGGCGGTGAGCCCGGCCAGCCCGGCGTCAGGCAGGAAGACCAGCTCGCGCAGTTCGGGGCATTCCGCCAGCGCCTGCCGGGCCATGGCGGTGTAGTCGCTGTTCCGGTCCGACGGCGCCGAGACCAGCAAGCGCATGCCGTTCTGCTTGACCACGAACTCAAGCTCGTGGCTGCGGTAGGCGGGGTTCACGTTGACCAGGATCGCCCCGACCTTCGCCGTCGCGTACTGCAGGATGGTCCATTCGGCGCAGTTCGGGCTCCAGATGCCCACCCGCTCACCTTTGGCCACCCCGAGCGCCAGCAGGGCACGGGCTACGCGGTCGACGTCGTCGTTGAGTTTGGTGTAGCTCCACCGCCGGGCTTCCTCGCCGGGCACCGCGGCGGCCTCGATCAGGGCGTCGTGGTACGGGAACCTCGCGACGATCCGTTCGAAATTTTCGCCGATGGTTTCCTCGAGCAGCGGGACGTCAGTGTCCCCGGCTGTGTAAGCAAGCATGATGTGACGCTACCAACAGACCGGCGGCAAAAGAAGAGCGAAGCTTGGAAGTCCTACGACATGTTCGGGGGTGGATGCCGCGGCCCGGTATGGTGAAAACCATGACTGCACCCGTTGACCTTCAGGCCATTTTCATCCCCAACGACGGCGAGTTCTTCCGCGTGAAGCTCGCGCTGGAAATCGCGATTGACGAGGTGGTGGCCGAGCCCGGCTGCATCCGTTACGAACTCACCGAGGCCAGCGAGGACAAGCTGGTGCTGACGGAGCAGTGGGCCTCGCAGGCCGACCTGGACATCCACTCCAAGGGCACAGCCGTCCAGGACCTCAACGAGTCCCTCAGCGCCCTGCTGGCCGAACCGGTCAGGCTCGAGCGGCTCTAAGCCGGCAGGCGCGTCCGGGCGCTTAGGCGTCCGGGATCTGGGTGCCGTCCTGCTGGCTCGCAGCGGCGGCAGCCTCGGCCTGGGAGCGGGCCACATGGGCATGGACTTCTTCCATGTCCAGCGCCTTGACGGCGTCGACGACCTGCTCCAGCTGCTGGGCGTTCAGGGCCCCGGGCTGGGAGAACACCAGTACCTTTTCGCGGAACGCCATGAGCGTGGGGATGGACGTGATGCCTGCCTCCGCGGCGAGCTGCTGCTCGGCTTCGGTGTCCACCTTGGAGAAGACCACGTCCGGGTGCTTCTCCGAGATTGCCGAGTATGTGGGTCCGAACTGCTTGCATGGGCCGCACCACTCTGCCCAGAAATCAACGAGGACAATGTCGTTGTCCTCGACGGTCGATGCGAACTGTTCACCTGTAATGTCTACGGTAGCCATGCGTCAACGGTACGCGAGCGGTCTGGGAATGTCCCCCGCATTTCGCTGACGGCTCACCCCGTGACAAGGCCACGCCGGGGCGGCGCGACCTACGCCCAGGCGTGCGGGGCGGGCCTCCGGGCGCCGGGCAGTGCGTTGGTTTCCCGCCATTCGTGGATCCATCCGGGGAGTTCGAGGTCCGCCGGCGGCTCACCGAATTCAGCCAGGATTTCCGCCTGGCTGACGGGCTTTCCCTTGCTGACCAGCCGCGTGGCGATGTAGGCGCGGGCATAGATTTCGCCGTCCACCACCATCCGCTGCTCGAAGTAGATCGCCTTCGCGTCAAGGCCGATGATCTTCGTTTCGATGGTGTACTGCTGCCAGAGCTGGAGCGATCGGCGGAAGGCGATGGTCTCCCCCGCGGCCACCGGGCTCCAACCTCGCCGGCGCATCCGCTTCCACGTTCCACTCCGGGCCATGAGGTCGAAACGGCCGAGGTCCATCAGCGAAAAGTACATGCCGTTGTTGACATGCATGGCAATGTCGATGTCCGTGGGCAGGACCCGGAGCCGCAGGGACGAGGTGTCCCAGATGCTCAGCGGGGTCCGCCGGGAGGACGTGAACAGCAGGGCCAGGGTGCGGAGCAGCAGATGCATGGACAATATGTTACCCGCGAGTAACAATGGTGCCAAGGACCTCGCTGACGACCGGCCGGCCGTGCCTCGCTGCGGGCACGCGCCATGCGTACTAGCCTTGCCGGATGACTAACGGGCTCTCGATCCGGTACGCAGTTCCCGACGACGCGGCGGGCATAGCCCGGGTGCACGTCCAGGCCTGGCGGGAGACCTACGCCCACCTGCTGCCGGCGGACACCCTGGCCGGGCTGGATGTGGGCGCCCGGGAGGAGACATGGCGGGAGCGCATCGCCGCCACCACGGACGTCCGGGTAGCCAGCGACGGGGCGGAGATCATCGGCTGGGCCACCGCGGGCGCGGGCCGGGACGCGGACTGCCCGCGCCCGCTCGAGCTTGAAGGAATCTACGTGCTCGCCAGCCACCTTGGGTCCGGTGCCGGGCAGCTGCTCCTTGATGCGGCCGTGGGCGTCCGTCCAGCCTATTTGTGGATCGCGGCGGACAATCCACGTGCTTTGGCCTTCTACCGGCGCAACGGTTTTGTCCAGGACGGCGCCTCGGGGACCGCGGAGCTGGCGGGGGTTCCGGTGCGGATCATGCGCCTGGTGCGGTAGCCGCGGGCCGGGTGCCCGGTCTCAGAACAGGATGCGCTGGTAGAGGATGTGGTCCTGCCAGCTGCCGGCAATCTTGAGGTATGCGGGGGCCAGCCCGATATCCTCGCAGCCGGAGCGTTGGAGCATCTTTTGTGATGCGGCGTTGTGCTGCAGCGTCGCGGCCTGGATCCGGTGCAGTCCCAGCCTGGTCCGGGCAGCCCCGACCGCGTAGCCCACCGCCGCCGAGCCGGCCACGGTGAAGAACTCCTCGGACCGCCGCGGCTCCCACGGGGCAAGGTGTCCCCTGTTGCGCTGGTACGCGGCGCCCAGGCGCTCGGCGTCGGAGACGCGCAGCACGCGCGCGGACACTGCCCGCCAGGGTTGTGCCGGACCCGAGAGATTCCATGTCCCCAGGTAAATCAAACGGGACCGCCGGCGCGGATTCAGGATGCCGTGCCGGAGACTTCGAGGACCGTTTCCCAGCCGTCCTCGTCATCCCACTGCTCCCCCATGGCCTGAAAGCCGTACTGGTCCAGGAGCCGGCGGGAAGCCGTGTTGTCCGGGCGCACGGAGGCCCGGACGACGGCGACCCCTGGGTGGTCCCTCGCGGTCTCCAGCAGGATCACGAGGGCGCCCCGCGCGTAGCCCCGGCGGCGGTGCTCCGGATCGATCGAGTAGCCGACCTCGACCATGCCGGCGCCGTCCGGAGGGCCGTGGTAGCCGGCGCGACCCACCACCTGCCCGGCGGCCGTCTCCACCACAAGCCGCGTCACCCACGCCTCGTCGGCCGGGCTGCGGGCAATCTGTTCCCGCCGCATCCGCCAGACGCCGGCGCATTCGGGGCCGGCGAGGTAGGTCGTCAGCGGCAGCGCGGGGCCGGCGAGGGCCGCGTCCAGATCACCGTCGGCCAGTGCGGCCAGCACAGCCGGCGGCAGTCGGACGAGTTCAAGCCCGGCGGCCCCCGGCGTCCGGGAGGTCCAGGGTTCTTGCGTCATTCGCATCCGGCCATCATGGCAGACCTGCCGCGCGCCGACCGACCGGTCAGCCGCCGGGCTTCAGCTTCCGCCAGCCGCCGGCGCGGTTGTTGGCAATGATCTGCCGGAACATCGCGGTCAGGGCGGGCGCGTTGATGGCTTCGCCCTGCCGGAAGGCCACCGTGCGGGCGGTCTTGTTGCCATGTCCGCCGGTGATGATGCCCTCCGGGTCCTGAACGATCCCGCCGTCGTAGACGAACACGTTGATATGGTCCTTCGCCGCGAGCAGGGCGCAGACATTGCCGTCCAGGACGAAGTAAGGCTGGGTGGTGCGTTTGATGGTCTCCCGGATACCCGGATCGGCGGCGTGGACCAGCGCCCGGACCTCGCGGCAGAGCGCCTGTTGCCAGCCGGGCAGCGCCTCGATGTAGGCGTCGACCCGCGGATCAGTTGCCGGCAGCTGCTCAGGCTGCATCGTCGTCGTCCTCGTTGCTGTCGGTGCCCCGGACAATCACGCTTTCGACGCCGTGCAGGTCCATCAGGTGCGGAACGAGGTTGCGCAGCGGATGCTGTCCGAAGAACCGGACGTCCATCGAAACCATCGGCTTCTGCTCATCCCCGGCTCGCCGCGTGCGCAGGATCGAGGAACTGAACCCCATGGTCGTGGCGACTTCGAGCACGTCACGCAAAACCCCCTGGCCATCGGCGTAGCTGATATGCAGGACCCGGTTCCGGTCCGCGGAGGGGATCCTGCGGACAGCGGGCGCTACAACGAACAGCGTGATGAGGTGGAATACGGTCAGCGCCAGGGCAAGGGAAACCATTCCCGCTCCGCAGGCCATGCCCACCGCGGCAGCCACCCAGATGGTCGCGGCGGTGGTGAGGCCGCGGACCACATCCCGGCCCTTGAAGATGACACCGGCACCGAGGAAGCCGATGCGGCTGACGATCTGCGCGGCAATCCTGGACGGATCCAGGGCCACGCCCGGGTCGAGCACGGAGGCGAAGCCGTAGGCCGAGACGAGAGTAAAGGCACAGGATCCCAACCCCACGAGCACGTGGGTCCGGTAACCGGCGCTTTTCTGCCTGACCTGCCGTTCGATGCCGATCAGGGAGGTCAGGACGAAGGTGGCAAGCAGCAGCCCGACTTCCAGGAGGCTCGTCTCGGTAAACAGCCCCAACATTTCGACCATGCCGCGCGCCCTTCCCGGTCCGGAATGAAGGCAGGTCCGGCCCGTCCCGGCTGCCTTACAGCAGACTCTAGCAACGTCAGCCGTTGCCCGCGCCGCCTGCCCGGTCCCCGTAGCCACGCGGCGTCCATTCACGGATCCTGCGCCTGGCACTCCGCGTGCACCAGCCGGAACTTTACCCGGAGAATTTTGCGGGCGGCCTTGAAATCGCGCGCTGTCATCGATGCCGGCGTCTCGCTGATCGTGGTGCAGAACTGCTGCTACAGGAGGCCGCCCTTCCCTCCACCGGAAGGCCGAACTAGCATCGTTGAAAGCCGCCTGCCGTGTCCTGGGGCAATCGCGTGGCCAGGACTTGGGGGCTAAACATGCATCAGAACTCGACCAGTACGTCGGGCGGCACACAGGAACGCTGCTGGACCTGCTCCTGGACAACGCCGCGGCGAGTTCCGGCATGGACGATTTCCTGGCCGAGTTGGCCGTCCTGGCAGGGCACAGATTCTCGCGCCCGGGAGCGGAAGTGTCTTGCGGAGTCACGCTGTACCGGCGCCGAAAGCCCGCTTCGACAGCCGGCAGCCGCGGTAGGGATGCCCGCAGCAGCATTCGAGAAGACCTTGTCCTTGACGCCGAGAACTCCGGGGTGGTGAACGTCTACTCGTCCCGTCCCGGGGCCTTCTGCGGCGAAGACCGGGCAGCGGCACGGGAATTCGCGGCTGACGCCTCACGCGCCCCCTTAATAGCCCTGCAGATCGCCCGGCTCAGCGACTCCAGGGACGACCTGACCGCCGCCATGCAATCGAGGACCATCATCGACATGGCCGTCGGCGCCATCATGGCCCAGAACCGGTGCCAGCGGGACATCGCCTTCAAGATCCTGCGGAACACGTCCAACAACAGGAACATGAAAATCCGCGACGTTGCCGTCGCCGTCGTTGCCGGCATCGCCGGTGACACCGATATGTCGGCGCGCTTTGACGGATAGAATCGGTTGTTGTGGACGATCCTTTTGACCTTGAGCGCTTCGTCACCGCCCAGGACTCGGGCGGCACCTACCTACAGGCCGTCCGGGAGCTTCGCGGGGGCGCCAAGAGGAGCCATTGGATGTGGTTCGTTTTCCCCCAGCTGGCGGGCCTCGGACACAGCGCCACCGCCGTCCGGTATGCCATCTCCAGCCTGGCTGAAGCGAAGGCCTACCTCCGCCATCCGGTGCTGGGCCCGCGCCTGCTCGAAAGCGCCGGGGCCGTGGCCGGCGTCGAAGGACGCACCTTTGGGCAGATCTTCGGCACCACGGATGAGCGGAAGCTGCGGTCGTCCATGACCTTGTTCCTGCGGGCAGACCCGGACGAACCGGTCTTCCAGCGGATCCTCGACCTGTACTTCGAGGGGCAGCCTGATGCCGCCACTGACCGGCTCCTGGGCACAGCGGACTGAACCGCGTTCCGGACCGGGACTGGATCCGCCTACCCGCCGCTGCCCGTCAGCGCGGTGATCATCCGTTCCATCCGGGCGACGCCGGCGTAGCGGCCGGCGTTGTCCGTCACCAGCAACGGCTCGAACCGGCTGGCCTTCGCCCGGGTCATGGACCGGGCAAGCGCTTCGCTCAGCGGCGTGTCCAGGTTCACCCGCATGCCAGGGCTCACCAACCCGAGCCCCGTACTGTCCGAGTCAAGCACCGAGACTGGCCGGAGGTGGTCCCCGAGCAGCACCACCGACTGCACCGCGGGGTTTGCTGCGAAAGCCTCCGCTGCGAGCGCGGTACTGGTGGCCGTTGCCGCCGTCTCCAGGATGTCCCGGATGACGGTCTTGTGGACTACCGGCCGCTGTGAGGCCAGCCGGTGCGCGAGATCAAGGTCGAGGCTGGCCCATGGCGGGCCGGGCCGGGCCAGGCAATAGCCCTGCACGAGCGGCACTCCGAGGGACACCAGGGCATCGAGCTCTTCGACCCGTTCCACGCCCTCGGCGAGGATCCACGCGTCCACGCGGCTGGCGAATGTTCCCAGCATGCTGATCAAGGCGCGCTTCGCCTCATCCTGGTCGACGTCCTGGATCAGTTCGCGGTCGATCTTGATCAGCGAGGGGCGCAGCGCCAGAAGGTGCCGCAATCCCGCATAGCCGGCGCCGGCGTCGTCGATTGCGATCAGCGCGCCGGCAGCCCGGAGCTGGTTGAGGTCAGGTTCCAGCTCGACGTAGGAGTCAATGGGGGTCTGCTCTGTGAGTTCGACGACGAGGCCCGCCAGGCTGCCTTCGTCCCGCCAGACGCTGCGGATGTTTTCGCTGGGCAGCAGTTCGGGCGAGACGTTGACGGTCAGGAAGCAGTTGGGCGGCAGGGTGGCCCGCGCCGCGAGCGCAGCGCGCAAGGCGGCCGCTTCCAGCTCGGCCGACCTGCCGTGGGACCGCGCGGCCGCGAACCACACTTCCGGGTTCTTCTCGGCGAAACCGGGGAACCGGGCCAGGGCTTCATACCCCACCACGGTGCCGCGGGACGTATCAACAATCGGCTGGTAGGCCGAGGACAGGCCGTCACCGCGGCAGGCGGCCGCCAAAAGCTCTTCCCAGTTCGTTGCCGGAGCCGCGCCGGCACCGGGAGGCGGACCGTCCACCGCGGGTATCAACTAATTGGAACGATTGCTTTGTGCACCGACTGGACCAGCCCCAGCGGCAACTCAACCAATCCGTGGGCTGATGCGGCGTGGGCCGCAACGTTGACCAGGATTTCATCGTCCGTGCTGCACACCCAGCGGGCTTCGCAACCGGGCACTACATCTCCACATGCAAACGACTTCACTAGGGCTCCTCAGATTCGACGGTGAACCGCATAACCCTACTCCGGCCACCGCGCAAAGACGGCGAATTTCCGCGGAGCCGGGGGTGTTGCCCGGCCTGGACCGGGGTGTACTTTGGCCAAATGATCAGCGTCGGCTCCATCGTCATCCGTGTCGATGATCTCCGGCGCCAACTGGACTTCTGGACGGCCGCTCTGGACTACGTGCCGCGACGGCCTCCCGAAGAAGACTTCGTTGTCCTCGGGCCGAGGGATGGGGCCGGCCCGAACATCTCGCTGGACCGGGTTCCCGCGACCGCCCAGGTACCTCCGCGCATCCACCTCGACTTGTACTCGGACCAGCAGGACGCGGACGTGGAGCGACTCCTTGGCCTCGGGGCGAGCCGGGTCGAATGGGGCGGCCGGCCTCCGGATGCGGACTACGTGATCCTGGCCGACCCGGAGGGAAACCGCTTCTGTGTTGTCGACACCGCCGGCGTGCCCGGGCCGGGCTGATATGAGTTGAGCTAGTCCTTTCCAGACACCGCCGGAGCTAGGCGGGGTTCGGCGTCGCCGTGCTGCCGGCGGCCTCTTGGGCGGCGGCCTCGAGCCTTGCCCGGTGCGCGGCCCACTCGTCCGGGGTCCGCGGGGTGAGGTTGGGGTCGCCCGGGCGCTGCCCGGCTGTCCCGTCCACCAGTTCCCGGAGGATGTCGGCATGCCCGAGATGGTGGGCCGTTTCGACGCACATGTGGACCAGAATCTGGTGCAGGGTCACGTGGCGCCGCTCTTCCGGCCACCAGGGCACTTCGCCGGTCGCGTCGACGGGGAGCTGTTCGATCGTGGCGTCGCTGTGCGCTGCCGACAGCCGGTGCAGTTCGATGATCTGCTCCCGCGTCTCATCCGCCGCTGCCCACATGTCCGCATCCGGTTCCGCGTCGTCGGCGAACCATGGCAGCTCCAGTCCGGCGGGCCGCCCGAACACTTCGCCGAAGTAGCCAATTTCAACGCTGGCCACATGTTTGACCAGGCCCAGCAGGCTGGTGCCGGTCGGCGTCAGGGGCCGCCGGATGTCGTACTCGCTGAGCCCGTCGAGCTTGCCCAACAAGTCGTCACGCCGCGTGCGCAGGTACCGGTGCAGAATCGCCTTTTCATCCATGACGGGCACTATACCGAATGGCCGGCTCCGGGCCGGCGGGTCGGTGGACTTAATCAAGAGTGTGGAATAACGTCCCATCGACGCTCCAGCACGGCACGGCTGACAGGAACCCTCGTGAATCCACCGCCCGCCCCGCCCGTATCGTGCCCGCCGGAGGACCGGGGCTTGGCTGACGTGCGGGAGAAACCGGGGACTCCGCCGGCACGGCGGACGCACAGGTCCGCGTCCGCCGGACCCGTCGCGGCCGCAGTCTGGGCCGGATCCGCCGTCGCACTCGTATGGTTGCTGCTCCTGGGCGGCGTCGTCATCGGGGCTGGGCCGCCGTGTCGGCATTGAGCCAGGCATTGACCTGCTAGCTCCCGCCGAAACAAGTATCGACGCCTGGGCGTCTGCGGAGGAGTATTAAAGGGCAGTCACCATAAGGAGGTCAGTGATGTGCTATCAGTACAACCGGGACTACTGGCGTGACGTCCAGAAGGATGCCACAAAGGAGCCTGAGGTGCGCCCTGAGCCCCGGGTGGAGGAGAAGGACTTCAAGTTCTGGTACTTCCCCCGCCGCAGCAGGGAATTCACCGTCGAGGAACCGGCAACGGTTGACCGGACCAGCGAGAAGGTATAGCCCCGGCAAGACCACGGAAGGCTCCTCGGTGAGGGGCCTTCCGCCCGTTCCGTGCACTGTTCCTGCGGAACCGTGCACGGCGGCGCGGGAAGTGCGGAAGACTGTAAGTCCTCGATCACGAAGGTTTGGACCCACATTGATTAATCTCCAGCAGGACGCCGAAGGCTATATCCGCATGAACAGGCACTATCCCGGCAGCACGCGCATCTCCATCACCTTCAACGATGGTTCAACGGAGGAAGTCTCCGGTCATCAGCTCAATGCGGCCTACGACGAAGCCCTGGCCGTGTACCGGGCGCAGAACCACCTTGATGCGAAGGGTTACTCGCGGGCACCGAAGAAGACGGTCCAGCCGGCCAACAAGATCGAGTTCGTCCCGGTTCATCCGGGCATGCCCGAGTAACTGCCCTGCTCTATTGCCCCTATTGCCCGGGGGCCCGGTAGGACAGCGTCTTCCTGGCAGCCTTGTCGAGGTCCTCAGGTGTCATGAGCGGCTTCAGGTGCACGTTCACGGAGCCCGTCGAGTTGATCATGAGCGACAGGGCGGCGGCGTCGGACTGGTCCGGGATCTCGAAGACACCGAGGACGTCGGTGTCGCCGAAGGCGTAGTAGAAACTTTCGAGCGTGCCCCCAACGGAGTTGAGGGCCTCGACGAGCGCCTCCCTGCGTTTTGTGCCGCCTTCGCGCATGAGGCCCTTGATTCCGTCGCCAACGTAATTCGCTTCGAACAGATATTTGGTCATGGTCCTATTCCTGTCCCCTGAAGTCCAGGACTCGGGCGTCCCACGGTGCGCACGACGCCATGGAGGAAGTCCCGGAACTGCCCCGAAGTAGGGCTGTGCGCACATAGTAGGCCCGTCCGCTTCGCGCTGACAACGCTTGCGCAACAGCTGCCGGCAGGCGGCGGTGCACGGCGTCGGTCCAGGCATGGGAACACCCCGGCTGGCCGGTGCTGTAGCGTCGGGTGGAACGACAGCCTGAGGGGGCAGCGCCATGAATCGTCCACCACTCCCGGTCATTGCTGCGATCGCAATCGCCTTGTTGCTGGGCGCGTGTTCGGCCCCGGCCGGCCTGGCCGCCTTCCAGCGCGACGCTACCGCCGCTGACCAGCTGCCCGCGGGGCCGGACACCCCGGGCACACCGAAAATGGAAAACACGCGCGTGCTCGCGGAAGCCGACGGTGTCCGGTACTACGCCGCCCAGACCGATAGTTCCGCCGTGACGTGCCTGGTCAAGGTGCCCGGCGATGGCACCACTGGCTTTGTTGCGGGATGTGGAAGCTCAATGGTGACCGGCCAGATCGTGACGGTGTCGGGGGCGGACGGTTCGGCGGCCACCTTGGTGACGGACGGTTTCGACACGAAGGAACTCGAAGCCGCCGGGTGGCGCAAGCTCCAGGAAAACGTCCTCATCGGGCGCAGATAGCCTGGTACACGTGCCGATTACCAAGCTCCATGCCTCCGAGCCGGACATTGACATCGCCCAAGTCGGCCGTATGGTCGCAGACCAGTTCCCTCGGTGGGCGGGGCTGCCGCTGGCTCCGGTGTCCGCCAGCGGGACTGACAACGTGATGCTCCGGCTTGGTGAGGGGCTTGTCGTCCGTCTTCCGCGCACTGTCTCGGCCGTACCCTCGCTGCGGAAGGAGGTGCGGTACGCGCCCGTCCTCGGCCCGCGCCTGCCTGTACCGGTCCCGATTCCGCTCGCCGTGGGCGCGCCGGGGCGGGGCTACCCGTGGCCGTGGACGGTATCCGGCTGGCTGGAAGGCGGGAACCCTTCCCCGGGCGACGCTCACGGGCCCTCACTCGCGGTGGACCTCGCCGACTTCATCGCCGCACTGCATACCGCCGACGTCGGGACTGAGACGTCCGCCGGTCCGTTGCGCACCTACCGGGGCGGCCCGCTTGGTGCCAGGGACGTCCTGACCCGCTCCGCCATCGGCGGCTGCGCTGACCTGCTGGATCCAGCGCTCCTGACGGAAGCGTGGGACGAGGCCCGCAGGGTGCCCGAGGGGGCCGGGGAGGCCGTCTGGATCCACACGGACCTGCAGCCGGGCAACCTCCTGGCCGCGGGCGGGCGGCTCGCCGGTGTCCTTGACTGGGGTGGCCTCGCCATCGGCGACCCCGCCGTCGACCTCATCGTCGCGTGGAACCTCCTCGACGACGAAGCGCGGGCGGTGTTCCGGGACGCGATGGACGTTGACCAGCCGACCTGGAACCGAGGACGGGCCTGGGCACTCTCGATCGGCATCATCGCCTATCCCTTCTATGTGGACACCAACCCGCAACTGGCGCGGGTGTCGAAGTACCAGATCGAGCAGGTCGTGGCGGACATCTCCCGACGTTAGGCCGGGCGAAGGGTGCACTATGGAAAAGTACATCTCATGGCCTTGGAACCGGCCGTGGATCTGGCTTGTGTGCATGGGCGCCGTCGTCCTTGTCAACGCTCCGGTACGGCTTATGCGCCAAGGGTGCGGGCAGGCAGCCACGGCGGCGGGATTCGACGTCGCCGATCTGCCCTGCAGTGACGCTCCGGTTCTGGGCTGGGTGGTGACCGGGGTCGTTGGCGCGATCTCGCTCCTACTGCTGGTGCGGTTTGCCGTCGGGCTCCTCAAGGCCGTCGGCTACAGCCGCAAGCTTGCCGCGCGGAGTCCGCGCCGGCGCTGAGCAAAAGAAAAAGCCTCCGGAACCTGTTGGTTCCGGAGGCTTTCGCAAGGGTGGCAGATGAGGGATTCGAACCCCCGTAGGCGTTGCCAGCTGATTTACAGTTGTCACAGCCGAGTTAGCAGCAGTTATCAGAAGTGGCCTAGAGCGGCTTGCATTCAGGGAATTTCCCGGATGCAAGCCGCCCTAGTTGTCAGCAGTTATCCCCAACAAACGCCTCTTCCCCCACAAATCCCCAACAGAACATCTACCTCAGGAGACGTTTGCAGGAGCTCACTTCAGCCGTAGGCCCCGCATGAGAAGCGTCAGAGTTTCACGGGGCTCTTCGTCACCTGCGCCTTACTGTTGTGCCCCTGTTTGGAGAACAATCCGTTGATCATAAAGGCCGTGACGAGTAGACCTGCCGCAGTGACGGCTCCGGTGTAGGCCATTACCCACATTGCAGCGGGATGTTCAGGCCGAGCCGAGAACAAAGCACAGGCGATCGCGCCGATGACCATCAGGGCATAACCGCCAAAGAGAACGCCCCTCAGAAAGCCGCCATAGTCGTCCACGATCTCCTGCAGCATTTGGCCCTTCAGCGAAAGCACGGCCGTTCCAGTCAAAGACAGCCCGCTTGCCACTCCACCTACCTGAGCCACGTTGGTCAGGCCCGTTTGTATGCCAGTAACGGTTATGCCCTGCAGGAAGAAGACAACCAGCAGAGCGCCACCTGCCCCAACCGCGATAAGGATGGCGAGGAGCAGGATGACAAGGCTCTTAGTCTCGGCTGCCGGAACGTCGTTTGTAGTCATCAGTCCTGCCCCTCTCGCTTCTAATCGATCTTGAACCTCAGGCGTGCTAGATCTTTCCTATCGTTACAGAAGGCACTGACAATCTCGCTTATCGCCGTGGAGGCCTCAAAGGATCTCGTTGCTCCCGGCGCGAGAGCAACCTTCACCTTTCGTGTCAACCGATGGTGAAGGAGGTCAATCTCGTCGGCCGGAACGTCTGCACCCTGATCCTGAGCGATCGTAACCTGGGCTTTCTGAACAGAGCCCTCCAAGTCCCCAAATTCCTGTGAAAACCAATCAAGAATCGCCTCTTCGTCACCCGGTGCGCTCTGACCTGCAACACGGCTGACCTTGACTTCGATACGAAGGGCACCGACTGCAGCTTGAGGGCGTCCAAAGATGCGGGCGAGACCAGATGCGTCGCGGACATTGTTGCCGAACAGACCGGCAAAGGCCATCGAACGTAGCCCAGTGGCAGTCCTCAGCTTATTTGCCTGCTGCTTGTCGATGACTGGATGCACAGCCCATGAGAATTCTGGATCGTCTGGATCCAACATGCCCGCGCCCTCCATCGTCAAGGTCAGCCACTCGGCAAATGTCTTCGCCCTTGCTGCTGACACAGACTCGGCCATAACTCCGAAGATGTTGCCAAACGGCGCGAACCAAACGAACAGGTTGTCTACGGGTTCCCATCCGTCACCGGCCAAACCCAGCGGCTGCTGATCCCCGCTTTCAGTGTTCAGCTGGTTGGGGACGAAGTCCTTGCCGCCCGCGAGAACAACGCCGTAGGTGGTGGTTTCGTCCACTACCTGTATCGCGTCCTCGAGATCGCTTACCGCGAGACTGTCCTGCCATGCGTTAGAAACCGGAAGGGAGCGAATGAGACCGCTTTGCTCGCGCCCGTCGACAGAGTAAATATGCTGTGGTCCGTACAGCTTCCCCAGGACGCTAAACCAGTCAACTTCCTCGACTGCCGCGCCACTCCTACCGTCAACCAGCCGCCACCACTGAATGGTGCGGGGAATCTTTTCCCTGATTCTAGCCACCTGCGCCCCCTGCGTGTTGTAGCTCGCGAGGGTGCAGCCATGATCGACCCGACCCCCACCGAGTCATTCTGTGTCAGTGTTCAGTTCGAACACTGACACAGAATACAGGGCACTAGAGAGGAGAAGGTGCGTATGACCGCGAATGCACAGCAAAAAGAACCGACCTAGGCCAGCGAAGACTATAGCCACCCCCGCGCCGCACACATGCGGTACAGCTCCAGGGCCTTGGGGTGCTTCACCTCGGCCCAGCCGAAGCCGCGGTACTCCGGATCCGTCATCAGCTGCCGGAGCGCGTCCCGTTCCCCGTCCCGGATAGGGCGCTCGCCCGTCAGATTGGTGAGTGCGAAGCCTCCCACCCGCATCAGCTGGTGCGCGTGCCCCTCTTGTGCTTCCCGGCTTTTGTCCGCGGTCAGGTACAGAATGATGCAGTCCCGCGTGAGTACCCCGATTTCCCCATACGCCGCTTCCCAGTCGAACGGCTCCCGGCGTTCCGGGCCCTTGATCTTCTCTTCCAGCTGGCCTACGCGCGTTTTGCGTCCCATGCCCATTTCTCCTGCTCCTGTTGTGTGGCGATCTCTTCCAGCCGGGTCAGCCGCTGGTCCAGATCGTCCCCCGCTATCCGGTGCCCCAAATCCAGCAGTTTGCTGGCGGCCCGTAGGCGGACGTCTGCTGACCTGCTGGCCATCAGGCGGACCAGAACCGCTACAGCCTCCTGCTGGGCCGAAAGGACCGCGCTGACCGCCTGCTGGTGCGTCTCCCGTGACAGCCGCCGGTACTCCTCCTGAAATTCCGGCTGTGCAAGCCAGCGGCGGAGCGTGGAATGCCCTACCCCGGCACTCTCGGCGGCTGTCCGGAGGTTCGGCGTGACCAGCAGGGCCGTGAGTGCTGCCCGCTGACCCCGGGAAAATTGCTCAATCGTGCTCATTCACAGCCACCACCGTGCACCGCCGTGGCGTCGCTGCTGTGCTGCCTGCTCCCGGGTCTGCCCGTCCGGTCCGTCCGGTCCGCCGCTCAGTGGCTGGTGGAAGCCGTCCCGGGGTCCCCCGTCGATCCACTCGGTTGCTGGCGGGAACGGTTCGAGGAGATCCGCGCCCTTGACGGCTTCCAGCAGGTCCGCGGCGGTGATCGTGGTCCGCATGCGGCCGCTTGCCGGGTCCCATGGCCTCCTGCCGCCCGTGCGCTCGTTAGCGGCCCGGCAGTCCCTGGCTAGCTGCAGCCAGCCGTTCCACTCGGTCAGGATCGCGTCAGTGGCCCCTAGCGCGGTGGTGCGGGTCCGTTCGATCAGGTCCGGTAGCGCTTTCCTGTACGCCGTCTCGGCCTTCCCGCGCTGGTCGGCCAGCAACCGGTCCTGCCACTCCGAAGCGTCTTTACGGGCCGTTATCGCCCGGTGCAGGACGGCGTGATGTGGCTGCATCTCTATCGGTGCAGGCCGCTGGGGCTCCGGCGCGAAGAGGCGGCGGCTCTCAGCCGCTTCCGCCTGCCATGCCGTCATCTCCTCCTCGCGCTTGGCCCGGGCTTCATCGATGGCAACGCGCGCTGCCCTCTCCCCCGCATTGATCCGGTCCTGTTCCTCGATCACGGGGCCCAGAATGTCTGCCCGGACCTGCTCCGCAGTCAAGGGTGCAGTCTTCGGGCTCATGCTTCCTCTGTCCCGAAGCTCTTGGCAATGGCACGGTCTAGCGCGTCCATGCCCTGCGTGTCCGATGCCTTGGCCTTGCCAGCTCCGGCGGTCGTTCGGGACGGTTCCGCGCCATGCTTCCGGCTGGCCGCCATTTCCAGCCGCTGCAGCTGTGCCCTCTGGGCAGGCGTCCCGTACGTGTCAATCGTCCAGGCGGCGCCTGAGCCGAGCGGCCCCCGGGGGTCCGCTCCGGTGGCGATGACTTCCTGCAGCACGTCGAAAGCAATCTGTACTGCTGTTTCCTGAGTTGCCATGATGATGTTTTCCTTTCAGGGAGTGATTCCGGCCCGGGCGGGCGGGATCTTTTCTTCCAGCAGCAGAGCGGATGCCCACGCCGGGGGTGTGGTGGATTGATGGATCCACCGCTTGCTCAAGGCCAATTCCCAGATCTCCGGGCCCGTGAGCCCCCGGCACCGTTGCAACCTGCTGCGGGCGATGGCGTATTCATTCGTGCCTTTCGGAGGCCGGAGCCTGCGTATGTAGTCGACTGCTTCCGGATTCGTTCCGGCTGCTTTGAGTTTTGCGGCCTCGATCTCCGGCGGCGTCAGATTGAGCGGCAGGGCTGGCGGGCATTCGTCCGGCGGAGTGGGCTCCTGATCTAAGTTTTTTGTAGATGGGTTGATGGAAAAGCTTTGTTGGGGTATCTCCTGAGAGATACCCGGTTGGCTCTCAGAGATACCCGGTTGGCTCTCAGAGATACCCGGTTGGTCTTCGGGAGATAACCGGTCCTGCACCTGATCGGGTATCTCCTGAGAGATACCCGGTTCCCCCACACCGGGTATCCCCTGAGAGATACCCGGTTGGGCGGTATCGGGTGTCTCCTGAGAGATACCCGATACGGGCATGGTCAGGTTGTAAACGTCGGCCCATTTGCGGTCAGGGTGAGAGTTGGACGCCGTGACGCGGGTGATCCATTGTTCGGCCCTGAGGGTTGCCATGTGCCGCTTGACGGTAACCATCGAAAACCCCGTGATTTCCGCCAAAAGTGGATTACCCGGGTGCGCGTTCGTTCCGTTCTGGTCCGTAAAGTCCCAGAGGGCGTAGGCAATCAGCTTTGTGATTTGCGGCAGGCCACACCGGGCGATTGCCCGGTGCCAGTCGAACTTATGAGAATCGGCGTTGCGCTTCAGCAGTGGTCCACCCCCAGAGTCCCGGGGCACGGCGTCAGGATCCGGTGGGAGAGGTGTGGTCTGCGCCGTCGAGCCCGAGAACCCGGAGTAGGCCGGTTTTCGGGACGCGGATGGCTCTACCCAGTCGGACCACGGGGCAGGGGAAGCCGTTCGATTTGACGAGTCGGTAGCCGGTGGCCGGGCTGATCCGGAATGCCCTGCAGGCGGTTTCGAGGTCTACGGACGGCGGCAGGTCCAGCACTTCGGCCGTTGTCATGGCGGCGGAACCGTGGGGCGCGGGGGCTGGCTCCGGCAGTGTTGCGGTGTCTGCCTTGGTGACCCATTCGAGGACAGCGCTCCGGCGGTACTTCAGCCTGCCCTTCACCATGGAGCATTCGGGCCCGGTCCCGCGGTGTCGATGGTTATACAGCGCTTGGGAGCTGCAGCCGGTCATCTCGGATACCTGCTTGATGCTCAGCAGGTCGTCATCAGGCGCGGGGGCCGTCTGGGGAATCGCTTTGGCGGAAGACACTTGTTTGTTGCTCCTTCATATCTTTATTTGGTGCCCTTCGCCAAAAGGTGCCTTGATTCTTGCATGCCCCGGTAGAATGAGCAAGACAAACTGTTCAGGATATGCCCCCTTCGGATGGAATGTCAATAGTTGGGGTGTTCCGGCGAAAGGACGGCCATCGTGGCCCAAGCGGTAAGGACCGGCCCATGGCCTCAGTCCCGGGCCAGGCACACGGGTTACAGGTCGTCAATAGTTCAAGATTCACGGCGAAAGGAAATATCGAAGATGGGTAAAGCAGCAGGGGTCTACCAGCGGTGCACTCCCGGGTGCCCGGCACGGTGCAAGCGGCACAAGTGGGGATTCAGTGTGGAGTTCCCTCCCGGTCAGGACGGCAAGCGGCTCCGCATTGCCGAGTCCGGTTTCCCGGATCAGGAGACGGCCAAGGAAGCCCGGACCAAGGCCATGCGGGCACACAAGGAAGGGACGCTCGAGGCTGACCGGCGGAAGGAAACCGTGGGCCAGTATCTGGAACGGTGGCTGACGGCGAAGGAATCGGCTAAGACCATCCGGGCGGCGACCATCCGGTCCTACCGGGGGCATCTGGATAACTACCTGATCCCGAACCTTGGCGGCGTCCGGCTGTCTGACCTGAAGGCGGCCCAGATAGACGCGATGCTGGTCAAGGTCCGGAAGGCCAATGCGGGGAAGCTCAAGAATCAGCAGGTCAGCGCCTCCACAGAGCGGCGGATCGTTGCCACGCTCCGGTCAGCGCTGCGGGATGCTCTCAGGGCGGGCCAGATTCACCGGGACCCCACTATCGGTGCCCACGTCTCCAAGGAAGCGGCAGAGCGGCGGGACGTGTGGACTCCGGAAGAGTTCGGCCAGTTCCGGGCGTGGATGGAAGCCCAGGACGGCCACGCGGAACGCCTAGCCCCGCTGATCCTGTTTGCCGTGGGCACGGGTATGAGGCTTGGGGAAGTCTGCGGGCTCCGCTGGTCAGACGTGGATCTGGCGGCCGGGGATCTGACCGTCAGGCAGCAGGCACAACTGCAGGGCAAGGAAGTTGTGTTTCAGCCCGTCAAGACCAAGGCCGGGCAGGACCGCTGGGTACCGCTCGCCGGATGGGTGCCTGACGTACTGAAGGCGTGGAAGGTCCAGCAGGGACGGGAGCGCCTGATCTCCGGGGAAGCGTGGGCAAATGACCGGGGACTGGTCTTCACCGACGCGCTAGGAGCCCCGCTGATCCCCAACAACGTGTCCAAGACCTTCGGTCGCATGGCCGAACGCGCGGGACTGCCCAAGGTGGTTTTCCACAGCCTCAGGCACTTGGCCGCAACGATCATGCTGCAGAACGGCCTGCCGCTGCCCGTAGTGTCCCGAATCCTTGGGCACTCAACCATCACCGTCACGTCAGACCTGTATTTCGACGTGGTGAAGGACCAGCGGCTGAAGGACGACGTCTCCGCGGCCTATGCGCGGGCCTTCAGCGCCTGATTCCGGACACTTCCCCCACAACTTCCCCCACAATTGGGCAAAAAAAGACCCGCCCGGACCTCTAAAGAGATCCAAACGGGTCTAAATTCCCCGGAAATCCGGGACTGTGGCAGATGAGGGATTCGAACCCCCGTAGGCGTTGCCAGCTGATTTACAGTCAGCCCCCTTTGGCCGCTCGGGTAATCTGCCGAACTTCAAAAGAAGATCACTCGCGGCTTCCAGCTGCAGAACGCCTGTTTCCAGTCCGTTTCGCTTCCAGTAACCGCGGGCAAGACAACTTTACAGAACTTCCGCCGAAGAATCGAATCGGCGCCCTGCGGCCCCAAAAAGCCCGGAATATCAGGCTTCCCCGAGGATGCGTGCGGCGATCTTGGCCTCAAACTTGGACGCCTGCTCCTCCGTGATCTGATTCAGCTGGACCGCACGCGCGAGGTCAGCCTGGACGCCGTCGAGCCGGGAGGACGCATCCGCGGCCGGACTGAAGATGATGGAGGCGGCCAGCGCGGCGGCGGCAACCGACGTCGCTGCCGTGGCGATGCTGCCCGCAGCGGCAGCTGTGGTGCGGGTGAGGTAACGGACGGCTTTGCGGTGCATGTTCATAGCCTTTCGAGCAGTTCTTCCAACCTCTGCAACTCTCGCCGCCGAAGCTTCGTTCCCGCCCTGCTTCTGCTTTGAGCGGACTGTGAATCGGGCGGCCGCCCTGCCGGACTTCACTTTGGGGGCATCCGTACTAGGCTGGAATGCAGACATCAGGGCCATTCACAGGCACCCGGCAACCCCCAGGAGGACAGTCATGGCAGGCGAATCCACATTCGACGTCGTCAGCAAGGTCGACAAGCAGGAAGTCGCAAATGCGCTGAACCAGGCCCAGAAGGAACTGGTCCAGCGCTACGACTTCAAGGGCGTCGGCGCCGAGGTCGACTTCAGCGGCGAGAAGATCCTGATGAAGGCCAACTCGGAAGAGCGCGTGCTGGCCGTCCTGGACGTGCTGCAGTCCAAACTCATCCGCCGCGGCATCTCCCTGAAGTCCCTGGACACCGGCGAGCCGTACGCCTCCGGGAAGGAATTCCGCCTCGAGGCTTCCATCAAGGAAGGCATCGAGCAGGACCTGGCCAAGAAGATCAACAAGCTGATCCGCGATGAGGGGCCCAAGGGCGTCAAATCCCAGATCCAGGGCGACGAACTCCGAGTTTCGTCCAAGTCCCGCGATGACCTCCAGGAGACCATGAACCTGCTGAAGGGCTTCGACGAGGCCGACCTGCAGTTCGTGAACTTCCGCAGCTAGCGGCCCGTCCGCGGCGCACGTTTCCGCACGCCGCGCAAAGGGCTGGCGAGGCGGGTATTCCCGTTGCGCCAGCCCTTTCGCGCGTCACGGAGCAATCTGCGCGTCGCCAGGCCGGAGCGGCCGGCCCGCCATCCGCTCCAGGCGGCCGATCCGATCTTTCATCGGCGGGTGGGTCGAGAACAGCTTCGCCATGCCGCCGCCGCTGAACGGGTTGGCGATCATGAGGTGCGAGGCGTTGACCAGCCGTTGGTCCGGGGGCAGCGGCGCCATTTGCACGCCCTGCTCAATCTTGCGCAGGGCCGAGGCGAGCGACAGCGGGTCCCCGGTGAGCGCGGAACCGTCCTCATCGGCGTCGAACTCCCTGGTGCGGGAAATCGCCATCTGGATCAGCGACGCCGCGAACGGGGCCAGCAGCGACATGGCAAACATCGCCAGCGGGTTCCCGTTGCGCCGGTCACCGCCGAAGAACAGCAGCATCTGCCCCACCGAGGTGATGACGCCGGCGACGGCGGCCGCCACCGAGGAGGTCAGGATGTCCCGGTTGTACACGTGCATGAGTTCGTGGCCCCGCACCCCGCGGAGCTCGCGGGTGTCTAGCAGCCGGAGGGTCCCCTCGGTGCAGCACACGGCCGCGTTCTGCGGGTTCCGGCCCGTCGCGAAGGCGTTCGGGGCCAGCGTGGGCGAGACATAGTTCCTCGGCATCGGCTGCTGGGCCTTGGCGGAGAGCTCCCGGACGATCTGGTAGAGCTGCGGGGCCTCGGCCTCCGTCACCGGATAGGCCCGCATCGCCCGGATGGCGATCTTGTCGCTGTTCCAGTACCCGTACGCCGTGGTGCCGACGCCGACGCCGACCAGGGCCATGATCCAGATCGGCGTGACGCTGTTCATGCCAGATCCGATCAGGGCGCCGAGCGCGAGGAGCACCGCCCACAGGACGCCGATCAGGGCCGCGGTCTTCAGTCCGTTGTGATGCCTATGCACTGTGCCTCCCACGCCGTGTCCCCTGCTGTGGCGTTCCGCGAACTACCTGTACAGGAAAACGCACCGCTACGGGACGGGGTTCCGTGCGTCGTACTTCAGGAAGCCCGACTGCAAGTGAGCCACCATCCATGCCACCCCGATGCACAAAATACCACCCAGCAGCAGGACCCAACCTTCACTCAAAAGTTTAGTCCCGCCACCGGCGAGCATGTCCCCTATCCGGGGGCCGCCGGCCACGACGACGACGAACACGCCTTGCAGCCGTCCGCGCAGATGGTCCGGGGCGGACGCCTGCAGGATGGTGGTGCGGAAGACGGCGCTGACGGAGTCGGCGATGCCCGCCAGCGCGCAGCACAGGGCGGCGGGCACCAGCCACGGCGTCACGCCGTCGTCCCCCGAGCGTCCGGCGAGCACCACCACGAGGCCGAAGCCGGCAACCGAAGCGCCCCAGCCCATCACGGACCATACGACGGCGGCACCCTGCCGGCGCACCGCGCCCAGCGGCCCGGAGAACAGCCCGGCGAGGAACGCGCCGACGGCCGTCGAGGCCAGCAGGATGCCCACGGTGGCTTCGCCGCCGCCGATCATGAGGGCACCGATCGCGGGCAGCAGCGCCCGGGGCTGGGCGAAGATCATGGCCACGAGGTCGATGATGAAGGTCATCCGCAGGTTCGGCCGTGTGCCCAGGAAGCGGAAGCCCTCGACGACGGACCGGAGCCCCGCCGGACGGGCATGCTCCCCCGGCGGCATGGGCGGCAGCTTCAGGAGCGCCCAGAACGCGAAAGCGAAGCTGAAGACGTCGATCGAATACGTCCAGGCGAAGCCGATCCAGGCCACCAGGACGCCGGCCAGCAGGGGCCCAGCCGTCATGGTCAGCCCGAAGCTCATCATGCTCAGGGCGTTCGCGGCGGGCAGCAGTTCCTTCCGCACCAGCACCGGGATGATGGCGCTGCGGGCCGGCTGGTTGATGGCCTGCGCGCCGCTCTGCACGGCGACCAGGGCGTACAGCAGCCAGACGTTCCCCAGCTGCAGCCAGGCCTGGAGCGCGAGGCATACGGTGGTCAGCCAGAGCACCGAGGAGGCAAGCAGGGCCACCTTCCGGCGGTCATGCGCGTCCGCGATCGAGCCGCCGAGCAGACCGCCGAACACGAGCGGGACCAGCGCGAAGATGCTGAGCAGTCCCACATAGAGGCTGTCCTGGGTGAGGCGGTAGACCTCCAGGCTGACCGCCACCAAGGTCAGCTGGCTGCCCAGTGCCGAAACGGCTGAGCCCAGCCACAGGCGGCGGAAGGCCGGACTTTCGCGCAGAGGCGTGATGTCCGCCAGAAATTTCCCCACCGGGTAACTCTAGCCACGAGCGCGGAGGCCCGTGGCGTGGGCAGACGTTACCGGCGGATATTAGCCTTGCCTTATTGTGAGAAAATCATAATAAGTGCTTGAATGGGGTCATGACGGATTCCGCGGGTACCCACGACGCATGGGCTGCCGCCCTGCGCGCCCGCGGCCGCCGGGTGACGAAGCAGCGCCTGGCGGTGCTCGCCGCCGTCGAACACCATCCGCATTCCCCGGCAGAGAGCATCCTTGCCGCCGCCCGGGAGGAACTGCCCGAGCTGACGGCGCAGTCTGTGTACGTGGTCCTGGGCGACCTCACCGATCTGCAGATGCTGCGCCGCTTCGAGCCGCCGCACTCCCCCGCCTTGTACGAGACGCGGGTGGGAGACAACCACCACCACGCCGTCTGCATCGGCTGCGGGCGCGTCGAGGACGTGGAATGCGCCGTGGGCCATGCTCCCTGCCTCACCCCGCACTGGGACGAGGGCGCCAAGCCGATGACCATCCAGATCGCTGATGTCATGTACCAGGGCATCTGCCAGGACTGCCAGCGCACCCAAAAACTTCCCTCCGAACGAAACTAAGTAACCCAACCAGAAGGAGAAAGATGACTGCGAACACCTCTGCGCCCATCTCACCCGTATCCACCCCCGCCCACTCGACGACGCAGTCGGGCGCCCCGGTCACGTCGGATGCCCATTCCCAGGCAACCGGCCCCGACGGCGCGATCATCCTGACTGACCACTACCTGATCGAGAAGCTTGCGCAGTTCAACCGCGAGCGTGTGCCGGAGCGCGTTGTGCACGCGAAGGGCGGCGGCGCCTTCGGTACTTTCAAGACCACCGAGGACGTCTCGAAGTACACCAAAGCCGCACTGTTCCAGCCGGGCACCGAGACGGACATGCTCATCCGCTTCTCCTCGGTTGCCGGCGAAGCAGGCTCCCCCGACACCTGGCGCGACCCCCGCGGTTTCGCCGTGAAGTTCTACACCACCGAGGGCAACTACGACCTCGTCGGCAACAACACTCCGGTGTTCTTCATCCGCGACGGCATCAAGTTCCCGGACTTCATCCACTCGCAGAAGCGCCTCCCGGGCACCCACCTGCGCGACGCGGACATGCAGTGGGACTTCTGGACCCTCTCCCCGGAATCCGCGCACCAGGTCACCTGGCTCATGGGAGACCGCGGCCTCCCGGCATCCTGGCGTGAAATGCAGGGCTACGGCTCGCACACCTACCAGTGGATCAACGCCGAGGGCGAGCGCTTCTGGGTCAAGTACCACTTCAAGTCCAACCAGGGCGTCAAGTCCATGACGGGCGACGAGGCCGAGGCACTCGCCGGCGCTGACGGCGACTTCTACATCCGCGATCTCCAGGAAAACATTGCCGCCGGCAACTTCCCCTCCTGGGACCTGCACGTCCAGGTCATGCCGTACGAGGACGCCAAAACGTACCGCTTCAACCCGTTCGACCTCACCAAGGTGTGGCCGCACTCGGACTACCCGCTGGTCAAGGTGGGCACCATGGAGCTGAACCGGAACCCGGAGAACTACTTCGCGCAGATCGAGCAGGCCACCTTCGCGCCGTCGAACTTCGTGCCGGGCATCGCCGCGTCGCCGGATAAGATGCTGCAGGCCCGCATCTTCTCCTACGCGGACGCACACCGTTACCGCGTGGGCACCAACCACGCGCAGCTGCCGGTGAACCTGCCCAAGAACCAGGTCAACAACTACAGCCAGGACGGCGCCGGGCGTTACCACTTCAACGCCCCCTCCGTTCCGGTCTACGCCCCGAACTCCGTGGGCGGCCCGGCTGCCGTGGAGCCTGCCGTTGCTGGCGGCGGCTGGGAGAATGACGGCGCGCTGACGCTCTCCGCGCACTCCCTGCACGCTGAGGACGGCGACTTCGGCCAGGCCGGCACGCTGTACCGCGAGGTCTACAACGACGGCGAGAAGGCCCGCCTCCTGGACACCGTTACCGGTGCCGTCAGCGGCGTCAAGAACGCCGGCATCAAGGAACGCGCCATCCAGTACTGGACCAACGTCGACGCCGAGTTCGGCGCCAAGCTGCGCGCCAACCTGGGCGCCGGCCAGGTCGAGTCCGACGCCGAGGCCGCCAACAAGGTCTAACGGCGGCTGCCCTGCAGTTTTAGCACCCGACACCCCGTCACGGTTCGCCGTGGCGGGGTGTTCGCCGTTTTCCACATAAGCGCCACTCCCCTCGCCGTGCGGCACGCTGTGTCCATACGATTCATCCATGACCCCATTCGAAGGCATCCCGGATGCCGCCTTCCGGTTCTATGCCGAGCTCGAACACAACAACAACCGCGACTGGTGGCTGGAGCACAAGGCAATCTACGACGACGCCGTGAAGGGGCCGCTGAGCCTGCTGCTTGCCGAACTGGAACCGGCCTTCGGTGCGGCGAAGCTCTTCCGGCCCAACCGGGACGTCCGGTTTTCGCTGGACAAATCGCCCTACAAGACGGCGCAGGGGGCGTTCGCCTCGACAGCTGAGGGCGTGGGGTTCTACCTCCAGCTCGACGCCGATGGTCTGCTCATCGGGGCAGGCTGCCACACACATACGCCGGCCCAGCTCGCCCGGTACCGCAGCGCCGTCGATGCCGGGGCCAGCGGCGGCGAGCTCCAGGAGATTGTGCAGGCGGTTGAGTCGGCCGGCTTCGCGGTGGAGGGCGAGAGCCTCAAGACCGTCCCGCGGGGCTTCGACAAAGACCACCCACGGGCCGGGCTGCTTAAGCACAAGTCACTCACGGCAGGTGTGGAAGTGGGCCAACCCGGCTGGCTCTCCACGCCCGGGGCCTCGACCGAGGTGGCCCGGCGGTGGGAGGAGCTGCGGCCCCTGGTGGAGTGGATCAGCCGGTACGCCGCGCCCTGACCGGCCTCCGGGGTGTCCGGTGGTGTCCGGTGCGCCGTCCGGCAGCCGGGGTGTCAGCGCTCCGGCTTGCTTCCGGGGGTGTCAGGTGTGCTCGCCGTCGGTGGCGAGCCGGCGGTCCAGGTTGTTGAAGAAGACCAGCATCATCAGCTCGAAGGCCTTGCTGGCTTCCTCCGTCTGGTTCATCACCACGAAGTCGAACTGGAGTCCGTAGAACGCGGCCGTGAACAGGCGCGCGTCGTTCTCCGCAAATTCCTCCACGATGCCCTGCAGCATGAGCCAGTCCCGGGCCTTCCCGTGCAGCATCCGGTAGTCGTCCTGCGCCGCGCCGCGCGGTACTGCCGCCACGATGTCCTGGGCTGTCGCTTCGAATTCGAGCCGGGCCAGATGCCGGTTGCGCTGCGCCATGGTCCACCGCCAGGACTCCAGGAGAAACGCCCGCCAGGCGTCCCTGTCAATGTCCCGCACATCTGTGGCGCGGATGCTGTCCAGCCGGGATTCGATGCTGCCGATGATCTCGTTCACCAGCTGTTCGCGGTGGCCGAAGTGGTAGACCAGCACGTAGCTGCTGACGCCCAGGCCCTCGGCCAGGCTCCGGAATGTGAGCTCCGCCAGGGTCTTGTCCATGAGGTAGTCCAGAATCGCGGACAGCAACTCTGATTTGCGCTCCGGTCGTGCTGGGCGGGCCATGATCCCAGCTTAGGGAGCGGCGGGGCCCACCGCTGCTGCAGGATCCCGATCCGCCCGGCCAAAAGCCCACCCGACGCCCGCCCGACGCCTGCCAAACGCCCGCCAAACGCCGAAATCGCCGGAGACGTGCGAATTCGCCGGAATTTTCCAGCGAATTCGCACGTCTCCGGCGACTCCGGTTGTTCCCGTTGCAGGTGCGGCTGCAGGGACCGGCCGCTTCCCGGTCAGGAGCGGCTGAGGGCGTCCTCGTCGTCGTCAACGGCCGGCTCCATGGCCGGCTCGGCGTCGCCGCCGGCGGTCCTGCCGGACGTACCGTTGACCGATGCCTTGGCGACGGCGAACTTCTCGTTCAGCCGCGAGTGCCGCTGGCCGTAGGAGAAGTAGATGATGACACCGATCACGAGCCAGCCGGCGAAGAAGATCCAGGTCTCCACCGCGAGGTTCGTCATGAGGTAGAGGCACAGGACCGCCGAGACGACCGGGAGCACCTTACCGAACGGGACACGGAACGCCGGCTTCAGGTCCGGGCGCTTCTTCCGCAGCACCAGGATGCCCAGGCTGACCATCACGAATGCGGACAGCGTGCCGATGTTGATCATTTCCTCGAGCAGGTCCACATTGGTCAGCCCGGCCACGAGGGCCACGCCGGCACCGCAGATGATCTGGAGTCGGACCGGCGTCGCGCGGGTGGCGCTGGTTTTGGACAGGGAGCGCGGCAGCAGGCCGTCGCGGCTCATGGCCAGGACCACGCGGGAGAGGCCCATCAGCAGCACCATGATCACCGTGGTAAGGCCCACGAGGGACCCGAAGGCGATGACCTTGGCGGCGTCGGTGTTCCCCACGGCCTCGAAGGCGGTGGTGAGCGTCGGGTTGTCGGCTTCGGCCAGCTTCGTGTAGGACACCATGCCGGTCAAGGCCAGCGACACCAGGATGTAGAGGACGGTGACGACGGCGAGGCCGCCGAAGATACCGCGGGGCAGCGTCTTCTGCGGGTTCTTGACCTCTTCGGCCGAGGTAGCCACCACATCGAAGCCGATGAAGGCAAAGAAGACCAGGGCGGCGCCGGCGAAGATGCCCAGCGTGCCGTACTGTGCAGGAGCGGCGCCGGTGAGGAAGCCGAAGAAGGACTGCTTGAGGACGTCGGCGGTTCCGGTGCCGCCGGTCGGCTCCGAGGCCGGCACGAACGGGGCGTAGTTCTCGAACTTCACGTAGCTGAAGCCCACCACGATGACGAACAGCACGACGGCGATCTTGATCAGGGTGAAGATGTTGCCGACGCGGGCGGACAGCTTTGTCCCCAGCACCAGCAGCACGGTGAACACGGCGACAATCAGGAACGCGCCCCAGTAGAGGTCCAGGCCGCCGAGGGAAATCGACGGCGGAATGTCGACGCCCATCAGCGCGAACACCTTGCTGAGGTAGATGCCCCAGTACTTGGCGATCACGGCGCCGGCGGTGAACAGTTCCAGGATCAGGTTCCAGCCGATGATCCACGCGAGCAGCTCACCCATGGTGGCGTAAGTGAACACATACGCGGAGCCGGCCACCGGGATCGCGGTGGCGAACTCGGCGTAGCACATGATGGCGAGAGCGCACGTGACGGCGGCGATGGCGAAGGAAATCGTCACTGCCGGTCCGGAGAAATTCGCGGCGGCCTTGGCCCCGACGGAGAAGATGCCGGCGCCGACAGCAACGGCGACGCCCATAATCATGAGGTCCCAGGTACTGAGCGACCGCTTGAGCTTACGTCCGGGCTCATCGGCGTCAGCCATGGACTGCTCGATGGTCTTGGTCCGGAATAGGTTCATAGGAAAGTCCACAATCTCGATAACGTGTTGGAAACAGACCTATCCATAGTAGTGTCCATCCAGTGGACGACCATTTTTGTCCCACATAGTGAGACGCTCCAAGCGTCCGCCAGGAGGCTCAGCGCCCGTGTGCGGCCGCCTCAGACGGGCCAGTCCATCAGCGTGGAGCGGATCAGGAAGCGTTTGCCCTCGGGTGATTCCACCGAGAAGCCGCTCCCCCGGCCCGGGACGACGTCGACGGTCAGGTGGGTGTGGCTCCAGTAGTTGAACTGCTCCCGGGACATCCAGAATTCGACCGGCTGGGGCTGCAGCCCGTCCGAAATGTCGAAAAGTCCCAGCTGCACGTCCGAGTCCCCGGTAATGAACTCCCCGGCCGGATAGCACATCGGCGAGGAACCGTCGCAGCAGCCGCCGGACTGGTGGAACATCAGCGGCCCGTGCTGGAGCCACAGCTTGCGCAGCAGTTCCACGGCCTCCGGCATGAGCGCCACCCGGGAGAAGTCCTCGCCGGGGCAAGTCACGGCGGCGTCGAGCCTGGTCTGGGTCATCGGGGTCTCCCTGGCTGGTCCGGAAAGTGGTGCGGGCAGGGCGGATCATTCACGATCCGCCCCGCCCGGGTCAATGCGGCTTAGAAGAAGCCGAGCTTGTTCTCGTTGTAGCTGACCAGGAGGTTCTTGGTCTGCTGGTAGTGGTCCAGCATCATCGAGTGGTTCTCGCGGCCGATGCCGGAGGACTTGTACCCGCCGAACGCGGCCCCTGCCGGGTAGGCGTGGTAGTTGTTGACCCACACACGGCCGGCCTGGATCTCGCGGCCGGCGCGGTAGGCGACGTTGCCGTTGCGGGACCAGACGCCGGCGCCGAGGCCGTACAGGGTGTCGTTGGCGATGCCCATGGCGTCGTTGTAGTCGCTGAAGCGGGTCACGGAAACAACCGGGCCGAAGATCTCCTCCTGGAAGATCCGCATCTTGTTGTGGCCTTCGAAGATGGTCGGCTGGACGTAGTAGCCGCCGGCCAGGTCGCCGGGCATTTCGGCCCGGGCGCCGCCGGTGAGCACCTTGGCGCCCTCCTGCTTTCCGATGTCGATGTAGGAGAGGATCTTTTCCAGCTGGTCGTTGGAGGCCTGGGCACCAAGCTGGGTTTCGGTGTCCAGCGGGTTGCCCTGGATGATTTTCTCCACCCGGGCCACGGCGTCGGCCATGAAGGAATCGTAGATGTCTTCCTGGACGAGGGCGCGGGACGGGCAGGTGCAGACTTCGCCCTGGTTGAAGGCAAAGAGCGTGAAGCCCTCCTGGGCTTTGTCGTAGAACGCGTCATTGGTGTCCGCGACGTCGTTAAAGAAGATGTTCGGGCTCTTGCCGCCGAGCTCCAGGGTGACCGGGATCAGGTTCTGGCTGGCGTACTGGCTGATCAGGCGGCCGGTGGAGGTTTCACCGGTGAAGGCGATCTTCCGGATGCGGGGGCTGGAGGCCAGCGGCTTGCCGGCCTCGACGCCGAAGCCGTTGACCACATTGAGGACGCCGGCCGGCAGCAGGTCGCCGATGAGTTCCATCAGCACCAGGATCGAGGACGGCGTCTGCTCGGCCGGCTTCAGGACGACGGCGTTGCCGGCGGCGAGGGCCGGGGCGAGCTTCCAGACAGCCATCAGGATCGGGAAGTTCCAGGGGATGATCTGGCCCACGACGCCGAGCGGCTCGTGGTAGTGGTAGGCGGTGGTGTCGTCGTCGAGCTGGGACAGCCGGCCTTCCTGGGCGCGGACGGCGGAAGCGAAGTAGCGGAAGTGGTCGGCCGCGAGCGGGATATCGGCGTTGAGGGTTTCGCGGATCGGCTTGCCGTTGTCCCAGGATTCGGCGACGGCAAGCATCTCGAGGTTCTCGTCGATGCGGTCGGCGATCTTGTTCAGGATGGCGGCGCGCTCGGCGACGGAGGTCTTGCCCCAGGACGGTGCGACCTTGTGCGCCGCGTCCAGCGCCAGCTCGATGTCTTCGGCGGTGCCGCGGGCGACCTCGCAGAAGGCCTTGCCGGTGACGGGGGTGATGTTCTCGAAGTACTGGCCCTTGACCGGGGCAACCCATTCGCCGCCGATCCAGTTCTCGTAGCGGTCCTTGAAGGTGACCTTCGAGCCCTTGGTACCGGGCTGTGCGTAGACAGTCATTGCTAGCTCCTTTGCTGTGCAAGATTGATGGCGGCCTGTTGCTTGGCTCTCACCGTTGCCTACAGCGTAGGAGGCGCAAGGTTGCAGTCAGGTTGCAAGCAAAGTGATCCGGGTCACCTTCGCGAATAAAGGCCGGTCAGGCCCCGAGTTCCTGGTCCAGCCGTTCGAGATCGGCGACGACGGCGGCGCGCTTGGGCGAGCGGAGCGGCAGCAGCTTCAGCGCGGCGGTCCGGACTCCGACGTCGTCCCTTGCCTCGGGAAGCTCGGCGTATTTCAGGAGCGATTCCGCGCTGCCATCGGTCAGCACAGCCTCGCGCAGCAGGGAGGAGACCCGGGTCCGCAATTCGGCGATGCCGGGCGCTTCCGAGCGCGGCAATACGGCCCCGCGGTAGATCTCCAGGGCTATCCGGTGGGCGCCGCGCTGCAGGCAGTTAAGGACCTGGCCGGAGTCCGGCACCAGGTCCATCGGCAGCCGGTAGGGCCGCGATTCCGGGACCGCCTCGGGCTTGAGTTGGTGCAGGACCTTGCGCAGGCGCACCATCTCGGCCCGCAGCGTCATGGTGGACGCCTCCCCGGGATAGAGCAGGGTGCAGAGCTCCTCCGCGTTCAGCCCTTCAGGGTGAATGCTGAGCAGGATCAGGATTTCGCTGTGCCGGGCAGACAGGGACACGGTGCGGCCATCGATGCTGAGCAGCGCCTGGTCCCGGCCGAGCAGCTGGAGGCTGTTGCGGTAGAGGCTGCCGGCGGCGGCTGACGCACCGCGCCCGCTGTGGGAGGCGGACGCCTGGTTTCGCCGTCGCGGCGAGGTCTGCCGGGCCGCGGCGAGCTGGAGCCGTTCCACCCTCAGGTGGGCCTGGGCGGCGGCCACGGTGGCTTCGACGAGGGACAGCGTATGCGGGGCGACGGCGGATTCCGTCCCGGTGATGTCCACGACCCCCAGCAGCGCCCCGGAATCCGGGTCGTGGAACGGCACTGCCGTGCAGCTCCACGGGTGGACGGAGCGCTTGTAGTGTTCGGCGCCGGAAATCTGGATGCCGCGGCCGAGGGCCAGCGCCGTGCCTGGGGCGCTTGTGCCGACGGTCGCCTCGGACCAGTCGGCCCCCGGGACGAACATCATGCCCTCGGCCCGGCGCCGCATGGCGGCGTCGCCTTCGACCCAGAGCAGCCGGCCCACCTCGTCCCCCACGGCCACCAGCATGCCGCTGTCGTGGCTCGGCAGGACCAGCAGCTTGTGGATCACGGGCATGATGGCGGCCAGGGGGTGCTGCCGCCGGTATTCTTCGAGTTCTTCGCGGTCCATGGCCAGCGGGGCTTCGGGATTGTCCGGGTTGGCGTGCAGCTGCACGGATCGCTGCCACGATTCCTGGATCAGGGCGCTGATGCCGGGCAGCTGCAGGCCCTCGGGGAACGCCGGTCCGCGGGAGTCCAGCTGCTCATGGCCCACACTGGCGTATTGCTGGCGCAGCTGCGCGGTGACTCCGCCTGCTGGCGGTAACAGAGCTGCCGGAGGGACCAGGTTCTTCATTGAACTCCCATTGGACGCGGTACGGCGTGCCGGAGGCGGCCACGTCCGGCCCAGTCTAGTGGGCCGGCCGGGCACCCGCCAGAGACACCGGGAATGGTGCCCTGCTAGCCGCGCGAGATCTCGACCATGTCCTCGCGGGGCACCACCTTGATGCGTTCCCGGACCACGCCGTTGGCGTTCCCGGCCGCGGACCACTCCGCACCGAGGGCCAGTTCGTGCGCGTCGAGCTTGTTCCAGCCCTCCCACGTGGTGTATTCGATGCCGCGCTCGTCGAGCAGCTCGATGATGGCCTGCGGATCCGGGTTCTGCGCCGGCGGCAGGGTCAGCCGGTCCTCGAGCAGGAAACCGATGGTCTCCAGCGCGTCGCCCTTGGTGTGGCCGATCAGGCCCACGGGTCCGCGCTTGATCCACCCGGTGGCATAGATGCCGGGGACGGGGTTGCCCTCGGCGTCGAGCACCCGGCCGCCTTCGTTCGGGATCACGCCGCGGCGGGCATCGAATTCCAGTTCGTCCAGCGGCGAGCCGTGGTAGCCGATCGCGCGGTAGACGGCCTGCACCGGGCAGTCGAGGAATTCCCCGGTGCCCTTGACGTTGCCGGTGCCGTCCAGCTGCATCCGCTCGAACTTGATGCCGGTGACCTTGCCGGGGTTGGCGGCGTCGTCATGAATCTCGACGGGGCTGTGCAGGAAATGCAGGTGCAGCCGGCGTGAGGACGGCTCCTCGGCCTCGGCGTGCTCCTCGACGAGCCAGTTGGTCAGCGTGTTGACCATGGTCCGGATCTGGTTGTTGCTGCGGATCGCTGCGTCAGAGGCTTCGTCGAACTCGAAGTCCTCCGGGTACAGGACGATGTCGACGTCCTCGGCGTGGCTGAGTTCGCGCAGTTCCAGCGGCGTGAACTTCACTTGGGCCGGGCCGCGCCGGCCGAAGACGTGAACGTCGGTGACGGGGGAATTCTTGAGCGCCCGGTACACGTTGTCCGGGATTTCGGTGACCAGCAGTTCGTCTGCGTGCTTGACGAGCATCCGGGCCACGTCCAGGGCCACGTTGCCGTTGCCGATCACCGCGATCTCCTTGGCCTCCAGCGTCCAGTCGCGGGACACGTCGGGGTGCCCGTCGTACCAGGAGACGAAGTCCGCGCCGCCGAAGGATCCCTCGAGCTCCACGCCCGGGATCTCCAGTTCCGCATCCTTGATGGCACCGGTCGAGAAGATCACGGCGTCGTAGAAAGCGCGGAAGTCATGCAGGGTCAGGTCGCGGCCGTAGGTGACGTTCCCGAGAAAGCGGATGTCGCCGCGGTCCAGGACCTTGTGCAGGGCATTCACGATCCCCTTGATCCGGGGATGGTCCGGGGCCACGCCGTAGCGGATCAGCCCGTACGGCGCCGGGTACGCCTCGAACAGGTCGATGCTGACCTCGAAATCTCCGTCCTTGACCTCGTTGGACTTGGTCAGGATGTCCGCAGCGTAGACGCCGGCCGGTCCCGCGCCGACAATCGCGACGCGGAGGGGACGTTTGGACGGGGTTTCGGCCGGGTTGGACAACGGGAGCCCTTCTGAGTCTGAGCGGCTGCGCCGGTTGATGCAGCGCACAATCCCCTATTCTAAATGTCCGCAGGAAGCAGTGGGGACCTGCGTGACTGAGATCGCAGGGACCGGCGCCGTCCGCAGGTGCCCGATGGCAGGAATAGGGGGCCAGCAGGTGGTGTTGTTGATCTTGTGCCTACTCCCGACGGATCCTTCGCCCCAGCCATGATCACCGCTCCGGGTGGCGCCGCACCCGGCGGCAGCCAGCCGACGCCGCCGGCGCTCAGGGCTGTGGACAAGGACACGACGGCGGGGGTCCTGTTCGGCATCGGCGCCTACGGGCTCTGGGGGCTGCTTCCGCTGTACTTCTTTGTGCTGGCACCGGCCGGCAATGTCGAGATCGTGGCCAATCGGGTGGTCTGGTCGCTGCTTTTCTGCACCCTGCTGATCACCATCACCCGCTCCTGGCGGGTGCTCGGAGCAGCGTTCCGCAACCGCGCGGTAATCGGGCCGCTGTCGATCGCGGCCGGGCTGATTGCGGTGAACTGGCTGACTTACACCTACGGCGTGACCACCGGGCAGGCCGTGGAAACCTCGCTCGGCTACTTCATCAATCCGCTCGTCTCCGTGTTGCTGGGTGTCGTCGTCCTGAAGGAGAAACTGCGCCCGCTGCAGTGGGCTGCCGTCGCTATCGGCTTCATCGCCGTCGGCGTCCTGACGGTCTCCTACGGGAAACTGCCCTGGATTGCCCTGACCCTGGCGCTGAGCTTCGGTTTGTACGGTTTCGTCAAGAAGCGTGTGGGTCCCCGCGCGGACGCCATCACGAGCCTCAGCGTGGAGACGATTGTGCTGGCACCGCTCGCCGCCGCCACCATGATCTTCCTCGCGGTCAGCGGCGCCGCCACACTGGGCACGAACGGCCCCGTGCACTTCTGGCTGCTCGCGGCGTCGGGCATCATCACCGCCGTCCCGCTGCTGTTCTTCGGCGCCTCCGCCCGACGGCTGCCGATGACCACGATCGGCCTGCTGCAGTACTTTGCCCCGGTCCTGCAGTTCGTCGTGGCGCTGGCCGTGTTCAAGGAAGCCATGACCACGGAGCGCTGGATCGGCTTTGGCGTCGTGTGGCTGGCGTTGCTGGTGCTGACCGTGGACATGCTGCGGACCGCGAGGAAGAATTCGCTCACCCGGAAACGGGCCCGCGCCGCCGCCTGAGGCAATCCCAGGCGGCGGCGTGTCTGTGCGGGCCTTAGAGCTGGTGGCTGGAATCCACGGGTTCGTAATCGCGCGGGACCACCACCATCGGAACCGGCAGGGCGCGCAGCACCTTGCCGGCGGTGCTGCCGATAAAGAGCTTGTTCTTTTCCGCCAGCCGGGATGAGCCCACGATCATGATCTCGCCGTCATCCCATTCCAGGTCATCGATGGCTTCCTCGATGGTCCGGCCGTGCGCCACCTCAACGGTCGCGCCGTGCCCGGCGGGGAGCCGGTGGGACGCCTCGGTGAGGACCGTGTTGGCGTGGATGTGGGCGGCGTTGATGTTCTCGCCGCTGTCCCCTTCGGCGTCGAGCTCCACAAGCGAGACGAGGCGCAGCGGGACGCCGCGGCGCCCGGCGGCTTCGATCGAGACGCCGATGGCCGCCTCAGCGCCGGTGCGCTGGCCGACCGCGAGGGTCAACCGTGTGACGGGCTCCGTGCGGCGGTAGCCGCGCGGAGCGAGGGCCACCGGGACCGGCGAGGCATGGAGCAGGGCGTTGGCCACACTGCCGACGCTGTACCGCTTGAACAGGCCGTTGCTCGCCGCACCCACCACAATCAGTCCGGCCTCGTATTCCCTTGCCGCGTCGATCAGGCCCGACGCGAACGACTCCGCCTGGCGGACGTGGAACGTGGCTTCCACGCCTTCGGGGACGAGGGCCACGCCTTCGCGTTCCGCGGTCAGCACTGCCTGCTCAGCTGCGCTGATGCGGTTCCCGTCCGGGTTCAGGGCCACGTAGGGGGCCCGGCGGTCCACCACATAGACCAGGTCGAGTTGCGCCCCCTGGGCGCGTGCCATGGCCGAGGCCAGGGCGACGGCGTCGGCGCCGCGTTCGTTGGGTGTATAGCCAACTACGTATCGCATGTATTGACCCCTTATGGGTTCGTGGCAGAGGCCAGCTGTGCTCCGGGGTTCCGGGCGCCGTCGGCCGGTCTGCGTTCCTGCAGTGGTAGGAACGACTCTAGCCCAGCGGCGCCTGAAATAGTCCGGGATGGCCGGTGACTTTTGGCCCTGAGCAGGGGATTCTTCGCTGGCTAAGCTGGAACGGTCGAGGGGAGCTCAGCATGGGTGCGGTCAGGGGGCGGAAACCATGGGTCCGGAGCGCCGGTCCGGGGACGCTGGCGCTGTTGGTGATCCTCACGGGCTGTGTGCCGCCTGCGCCGCAACCCGGGAGTGCCGGCCAGGCCACGGGCTCCGCCCCGGCGTCGTCCGCCGTGACACCGCCGGCGACCCCCCGGAGTGCCGGGCGACACTGACGAGACCGGACCGCCGCAGACCGGTGACAAGGTGATCTCCGCGAAAGTGGCCCTCAACTGGGCGTGGCCGGGACCGGGACGGGCCTTCAAAGCGGTGCACCAGAACCCGGTGCCGATTGCGCCGCCGCCGGCCGCCCCGCTGCCCACGCTCTATGCGATCGGGGCGGGCCAGCATCCGGCGGAGAACCCGCCCTACGACCAGCTCAGTTTCCGGTTCCAAGGCGGCTTCCCCAGTTACGAACTGGAGTTTGTTCCGGAACTGCTCGCCGACGGCAGCGGACTGCCGGTGCCGCTGCCGGGCGCCGGGGCCGTTCTCCAGGTGGTGTTCCGCGGTGCCCAGGCGCATACGGCCGATGGCACATCCAGCACCGTCACGGCAGCTCCGCCCCCGGCCATCGGCTACCAGGCACTGGCCGGCTACGCCCCGGCCGGCGACTTCGAAGGCGTGCTCAGCTACGGAATCGGTGTGGGCCGTTCGATGCCGGACGTGCCCGAAACCAAGGTGCGCGTGTACGAGGTCGAGAAAATCGACCGAGGGCAACACCTGTACGTTGTGGCGATACAGCTGGACTCCACGCAGTGGAAGTAACAGCAGTGGAAGTAACAGCAGAAGAGCCGCGGACCGGTTGGTCCGCGGCTCTTCTGTGCGTGGGTGGTGCCGGTTAGGCGTTGGCCTTGATGGCGGCAGCCAGGACCTGGAGACCGTCCAGCAGCAGCTCGTCGCTGATCACGAGCGGCGGGAGCAGCCGGATGACGTTGCCGTACGTGCCGCAGGTGAGGATGATGACACCCTCCTTGAGGCAGGCCGCGGCGACGGTCTTGGTCAGCTCCGGGTTGGGCTCCTTGGAACCGGCCTGGACCAGCTCGATCGCGAGCATGGCACCGCGGCCGCGGACGTCGCCGATCACTGACTGCTCCGCCGCGAGTTCGCGGAGCTTGCCGAGCGCGATCTCCTCGATGTGCTTGGCGCGGCCGTTGAGGTCGTACTGCTCCATCGAGCCGATCGAGGCCAGCGCAGCGGCGCACGCCACCGGGTTGCCGCCGTAGGTGCCGCCGAGGCCGCCCGGGTGGACGGCGTCGAGGAGGTCGGCGCGGCCGGTGATCGCGGAGAGCGGCATGCCGCCGGCGATGCCCTTGGCCATCGTGATGATGTCCGGGATTACGCCTTCGTGGTTCACGGCGAACCATTCGCCGGTGCGGCAGAAGCCGGACTGGACCTCATCGGCGATGAAGACGATGCCCTTGTCCTTGGCCCAGGCAGCCAGCGCGGGAAGGAAACCCTCCGCGGGGACGATGAAGCCGCCCTCACCCTGGATGGGTTCGATGATGATCGCGGCAACCTGCTCGCCGCCGATCTGCTTCTCGATCATGGTGATGGCGCGCTTGGCGGCCTCGGCACCGGTGATCTCCGGGTTTTCCTCGCGGAACGGGTAGCTCATCGGCATGCGGTAGACCTCGGGCGCGAACGGTCCGAAGTTGGTCTTGTACGGCATGGCCTTGGCGGTCAGCGCCATGGTCAGGTTGGTGCGGCCGTGGTAAGCGTGGTCGAACGCGACGACGGCGTCCCGGCCGGTGGCCAGACGGGCCACCTTGACGGCGTTTTCGACCGCCTCGGCACCGGAGTTGAAGAGCACGGTGCGCTTCTCGTGGTCGCCGGGGGTGAGGCGGTTCAGCTGCTCGGCGACGGCCACGTAGCCCTCGTAGGGCGTGACCATGAAGCAGGTGTGGGTGAAGTGCTCCACGGCCTCCTTGACGGCGCCGACGACGGCCGGGTCCGAGGCGCCGACGCTCGTCACGGCAATGCCGGAGCCGAGGTCGATGAAGGAGTTGCCGTCGACGTCGTGGATGATGCCGCCGTCGGCGTCGGCGACGAAGACCGGGACGCTTGACGCGACGCCGGCGGCGACGACGGCCTTGCGGCGTTCGGTCAGGGCGAGGGACTTGGGGCCCGGGAAATCGGCCTGGACGCGGCGTTTCTGCTCAAGACGGTAGGTGATGTCATGTGCGGTGGTGGTCATGGGGAAGCCTTTCTATGCGTACAAGTTATGCGACTGCGTTATGCGGCGTTAAAGCGGAGCGTCATGCGTCCAGCGCGCTCATCACGTGCTTGATGCGGGTGTAGTCCTCGACCCCGTACATGGAGAGGTCCTTGCCGTAGCCGGACTGCTTGAAGCCTCCGTGCGGCATTTCGGCGGTGAGCAGGATGTGCGTGTTGATCCAGACCGCGCCGAAGTCCAGGTCCCGGCTGACCCGCATGGCCGTGCCGTGGTCGGTGGTCCAGACGCTGGACGCCAGGGCGTACTCGACGTCGTTGGCCAGCTCGATGGCCTCTTCCTCGGTGCTGAACTTCTGCACCGTGATGACGGGTCCGAAGGTTTCCTTCTGGACGATGTCGTCGGTCTGCTTGGCCCCGGTGACGATGGTGGGCTCGAAGAAGAAGCCCTTCTCGCCGGCGCGGTGGCCGCCGGTCTCGATCTTGCAGTTTGCCGGCAGGTGCTCGATCACGGACGCCACGGCGTTGAAGTGGTTGACGTTGTTGAGCGGGCCGAAGTAGTTGTCCTCGTCGTTCTGCGAGCCGGTGTGCAGGGTCTTGGTGTGCTCCACCATGGCTGCCACGACGTCGTCATGTACGTCGTCCTGGACCAGCACTCGCGTGATAGCGGTGCAGTCCTGGCCGGCGTTGAAGAAGGCGAATTCGGCGATGGCCGCGGCGCTCTTCTTGATGTCGGCGTCCTTGAAGACGATGGCGGGCGCCTTTCCGCCAAGCTCCAGGTGGGCGCGTTTGAGGCCCTTCGCGGCTCCCGATGCGACGGCGATGCCGGCCCGGACCGAGCCGGTGATGGAGACCAGGCCGGGGACCTTGTGCTCCACCATCATGGCGCCGGTCGCGCCGGTGCCGAGCACCACGTTCAGCACACCTGCGGGGAAGATCTCCCCGGCGAGGCGGGCCAGGACCAGGGTGGACTCGGGGGTGGTGTCCGAGGGCTTGAGCACCACGGTGTTGCCGGCCGCCAGGGCGGGACCGATCTTCCAGATGGCCATCAGGAACGGGTAGTTCCACGGCGCCACCTGGGCCACGACGCCGATCGGCTCACGCCGGACGTAGGAGGTGTGGCCCTCGAAGTACTCCCCGGCGGACTTGCCTTCGATGATGCGGGCGGCGCCGGCAAAGAAGCGCAACTGGTCCGCGCCGGCGGCAACCTCCTCGGAGGCGATCAGCGAGCGGACCTGGCCGGTGTTGCGGTGCTGCGCCTCGACGAGTTCGTCGCTGTTGGCTTCGACGGCGTCGGCGAGCTTGAGCAGCATGAGCTGGCGCTGTCCCGGCGTCGTGTGCTTCCAGCTTTTGAAGGCGTCCTTTGCGGCCGTCATGGCGGCGTCGACGTCGGCCTGTACCGAGATGGGTGACTTCGCCACCACTTCACCGTTGGCGGGATTGACGATCTCCAGCATCCCGGTGCCTGCGGGAGTCACGAACTCGCCGTTGATGAAGTTCTGCAAGGTTTGAACCACGGTGTACAACCTCTTTCGCGCTGAAAAGGACCCAATGAGACTGCTCCGAGCCTATGCCAGCCCTTCCGGCCAGGGAATAGCCACCTGCACACCGTTGCCGCAGTGCTTTAGTGCGCTTGCCCAGCCCCCGGCTATCCTGAATCCATGGCCATTTCACTCGCCGCCCTGCTGGGGGTACCGTCCCTCAAGCTCTCCAAGGCGGGCCTCGCCGAAACCACCTCGCACCAGGACATCCTCTGGGTGGCGGTCACGGAGCAGGAGGACCCGCAGCGGTTCCTCAACGGCGGCGAACTCGTCCTCACCACCGGCATGCGGCTCCGGAGCGCCCCGGACCAGCGCCGGTTCGTCCGGCAGGTCCAGCGGGCGGGTGCCGTGGGGATCGGCTTCGGAATCGGCCTGACGCACGACGCCGTGCCGCCGGCCCTGATCGCCGAGGCCAACCGCTGGGGCCTGCCGGTTGTCGCAGTGCCGTACGAGACTCCCTTCATCGCCATCGGCAAGCTCGTGGCCGACGCGCAGTCCGCGGACCACTACTCCAAGCTGGAGCGGCTCATTGCCGGCCACCAGATCCTCGCCCGGGCACTGCTCACCGGCGGCGGCCTCGCCGAACTCCTCAAGCACCTCGGCTCCATGCTGCGCACCGACATCGTGCTGACCCAGTTCACCGCGCAGCTCTACAACAGCGTGCCGGGCCATCCCGCCCCCAGTGCGGACGGCTGGGCCTCGTACCCCATCCCCACCGGCCGCCGGGATGCCTGCACCCTCTGGATCAAACAGCCCTTCGAGGACTCCGGCATTGTGGGCTACGCCCAGAACCTGATCAGCGTCGAACTCAACAACATGGTCAAGCAGCGCCAGTCGCAACGCGCCCTGGCCGGGCAGGTCCTCGAGGACGTCATCCACGGGACCCTTGACCCGAGCGAGGCCACCCGCCGGCTCGCCGGGATCGGCATCATCAGCACCCGCAAGAACGTGGTGCTGCTCGCCGAGTCCGCGGCCCACCACAAGCAGCTGGGCAGCTCCTCCCTCCCGCGGCCGCTGGACAAGGCGGTCAGCGCCGTCGTCGGGAAGGACCTGATCGTGGTGATCCCCGACGACGGCAGCGGCGCCAGCGCACTGGCCCGGAGCCTCAGCGACCACTTGGCCGAGGCCGGGCTCCACGCCACCATCGGCCTGGGCGGGGCGTACACAAAACCCAACGGTCTGCGCTGGAGCTACTTCGAGGCCCGCGACGCGGCCAGCCACGGGCTGCCGGTCAACGAACCCGAACGACTCAGCCTGACCTCGCTGCTGCTGGCCAGCGAGGATGTCCCGCTGGCGGACATGGCGAACGAGTCACTGAACCCGCTCCGCAGCTTCGACGCGACACACGGGGCGGAGCTCATGGCCACGCTGGAAAGCTACCTCAACAACAACGGTTCGGTCGCCGCCGTCGCCGAACACCTCACGCTGCACCGGAACACTGTCCGCTACCGGCTAGCCCAGATCACCGAACTCACCGGCTATGACCCCGCCCAGACACCGGACCGCGTCCAGTTGTGGCTGGCGCTGGCCGTCCAGCGGCTGAGCGCCCGCCACCCGCGCTGAGTCCGCCCGGAGTAACGCCGGGTCGGCCCCATCCGTTCTCCACGCAGGTCCGAATAGCCCTATGACACCTTTTTTGGTGCGTGGAAACTGTACGGCTACCTAACTGGAGATGAACGTGAAGAAGACCCTCAAGACCGCCACCCGGATCGCTGCAGGATCAGCACTGGCAATCTCTGCCTTCACCGTCACCTCACTGCCGGCCCAGGCCGCGGGCCTTCCGCAGGAAACCAGCGTGGATGCGCCTTCGGCGTCCAACAACCAGCTGACCGTCGCCCCGGTCATCGACGGAACACTCATCGACGGCGCTCTCATCCAGGGGCCGCTCGTGGACGGGCCGCTTGTGGACGGGCCGCTTGTGGATACGGGCCAGACCGGCCCGTTCCAGTTCGGCCAGTTCCAGTAACCCTCCCCTGAGACTCCCCGCCGATCCGTGGACGGGCCCGCCGCACCGGCTGGCCTGCCCACGGATCACCCCTGCCTGAGCTGACGCGCGGGTCCGTTTGGCATGCCCTGATGCATCCGCCGGGTCCCTGAGACACCGAGAAGGACCATGTCCCCGAAATCCCTGAATGCCCGTCCTGACGACTCCGCCGGGAGGCTCGAGCTGACTACCGCCCAGCGCGGTATCTGGTATGCACAGAAGCTGGCGCCCGAGAACCCCCGGTACCAGATCGGCCAGTTCGTCGAGATTGCCGGGCCGATGGATGCGGGCGTGCTCGCGGCGGCCGTGGAGCAGGCCGTCGCCGGGACGGACGCCCTCAATATGGCGTTCGGAGAAGACCACTCCGGTCCGTTCCAGGTCCCGCAGGCAAGACCCGCCCTTTTGGTGCTCACCGACCTGAGCAGCGTTGCCGAAAATGGCGCCACCGGGACCAGGGAGGCCGCGGCCCGGGAGCTGATGGACGCGGACATGGGCCTGCCGCGGAAAGCGGGCAGCGATGAACTGCTGCACATGGAACTCATCAGGCTGTCCGGGGACCGCCACTTCTTCTACCAGCGTGTGCACCACCTCATGCTGGACGGCTACTCGGCCGTGCTGGTGCTCAAGCGTGTGGCCGAGCTCTACGCCACGCTGCTGGTCGGGACCGGCAGCACCGCGGACGTCACCGCGGGGGGAGATCCCGGCCCCGCGGCCTTCGGATCCCTGTCCGAGCTGCTGACGGCGGAGCGGGAGTATCCGGAATCCAGCAGCGCCGGAACGGACCGCTCCTACTGGGAGCAGGAACTTCAGGACGCTGCCCCGGCCACGGGCCTCGCAGGCCGGCCGGATGGATCGGCCGGTTCGCTGGTCCGCGCCGCCCGGCGGCTGCCTGCCGCCACCGCAGCGGCGCTGGAGTCCGCCGTTGGCTCGGGACCGGCCCTGGTCCTCACCGCCGCCGCACTCTATCTGCACCGGATCACCGGTGAACGTGAGGTGTCCGTGGCCTTGCCCGTGACCGCACGCCGCGGCCAGCTGGCGAAGTCCACCCCGTCCATGCTGTCCAACATCCTGCCGATCCGGACGGTCCTGGCCCCCGGCGCCACCGTCCGGGAAACCGTCAGCACCGTGGGCACCACCCTGCGCGGGGCACTGATCCACCAGCGTTTCCGCTACGAAGACCTGTCCACCCAGACCGGCTATCTGGGCCCCTCGCTGAACATCCTGCCGGTCCTGGACGACATCAGTTTCGGCCCCGCCCGCGGCACCATGAACATCCTCTCCACGGGCCCGGTCGATGACCTCTCCATCATCATCCACGGCCTGGGCAGCGCCGGCACCGGCACCGGCGGGTCAGACGCCGAGGCGGCCAGCGGCCACGCCACCGTCCAGTTCGAAGCCAATGCCGGCCTCTACCACGCCCGGCAGCTGGAGGACCACCTGGACCGCTTCGTCCGCCTGCTCGAAGCCGTGGCGACACAACCCGACGCCCAGCTGGCCGCGCTGGCGGTGACCACGGAAGCCGAGGAACGCTCCCTGCTGGCCGCCGGTGAGGCTGCCGATACGGAGCTGCCAGCGCACACCATCGTGGAGGAATTCCAGCTCAGCGCCCGGGCCTCCGGGTCCCGGACCGCCGTCGTGGCGCCCGACGGCGAGCTCACGTTCGGCGAGCTGGAACGGCGCTCCAACCAGCTGGCCAGGTTCCTCAGAAGCCACGGCGCGGGGCCCGGCCGCACCGTCGCCGTGCGCCTGGAACGCAGCGTCCTGCTGCCGGTCTCGATCCTGGCGATCCTGAAGGCCGGGGCCGCGTACCTTCCCCTGGACCCCGACTACCCTGCCGGGCGGGTGGAGGGCATGCTCGAGGACGCCGCCCCCGTCCGCCTGCTGACCTCGTCGGCATTCACCGGCGCCGGCACCGGCGGCCACGACGAGCTGGCCAGCGACGTCCCGGTCACCGTGCTCGACTCCCCCCTGGTGCTCTCCTGCCTGGACGGCAAGGAAGGCGCGGCGCTGGAGCCCTCCGCCGGGCAGCAGGACCTCGCGTACGTGATCTTCACGTCCGGCTCCACCGGCCGCCCCAAGGGCGTCGGCGTCGAGCACCTTGCCCTGCTGAACCTGTACACCTCCCACCGGGACAGCATCTTCCGGCCGGCCGAAGAGCGGCTCGGGCGCAAGCTCAAGGTCTCGCACACCGCCGGGCTTTCCTTCGACGCCTCCTGGGACCCGATCCTCTGGCTCATCGCCGGCCACGAACTCCACCTCGTGGACAACCAGACCCGCCGCGATCCGGAAGCGCTCAGCAGCTACCTGGCCGGGACCGGCATCGACTCGATCGAGACCACCCCGTCCTTCGCCAAGGTCCTGCTGGCCGGCGGACTGTTCGACCAGGACCCGCACCCGTCGGTGGTCGCCCTGGGCGGCGAGGCCGTGGATCCGGCCCTGTGGAACGCCCTGGCCGGCCGGGAGTGCCTTGTGGCCTACAACTTCTACGGGCCCACGGAAACCACCGTCGACTCGCTGACGGCGGTGATGCACCCCGGCACCGAACCCAGCCTGGGCGGCTCCGTGGCCAACAGCCGCCACTACATCCTGGACTCCGGGCTGAACCCGGTGCCCGTCAACGCCATCGGCGAGCTGTACGTCGCCGGCGTCAACCTGGCGCGCGGCTACCTCTACCAGCCCGGGCTCAGCGCCGAGCGGTTCGTCGCCGACCCCTTCGTACCGGACGGCTCCCGGATGTACCGCACGGGCGACGTCGTCCGGCGGCTTCCGGACGGCACCCTTGAGTTCCGCGGCCGGATGGATGCGCAGGTCAAAATCCGCGGCTTCCGGATCGAACTCGCCGAAATCGAAGAGGTCCTCCGCGCCCTGTCCGGTGTGGAACATGCCGCCGTTGCCGTGACGAAAAACCGGGCAGGCTATGACCAGCTGCTCGGCTACGTCACCTCCGGCAGCGACGTCGACACGGCGGAGCTCCGCCAGCTGGCCCGCCGGCAGCTGCCGGACTACATGGTGCCGGCCGCCATCCAGCAGATTCCGTCGATTCCGTTGACCGCCAACGGCAAGCTGGACACGCGGGCGCTGCCGGCCCCGAGCCAGGAAGCGGCGGCCACCGAGCCCCGCAACGAGCGCGAACGGATCGTGGCGGAGGCCTTCAAGGAGGTCCTGGGGCTCGACGCCGTCGGCCTGGACGATGACTTCTTCGAACTCGGCGGCCACTCCCTCCTGGCCACGAGGCTTGTAGCGCTCCTGCGGGACCGGACCGGTGTTGCCCCGGCCCTGCGCACGGTGTTCGAACAGCCCACCGTGGCCGCCCTCGCAGAGACGCTGGAGCTGGGTGCCGGCACCGCGCATCCCCTGCAGCCCGCGGAACGCCCCGCCGCCATTCCGCTGTCCTTCGCCCAGCGCAGGCTGTGGTTCCTGAACCGCTTCGACCCCGGATCCGGCGCCTACAACATTCCCGTGGTCCTGGAGCTTAAGGGCCCGCTGGACGTCGCCGCGCTGCACCGGGCCATCAACCAGGTGGCCGGCCGGCACGAAAGCCTGCGGACCCTGTTCCCGCTGGTCGACGGCGAGCCTGTGCAGCACATCCTCGCCGACGGCGAGCGCCCCGTGGAGCTGCTGGCAGTCCAGTGCCCCGCGGCCGCGCTTGCCGGGGCCCTGGCTGCGGAAACCCGCCGCGGTTTCGACGTGACGGGTGAGCTGCCGCTGCGTGCCGTCCTGTTCCAGCAGGCACCGGACCGGCACGTGCTGGCAATAACGCTCCACCACATCGCCGCCGACGGCTGGTCCCTGGCGCCCCTCGCGCGGGACCTCTCGGCGGCCTACAACCGCCAGCTGGCAGGCGACGGCACCCCGCCGGCCCCGCTGCCGGTCCAGTACGCCGACTACACCCTCTGGCAGCGCGGGGAGCTCGGCAGCGAGGACGATCCCGCGAGCGCCATCTCCCGCCAGCTTGAATTCTGGAACCGCGAACTGCGCGGCGCCCCCGAGGAACTCCGGTTGCCGTTCGACTTCGTGCGCGGCGCGAAGAGCGCTGCCGAGCCGGCGTCGTCCGTGCCGCTGGACATCAGCCCGAAAGCCGTAGCCAGGCTCAACGCGCTGGCCCGGGAACACAACGCCAGCCTCTTTATGGTGCTGCAGGCCGCGCTGGCGGCCCTCCTGACCAAAACCGGAGCCGGGGAAGACATTCCGCTGGGCACACCGGTGGCCGGGCGGACCGATACCCAGCTCAACGAGCTCGTCGGCTTCTTCGTCAACACCCTGGTGCTCCGGACCAACACCTCCGGCAACCCGACCGCGGCGGAACTCGTCGAAAGCGTCAGGTACACCAACCTGCACGCCTACGCTAACCAGGACGCCCCGTTCGAACGCGTCGTCGAGCAACTCAACCCGGCCAGATCCGAGCACCGGCACCCGCTCTTCCAGGTGATGCTGACGCTGCAGAACACCGGCTCCGCCGGACTGTCCATGGACGGGCTGACGGCCACGGCCGACCTCAGCCAGGAACCCGGCGGCGCCAAGTTCGACCTGCTGCTGGACCTTGCCGAAGAGGACGCCGACAGCCAGGCTGCAGGCGGGGGATCCGCCATCCGCGGCTCCCTCGCCTACAACCCGGCCCTGTTTTCCCGGGCCACCGCTGCCCAGCTCGTGGCCGGCTACCTGGCCGTCGTGGAGCAGTTCGCGGCGGACCCGGGCATCACGCTGGACCGGCTGCGGATCCAGTCCCGGGAACAGCACGCGCTTGCCCTGGAGCAGAGCCTCCGGTCCGGAACGGGTCCGGAGGATACGGACCCGGCGACCGTCGTCGATGCCTTCCTGGCCACGGCGGCCCGTACGCCGAAGGCCTCCGCCCTGGTCGGCCCGGCCGGCCCGGAACACGGCCAGAACTTCGAACAACTCAGCACCCGGGTCCAGGCCCTCGCCAAGGGGCTCCTGGCGTCCGGCGTGGAACCCGGGGACCGGGTTGCCGTGGCGCTCCCCCGCAGCTCCGACGTCGTCGCCGCCGCCCTCGCCGTGCTGGCCGCCGGTGCGGTCTACGTCCCCGTCGATCTCTCCTACCCGGAGGAACGAATCCGCGTCATCCTCGACGACGGCGCCCCCGCCGTCGTCATCTCCGCCGCGCCCGGCTCCACCGGAGGTCCCCGGACCCTCGACGTCGGCACGCTGCTAGCGGCGGGCACGGGAATTTCCGACGCCGCGTTGGCGCAGCGGCGCCCGGCCGCCGGTGATCTTGGCTATGTGCTCTACACCTCCGGGTCCACCGGGCGGCCCAAGGGCGTCGCCGTCACGCACGAGGCCCTGGCCAACCTGTACAACCACCACCACCGCACCCTGTACAGCCCGCGCTTCGAGGCGGCGGGTGTGGAGACGGTGTCCGTGGCGCACATCGCGGGCCTCGGATTCGACGCGGCCTGGGACCCGATGCTCTGGATGATCGCCGGGGCGGAGCTCCACCTGGTGGCCGACGAGGTGCGCGGCGACGCCGAATCGCTGGCCGGCTACTGCCGGCGCCACGGCATCGGCGTGCTGGAGACGACGCCGTCGTACGCCGGCCAGCTGCTGGAGTACGGCTTGCTGGACGCACCTGACGACGCCCGCCGGGCCGGCAACGCCGGTGCCGGCCAGGCACAGCCGCTGCTGCTTGCCCTCGGCGGCGAAGCGGTGTCCGCGGAGCTGTGGAACCGGCTGGCTTCCCTGCCGGAGGTCTCGGCCTACAACTTCTACGGTCCCACCGAGTTCACCGTGGACTCGGTGACCGCCCGGATCACGGGCGGATCCCCAACGATCGGCCGCGGCATCGCCAACACAGATGCCTTCGTCCTGGACCAGTACCTCGCGCTCGTGCCAACCGGGGTGCCGGGCGAGCTCTACCTCGCCGGCCCCGGCATGGCGCGCGGCTACGACCGCCGCCCCGCCGAGACGGCTTCGCGCTTCGTCGCCAACCCCTTCGCGGCGGACGGCAGCCGGATGTACCGCACCGGTGACCTCGTCCGCCGCACCGCGGACGGATCGCTGGAATATCTTTCCCGCACGGACGAGCAGGTCAAAGTCCGCGGCTTCCGGATCGAACTCGGCGAAATCGAGGCCGTGCTGGCCTCGCACCCCGGGATCGGCCGGGCCGTCGCGGTGGCCGACGGCGAACCGGCCCACCGTGTGGTGGCCTACTACGTGGGCGGCGCGGAACCGGAAGAACTGCGCAGCCTGGCCGCCGCGAGGCTGCCGGACTACATGGTCCCGGCCCTCTTCATGAAGCTTCCCGCCATCCCGCTAACGGCGCACGGAAAACTGGACCGGAGGGCACTCCCCGCACCGTCCGCCGGCACCGGCGCAGGGCAGGGCGACGCCCCGCGGACCGCGGAACAGCGCACCATGTGCGGAATCTTCGCCGAGGTCCTAGGCGTGGACGCCGTCACCATGGGCGATGACTTCTTCCTGCTCGGCGGGCACTCCCTGCTGGCAGTCTCGATGATGGGCGGCATCCGGGAGTCCTTCGGCACCGAACTGCCGCTGCGGACACTCTTCAATGAGCCCACCCCGGCCGGGCTGCTCGCCGCGGTCCACCGGCACACCCGGGCCGCGGACTCCGCGCCGGCCTCCGGCGTGGTCCGCCGCGCGGACAACGAACCGGCCGCCACCTCCCTCGCCGACTGGCTGGGCAGCGCGTCTGCCACCCGGCCGGAGCCGCTGGTCCTGTCCTACGCGCAATCCCGCATGTGGTTCCTCAACCAGCTGGACCCCGGTTCCGCAGATTACAACATCTCGCTTGCCGTGCGCCTCACCGGGCGGCTGGACGAACAGGCGCTCGACGCCGCCGTCGGCTCGCTGTTCCGCCGGCACGAGGTCCTCCGGACGGTGTACCCGGAGACCGAGGGTGTGCCCCGGCAGCTGATCCTGGCTCCCGGCGACTGCGCCCCGGACACCCAGCACGCCGGGACGCGGCTGGACATCAGCGCCGCCGCCTCCGAGAGGGAGGTCCCCGGGCTGCTGCGGCAGGACGCCGAACGCGGCTTCGACGTCCGCTCGGAGCTGCCGTTGCGGGCCCGGCTGATCCGCGTCGGCCCCGCCGGCACCCCGGAGTGGGTCCTTCACCTCGTCATGCACCACATCGCCAGCGACGGGGCCTCGCTCGCGCCGCTGGCGCGGGACCTCTCCCGGGCCTATGAAACCGCGCTCGGCGGCGGCACTCCCGCGGAGCCGGAGCACCTGCCCCTGCAATACGCCGATTTCAGCAACTGGCAGCGGCAACAGCTTGAGGGGCCCGTCCTCGCAGCCAAGCTGGACCACTGGCGGCACACGCTGGCCGGGATCCCGGCCGAACTGATGTTGCCGGCGGATCAACGCCGGCCACGCGAGGCACGCCAGCCCGGGCGCCAGCTCACGTTCCGGCTGGATCCGGCGAGCGTCAAGGCCCTGGGCAGCCTCGCCTCGTCGTCGAACGCGAGCCTGTTCATGACGCTCCATGCCGGCCTCGCGGCGTTCCTGCACCGCACCGGCGCCGGCGACGACCTGGTGATCGGTTCCCCGACGGCCGGGCGGACGGACCGGGCCCTCTCGCAGCTGGTCGGCTTCTTCGTCAACACCCTCCCGCTGCGGGTGAACGCGGACGCTGACCCGAGCCTGCGGACCATGGTGGCCCGCTCCCGGGAAAGCATCCTCGATGCCTTCGACCATGACGACGTGCCGTTCGAACGGCTCGTCGAAGCCCTGAACCCCGAACGCGAGCTTGGCCGGCACCCCCTGTTCCAGACGATGCTCACGGTGGACAACGAGGCCCCGGCAGTCCCGCAACTGCCGGGGGTCCGGGTGACGCCCGAGCCGGAAACGGCCTCGGGGGAAGCGAAGTTCGACCTCTCGTTCACCTTCCGTCCGGACGCCGACAACGGCCTCCTCGCCACCATCGATTACAACTCGGCCATGTTCGGCGGGGAGACAGCCCGGCGCCTGGCCGATAGTTTCAGCCGGTTCCTCGAGCTGGCTGCGGCTGCCCCGGACTCCCCCATCGCGCTGCTTCCCCTGATCGGGGAGCCGGAAGCCCGGGAGCTCATGGCGGCCACAGCCGGTTCCCGCCCGGACGCTGCCACTGAGCCTGAGGGCATCCTGGCGGCCTTCGCCGCGACAGCGGAGGCGACGCCGGATGCGGCCGCCCTCGTCGCGGACGGGCGCACCCTGAGCTTCTCCGCACTGGCGGCCTCGGCGGCACGGATCGCCACGGCCCTGGCCGCGGCGGGCGTTCGCCGCGGCGACGTGGTTTCCGTGTTGCTCCCCCGCTCCCCGGGCACGGTGGAAACCATGTTCGGTGTCCTGGCCGCCGGGGCCGTCTACAACCCCATCGATACCGAGTACCCGGACGAACGCGCCGCGGCCATCATCGAGGACGCCGCGCCGCCGGTGATCCTCACCAGCCGCGCCGAGGCAACACGGGCCCAGGCGGTGCTGGCCACCTTGGCCGTCCGGCCGCGGGTGCTGCTGCTGGAGGAACTGGCAGGGGCCGGCACCGCCGGCGACTTCCGCGGCCTCATCAGGGACACGGACCCCCTCGACCTGGCCTACGTCATGTTCACCTCCGGGTCCACCGGACGGCCGAAGGGCGTCGACGTCAGCCACGGAGCCCTCGCGGCGCTGCTGGACTCGCACCGGGAGACGCTGATGTCCGGCCTGCCCGCCCGCCGGACGGTGGCCCACACTACGGGCGTCGGCTTCGACGCCTCCTGGGATCCGATCCTCTGGCTCGTGGAAGGCCACGAGCTGCACCTGGTCGACGACAGCATCCGCCGCGACGCCGGGCAGCTGGCCGCCTACTTCGACCGGCACGGCATCAACGTCTGGGAGACGACGCCCGGCTACCTGAGGCAGCTGCTCGGCGAGCCGGTGTTCACCGGGCTCCTGGACCGGCATGCCGGCGACGCGGGCAGCTTCAGCCTCGCCCTGGGCGGCGAAGCGTTCGACGCCGGACTGTGGGCCACCGTTTCCGCGCGCCCGGGCGTCCAGGCCTGGAACCTGTACGGCCCCACGGAGGCAACCGTGGACGCTGTCGTGGCCCGGGTGTCCGACTCCGACGGCCCCGTGCTGGGCACGGCCACCGCAGGCACGCGGCTGTACGTGCTTGACAGCCGGCTGCAGCACGCTTTGCCCGGTGCCACGGGCGAGCTCTACGTCGGCGGCCGTCAGCTTGCCCGCGGCTACCGCGGACGGCCCGAGCTGACTGCCGAACGTTTTGTGGCCGATCCCTTCGCCGGGGCCGGCGAGCGGATGTACCGCACCGGCGACGTGGTCCGCCGGCACACCGACGGCCGGCTCGAGTTTGCCGGCCGCAACGATGACCAGCTCAAGATCCGCGGCTTCCGGGTCGAGCCCGGCGAGGTGGAGAAGGCCGTGCGCAGCACTCCCGGGGTCCGGGAGGCTGTGGTGCGTGCCGTCGGGGACGACGCCGGCGGCCTCCGGCTGCTCGCGTACGTCGTCCCGGCCGACACCGCACCGGACGGCAGCGCGCTGCCCGACGCCGTCCGGCGCCACGTGCGGGGGCTGCTGCCGGACTACATGGTGCCGGCCGCCGTCGTCGTTATCCCGGAGGTTCCGCTGACGCCGCACGGCAAGGTGGACACCGCCGCGTTGCCGGATCCCGGCAGCGCCGCACGGAGCGCGGGGCTGGCGCCCCGGACGCCGAAGGAAAAGACCGTCGCGGAGATCTTCGCGGAGGTGCTTTCGCTGGAAAGCGCCGGGATCGACGAGTCCTTCTTCGAACTGGGCGGGCATTCCTTCCTGGCGCGGCCGCTGATCGCCAAGATCAACGCGGCTCTGGGCACCGCTCTGCAGGTCCAGTCGCTGTTCCGGGCACCCACCGTGGAAGGGCTGCTCAGCGAGGCGGCCAAGGGGGCGGAGGAAAGCGCGGCGGACAGCCTGGGGCAACTCCTTCCGCTGCGCACGGCAGGGGCCAAGGCTCCCCTGTTCGCGGTGCATCCGGCTTCCGGGATCAGCTGGGGTTACGCCTCCATGCTGGGCCGGCTGGACCCGGAGCGCCCGCTGATCGGACTCCAGATGCCCGGGATGGAGCCCGGCCGCACCCACCTGGTCGACGCCCCTGACCTGACCGGACTGGCCGACGACTACATCGCGCAGATCCGCTCCCTGCAGCCGGCAGGGCCCTACCACCTGATGGGCTGGTCCTTCGGCGGCTATCTGGTCCACCGGCTGGCCACCCGGCTGCAGGAACTCGGCGAGGAGGTGGCGTTCCTGGCTATCCTCGACGCCTTCCCCGGCAACCAGGACCACAACACCGACGTCGGGACCGGCCCCGCCCTGTGGGCCAGCTATCTCCAGGCCCAGGGCTACGCGCTGGCCGAGGAAGACCTGGCGGAGCTGGACGGTCCGCGCGCGCTGGAAATCCTGCGGGAACACCACAACCCGCTGGGCAGCGTACCGCTGGACTCCGTCAACGCCATGGTGGAGAACTTCCCTGAGCTGGCCCGCCTGATCCGCGACGAGCCGCCGCAGCGGTTCCGCGGCGACCTGCTGTTCTTCCGGGCCACGCGCGAGGTGCCCGACGGCACACCGGAGGGTGCCGCCTGGCAGCCGTTCATCACCGGGAAAATCACCGACATCGCGGTGGATGAGCGCCATTCCCAGCTCTTAAGTGACCGGGCTCTCAAGGCAATTATGCCCGCGCTGGCCATCCGGCTGGGCGGCGGAGACGAATAACCAGTGATGCCCCTGTTGCACGTGAGGGGATTTCCGTACGCCAGAACCGACAGGAAAGGTCAACGTGACGAATCCATTCGATGACAAGTCCGCAACGTTCTCCGTACTCGTCAATGAGTACCAGCAGCATTCCCTGTGGCCCGCCTTTGCGGCAGTTCCGCAGGGCTGGGTCACGATGTTCGGACCCGACAGCCGGGAAGCCTGCCTGGACTACGTGTCCCGGACGTGGACCGATATGGCCCCGCGCAGGGTCGCCGAACTCGCCGCATCGCAGTGATCCGGGTCGAGAACGTCAGCAAGAGCTTCGGCAGCTTCAAGGCGTTGGACGGCCTCACCCTCGGCGCCGGGGAAGGAACCGTCCTGGGCCTGCTCGGTCCGAACGGTTCCGGCAAGACGACCACCGTCAAGGTGCTCACCACCCTGCTGGCTCCGGACAGCGGCGACGCCCGCGTCGCCGGCCATTCGGTGCTGAGCCACCCCGACCTGGTCCGGCGGAACCTTGGCCTGTCCGGACAGTACGCAGCCGTGGACGAAAAACTCACGGCCTTCGAGAACCTGCACATGGTGGGCCGGCTGTATGGGATGAACCGGAGCACGGCGGCCGCCCGGGCGAACGAACTGCTCGAGAGCTTCCGGCTGACCGACGTCGCCGGGAAACGTTCGGGAACTTTCTCCGGCGGCATGCGCCGCCGGCTGGACCTGGCCGGCGCCATAGTGGCACGCCCCAAAGTGGTGGTCCTCGATGAGCCCACCACCGGGCTGGACCCGCGCGGACGGCTCGACACGTGGGATGTGGTCTCACGGCTGGTTGCCGACGGCACCACCGTGCTGCTGACCACCCAGTACCTTGAAGAGGCCGACCGCCTCGCGGACCACATCGCCGTCATCAACCACGGCCGGGTCATCGCGGAGGGGACGGCGAACGAGCTGAAGCAAAGCGCCGGATCGGAACGGATCGACGTCGTGATGCGCCATGCCGCGGACCTGCCCGCCGCCACCGCCGTGCTGGCGCGGGCCGCCGGACCGGACGCGCGCCCGGAACAGGATCCGCAGAACCTCAGCATTTCCATGGCCGCTCCCGGCGGCCACCGGCTCCTGGTGAAAGTGCTGTCCGACTTGGACGCGCAGTCCCTGCCCGTGGAAGAAGCGTCCTTGCGGCGCCCCACCCTGGACGATGTGTTCCTGCAGCTGACCGGCCGCCCGGCCGCCCCCGTGGCCCCGGTTGCAGAACCCGGCATGCCGGAGAAGGCCGAGGCCTTCGTATGAGCGCCATCACGGCAGCAGCCCGGGACAGCTCCGTCATTGCCCGACGCAACCTCATCAACGTCCTGCGGACGCCCGGCGCGCTGGTCACTGGAATCGTGCAGCCCGTCATGTTCGTCCTCTTGCTGGGCTTCGTCTTCGGCGGGACCCTCGGCGGGGACCAGTACCGCAGCTTCCTGATCGGCGGCATTCTCGCCCAGACCCTGACGTTCAACGCCTCCTTCACGGCCGTGTACCTGGCCAAGGACCTGCAGCTCGGGCTGATCGACCGGTTCCGCTCCCTGCCGATGTCCCGCGTGGCCGTCATCCTGGGCCGCACCTCCTCGGACCTGTTCACCAGCGTCCTGTCCGTCGTCGTGACCCTGGCCTGCGGGCTCGCCATCGGCTGGCGTATCACCACCGGCCCTGGCTCCGCGCTGGCCGCCCTGTCGCTGCTGCTCCTGTTTGCCTTCGCCGTCTCCTGGATCGGGGCCGTCATCGCCCTGACGGCCCGGAGCGTGGAAGTGGCGCAAAGCCTGGGACTCGTGTGGCTCTTTCCGGTCACCTTCGTCTCCGGCGCCTTCGTCTCCGTCACGTCCCTCCCCGGCCCGCTCCGGGTGATCGCAGAATGGAATCCCGTCACCGCCGTCGCCACCGCGGCGCGGGAGCTCTTCGGCAACAGCGCCCCGGCCGGCTTCGGCACCCCGGCCGGCTGGCCCGCAGAGAACGCCGTGCTGTACTCGGTCCTGTGCAGCGTCGGCATCATCGCCGTCTTCGCACCGCTGGCCATCGCCCAGTACCGCAGGATCAGCAAGAGATGAGCACCGGATGACACTGCCCGCACGCACCGTCTACGTGGCTGTGGCGTCATCCGGGATCGAGGCCGCCTGCCTGGGGCATGGCGGCCTCGACGCGTTCCTGTCTCCGGCGGAGGCAGCCTCCGCCGGCCGCTTCCGGCGCCCGGCGGACCGGCTGGACTACTCCGCCTCGCACGCCCTGTTCCGGCTCCTGGCCGCCCGGCAGCTGGGGCTCGGGCCCGGCGCCGCCGCCGGCCTCGAGGTCCGCCGCCGGTGCAGCGGTTGCGGCGGCACCGACCATGGAAAGCCCGAAATCGAGGGCACCGGCCTGAGCCTGTCCCGCAGCCACGGCGCCGTGATGGCAGCCGCCGGTCCGGCCGGCGCCAGCCTCGGCGCGGACCTCGAGAAGATCCCGGCCAGCGTGTTCGACGGCTTTGACGATTTCGCCGTGGCCCCCGGCGAACTCGCCGGCCATGACGGTTCCGGCGAGGGCTCCGCCGAGGACGACAAGAAAGACGACGACGCCGCCCGGATGCGGTTGTGGGTGGCCAAGGAGGCCGTCCTGAAGGCCGCCGGCCTGGGGCTGTCGCTGGAGCCGGCCAGCCTGCGGCTGCTCCCGTCGGGCAGCCCCGGGGTGTACCGGACCGAGTGCCCGCATCATGCCCCGGTCCACGGAATGCTCAGTTGCGCGGTGCCGGCCGCAGCCGGCTACGCCGCCGCCGTGGCCGCCCACGCGGGCCTCCCGCCGCAACGGCTGTCTCTCGCCGAGATTTTTGCCACTTAAGTCCGGATTTCAAACGTCAAACGTCTAACCTTTGAATATGAGCATGGCTAGCAGCACGGCGGCGTCCGCCCTTCCCGAGACAGCACCATTGCCCGGCACCGGCGGCGCGCAGCAGCGCGGCGTGGTGGTGGCCGGCGTCGTCGCGATCGTGCTGATCGGGCTCAACCTGCGGGCCGGCATCACCGGGGCCGCCGCACTGCTCCACGACCTGCAGGCTGTCCTTGGCTACGGACCGCTGATCGCTGCTGTCATCCCGTCGATCCCTACACTGTGTTTCGCGGTGGCCGGCGCCGCCACCTCCTGGCTGACCCGGCAACTCGGACTCGAAAAGGCCATCCTGCTTTCCCTCGTGATGCTGGCCGCCGGACTGGTGCTGCGGGGCATCCCGTCCACCGGAATGCTGCTGGCCGGCACCGTGGTGGGCATGTCCGGGCTGGCCGTCTGCAACGTGGCGATGCCCTCCTTTATCCGGGTGCATTTCGCGGACCGCACGTCCCTCATGACGGCCCTCTACACGGTCACCATGACCACGGGCGCCACCGTCACCGCCGTCCTGATCGTCCCCGTGGCGCAAGCGCTCGGGTCGCCCTCCGCGGGCGTCGGATCCATCGGTTTGATGGCCCTGTGCGCCTGCCTCGGCTTCGTTCCGATTGCGGTGCATGCCCACCGGAATGCGTCCGCCGTCAAGGCCGCCCGGGTGTCCCCCTGGCCGCTGCTGCGCACCCGCACTGGGGCGCTGATCACCCTCGGCTTCACGGTCCAGGCGCTCCTGGCCTACGCGGTGCTCAGCTGGTTCCCCTACATGCTGGTGACAATGGGGATGACCGCTTCCGCGAGCGGGCTCATGTTCGGGCTGATGCAGCTCGTCTCCGTCCCCGCCGGCATGGTGCTGGTGGCCATCGGATCCCGCCCAAGCAGGCTGCGCGGCGCGTTCCTTCTGGCCACCGTGACCATGGCGCTCGGCGTCCTGGCGATGCTGGTGCTGCCCGTTGACTGGGCGCCTCTGACGGCGGTACTTCTGGGCTTCGGGCTCGGCATCTTCCCGCTGGTCATGGTGATGATCAGCCGCAGCGGCCGCACCACGGCGGAGACCACCGCCCTGTCCACGGTGGCCCAGTCGGCAGGCTACCTGCTGGCCACTCTTGGTCCCTTCGGCATGGGCCTGCTGCACAGCGCCACTGGCTCCTGGACGCTGCCGTTGATCCTGCTGCTGGCTGTGGCCCTCGGCCAGATCGGCGTCGGCCAGCTCCTCACGGCCCGGCCCAAAATTCCGCAGTCCGCCGAAAGGACCCCGCGATGACCCTCACCGCCTCGCACCGGCCCCCGCTGGTGGCCGAAGTCACCGCGAAGCTGCGGGCCCTGATCCACTCGGGCGAGTGGCCGCTGCAGCAGCGCATCCCAGCCGAACCGGAACTGATGGCGGCCTTCGGCGTCTCCCGCGGCACCCTGCGCGAGGCCATCAAGGCCCTGGCCCACAGCGGAATGCTCGAGGTCCGCCGCGGGGACGGCACCTACGTCCGGGCCACCAGCGAGATCGCGGGGGCCACCCAGCGTATGTACCAGGACCATTCCCAGGAGCACATCCTCGAGGTCCGGGTGGGCCTGGACACCCAGGCCGCCCGGCTCGCCGCCCGCCACGCGACGGCCGGCGACATCGCCGGCATGCGCGAGCTGCTCACGGCACGCCGCGTCGCCTGGCTGGCCGGAGACTATGCCGCCTGGGCCCGCGCCGATTGGGACTTCCACGTGCTGGTGGCCGAGGCGTCCGCCAACCCCCTTCTGCACGAGCTGTACGTCAGCTTCGGCGTCATCTTCCACAACGACCTCCTTCGGCAGCAGCGCCGGGGAGGGTTCAACGGCCTGCCGCACGAGGGCCACGGCGAGCTGGTGGACGCCATTGCCGGCCGCGACGAGGCTGCCGCCGTCGAGAGCGTCACCCGGAACCTGAACTCCTGTGCGGAATGGCTTCAGGAGTAACCGCCTAGGGTTTCTCCAAGGTCGCTCGAAGATGCTCTGTCTCAGCGGTGTGCCCTCAGCCAGCCCGGCCGGCGGTCGGCCACCGTGAGCGGCGCCGGCAACGCCGACTTCTAGCGGCCGCCTCCTGCGCCCAGCAGCAGGAGCCCGGCGACACAAAGGCCCCCGGGGCAGGAACTGCTGTTCCTCCCGGAGGCCTTTGTGTCGCCGGACCCCGGCGTCACCCGCCAATTACCGTGCGAGGCCCTTGAAAACGTTCTTGGGGCGCTGCATTTCACCGTGCTTGGCACCGAGCACGATCACCCAGCCGGCGAACACCGGGATGGCCCACTGCAGGATCTTCAACTGCTGCTGCGCGGAACGGAGTTCCTCGGACGCGCCAGGCTTGGGCTCCGTTGCCCCTTCAGCTCCCTCACTGGCCAGCTTGTCCACCTTGGCTCCCTGCAGGCCCGCGTAGAGCGTCACCGCCGCCCCTGCGAGGGTGACGACCGACTTGTAGGCAGTCAGCCGGGTGACTCCGTCCTGCTTGGCCATCCGGCCCTTGTTCTCCCATATGACGGCAAGGCCGGTGAGGAAGTGCGCACCGAAAGCGGCCGCCTGGAACGGGGCCCACTTCTTCCAGCCGAGGCTGGACAGCCGGGTCCGTTCCGCGGGGTCTCTGGCTTCCGCCGTCGCACCGTTAAGTCCAATGGCGCCCATCAGCGAGCCGCCGAACCAGGCGCCTGCCGTCAGGTCGTGGATGGATCGGGCAACTAGATTACCTGCCATGTTGAGCTTCCTATCGTCGGTGGTCGGATCCGGAAAACGCCGCACCAGCGTGTGGCGGTGCGCCGCCGGGAGCATGTCCAAAAACCCGGGCATGATTCGGCCATGGTAAGCACACTTACCAAAAAGGTGGTAGTCCGGCGTCCGGGCCGGTTCACCCGCCGGAAACCGGGTCCCGCGCGTAAAATCAGCGCCATGGAAGAAACTGGTCAACTCTTTGGTTGGTCCTTCGGCGACAGGACCCGGGTGGACGAGCCGGGGTACCTGGACGCGCTCCGGGAGGCCGCACTGGCCAACGCGAAGCACGATGCCGCCTCGCGCGGTTTCGAGGTCGAAGCCGGGACGGAAACGTACGCGGTGATCGAACAAGGCGGTACCCTCGTCCAGGTGGACTCAGTCCCCGGCGGGCTCATTGTCCGGTGCACAGTGACGTTAGTGGGTGCCGGCGCGGAAGACATCCATGCCGAAGGCCCCATGACCGGCTGAGCGGGCGGGCGGCGGCGCAACCGATGTCAGACCGCGACACTGCGCTCGGAGATGCCGCCGACGCCGCCGAGACGGCGTCGAACAGCCCGGTGCTCGACGTCGTCGCACGTTCGGGTTTCGCCGTCATGGCACTGCTGCATATCGTGATCGGGGCCATCGCCCTCGCCCTGGTCCTCGGCGCCCCGGGGCAGGCCGACCCCACGGGCGCCATCGAACAGCTCGCGGCGAACCCCTGGGGCCCTGCCGTGATGTGGGCCGGTTGCACGGCCTGCGCCGGGCTTTCGCTCTGGCAGTTGAGCGAAGCGACCCTGCGGGCACGCCATCTCCCCCGCGGCGAACGGCTGGGCAAGCTAATTTCCTCCGGCTTCCTCGCCATCGCTTACGGCAGCGTCGGGTTGAGCTTCGCCGGCTTCGCGCTCGGCACCCGCGGGGATTCCGGCGACTCGACCCGGGACTTCAGCACGGCCCTGGTCCAGAGCCCGCTTGGCGCTCCGGCCCTGGTCGGCCTCGGACTGACCATCATGGGGATCGGCGTGTACTTCATCGCCAAAGGCCTCGGCAAGAAATTCAAGGAGGAGCTGCACCGCTTCGAGGGGACCCGCAGGGGGAAGCTGATCAGCGGGCTGGGCGTGTCCGGGCACGTGGCCAAGGGGGTGGCGCTGATCCTGACCGGGCTGCTGTTCGTCATCGCCGCGGCGACCAACAACCCCGATTCCTCAACGGGACTGGACGGGAGCCTCAAGGCGCTGCTCGGGCACCCGTTCGGCCCGGTGCTGCTCGTCGCGATCGGGGCGGGGTTCATTGCCTACGGCGCGTTCGCCCTGCTCCGGGCGCGTTTCGGGCGGATGTAGCAGCTTCCGGCCGGACGAGGCCGGCGCTATTGGCCGGCGGCCTTCCGCAGCGGAACCACATCGCCTTCCTGGTACAGCAGGGCGCGGATCTCGGACTCTGCGGAATCCAGCCGCCTCGGGTCGATCGTCTCCCCGGCCGCGAAGTGGTCCAGCAGCCGCGGATCCACATAGCTTTTCCGGGCGATCGAGGGCGTGTTCCCCAGGACCGCGGCCGCATCCTGCATGGACCGGCTCACCGCACTCATCCGGGCCGAGACTTTCGCCTGCGGGCCGCTCTGCGCCAGGCTGATGGCCGCCGCCGCCGTCCCTCGCAGGGTGCGGAAGTCCTTGGCGGTGAAATCCTCCCCCGTTCGCTCCTTGACGTACTCATTGATGTCCGCGCTCGACACCGGATGCCAGCTGCGGCCGTCCTTGTAGGCCAGCAACCGGGCGTTGCCGCCGCGGCGCTTGAGCTGCCGCACGACGGCGGCGAGGTCGGCGTCGTCGATCCGAGATTCCCACGTCTTGCCGCTCTTGGCGGGGAAACTGAGCCGGAGTTCGTCCTTGCGCACCGTGACGTGGGCGCAGAGCAGGGTGGCGAGGCCGTGGCTGCCGTTTTCGTTGGTGTACCGCTCCGAGCCGACCCGCAGCGATCCGCTGTCGAGCATCCGGAACGCGGCCGCCAGAACCCGTTCCCGGGTCAGCCCGTCGGAGCGCAGGTCCATGGTCACCAGACGGCGGGCTGCCGGCAGGGTCTCGGCCAGCTGGAGCGAACGGTCGAACTTCCGCCGGTCCTTCCGCTCGCGCCAGCCCGGATGGTAGATGTACTGCCGCCGGCCCACGGCGTCGAGTCCTGTGGCCTGGATGTGCCCGTTGTCGTACGGGGCAATCCAGACCTCCGTCCAGGCCGGCGGGACCCCGACGCCCTCCAGCCGCTCCCGCACCGGCCCGGGAGGGAGGGTGGACCCGTCGAGGTCCTTGTAACTGAACCCGGTGCCGGCTGGGACCCGGCGGTACCCGCGGCCGGACGCATTGCTGTGACGGAGCCTCATGACGGTAAGCCTACTGACTACCGGTGTGGAATGGGCAAGCGCGGCGCTTAGACCTCGACGGCGGCGCCGCGGGAGATCTCCACCATGTCCTCGCGGGGCACCACCTTGATGCGCTCGCGCTGGACGGCGACGCCGTGCGACTCGCCGGCGGCCGTCGCCTTTTCGCCGAGGGCGCGTTCGTGCTCGTCCAGGGCCAGCCAGCCTTCCCAGCTGGTGTACTGTATGCCGCGGCCGGCCAGGAGTTCCACGATTGCTTCCGGTGCGGGCGCCGCGGCCAGCGGGAGGTTTTCGCGGTCCTCGAGCAGGTAGGTCACAGTTTCGAGGGCGTCGCCCTTGGTGTGGCCGATCAGGCCCACCGGGCCGCGCTTGATCCACCCGGTCGCGTAGATCCCGGGCAGATGGGTGCCGGCGGCATCCAGGACGCGGCCGCCGTCGTTCGGGACAACTCCCTTGCTGTGGTCGAACTCAACCTCGGGGAGGGCAGAACCAAAGTACCCGATGGCACGGTACACGGCCTGGACCGGGTAATTGATGTACTCGCCGGTGCCGCGGGCGTTGCCCGTGCCGTCCAGTTCGGTGCGCTCGAACTTCATGCCGGCGACGCGGCCGGGGGCGTCGGCGTTGTCTGTTTTTTCTCCGTAGATCTCGACCGGGCTGTGCAGGAAGTGCAGGTGCAGCCGACGGGACGCCGTGAGCTCGGAGAGGTTCTCGGGCTGTTCGGCGATCCAGTTGGTGAGGGTGCCCACCATGGTCTTGGTCTGGTTGTTGCTCTGGACCTGCCGGTCCGATTCGGCGTCGAACTCGAAGTCCTCGGCGTAGAGGATGATGTCCACGTCTTTGGAGTGGGAGAGTTCGCGCAGTTCCAGCGGCGTGAACTTGACCTGGGCCGGCCCGCGCCGGCCGAAGACGTGCACGTCCGTGACCGGCGAGGACTTCAGGCCGGCGTAGACGTTGTCCGGGATCTCCGAGACCAGGAGGTCGTCGGCGTGCTTGGACAGCATCCGGGCCACGTCCAGGGCCACGTTGCCGTTGCCGATCACGGCGATTTCCTTGGCCTCCAGCGGCCAGTCGCGGGAGACGTCCGGGTGCCCGTCGTACCAGGAGACGAAGTCGGCGCCGCCGTAGGAGCCCTCGAGTTCGATGCCCGGGATGTTCAGGTCCGCGTCCTTGATGGCGCCGGTGGCGAAGATGACGGCGTCGTAGTGGGTGCGGAGGTCCTCAATCGAGAGGTCCGTCCCGTAGTCGACGTTGCCGAAGAAGCGGATGTCGCCGCGGTCCAGGACCTTGTGCAGGGCGTTCACGATGCCCTTGATCCGCGGGTGGTCCGGGGCGACGCCGTAGCGGATCAGGCCGTAGGGCGCCGGGTAGCGGTCGAAGAGGTCGATGCTCACGGTGAGCTCCCCGCTCTTGACGGCCTCGCTTTTGGTGAGGATGTCCGCGGCGTAGACACCGGCGGGGCCGGAGCCGACGACGGCGATGCGCAGCGGGCGGGCAGCGGTTCCTACAGGGGTGTTCGTTGACACGGCTGTGTTCCTTTGTTCTTCGGCATCCGTTGCTCCAATACCGCCCTTTTGAGGCTTGATAACGGCAGTTATGGAGCAATCGACGGGTGTTAGGGGTTGGTACGCGGGTCTTCGGGGCTACTTGGTCAGTACGCGCGGAGCGTTCGGGGTGGTGGTGCTGTAGTCGGCGGTCTTGAAGTGCGGCGGCGCGAACGGGCTGACGCGGACCACGTCGCCGATCACGATCACGGCGGGGTTCGCGACGCCTGCGGCCTCCGCCTGGTCCGCGATGGTCCCGAGGGTTCCGATGGTCACCCGCTGGTTCGGCAGGTATCCGTTCTCTACGATGCCAACAGGCGTCCCCTGAGGCAAACCGGCGCGGGCCAGGGAGGCTGCGGAATCGCGCAGCTGGCCCACGCCCATGAGCAGGATCACGGTGTGGTCGGCGCGGGCCGGGACTTCGGAGAGTTCCTCGTGGCCGGTGACCACGCTGAAGCCTTTGGCGAGGCCGCGGTGCGTGACCGGGATGCCGGCGGCTGCCGGGACGGAGATGGCCGAGGTGACGCCGGGGACCACTTCGACCTCGACGCCGTGCTGCCGGCAGAACTCGGCTTCCTCCCCGCCCCGGCCCAGGACGTACGGGTCCCCGCCCTTGAGCCGGACCACGCGGTGACCCTGCAGGGCTTCGTCGACCAGGATCCGGTTGATCCCGCCCTGCGGGACGGGATGGTGGCCGGGGGTTTTGCCGACCTCGATGACGCGGACGTCGGGGGCCAGTTCGGCCAGGAGTTCACGCGGTCCGAGGCGGTCCGCCACCACGACGTCGGCCTGGCCCAGGAGCCGGCGGCCGCGGACGGTGATGAGCCCGGTGTCGCCGGGACCGCCGCCCACGAGGGCTACCGATCCGGTGGTTGCCCCGGTGCCGGAAACACGGTGCCGGCGCAGCGGCAGGTCACCCGTTTCCAGGGCGGTGGCGACGGCGTCGCGCAGGGCCATGGCGCGGCGCGGGTCTCCTCCGGCGTTGACAGCGATCTTCACGTCATCCACTACGGCGACGGCGGGGGTCCAGGCGGCGGAGGCTTCGTGGTCGGAGGCGTTGACGCACCAAATGCGCCGCGCCTCGGCGTCGGCCGAAACCTGGGCGTCGACGGCGGGATCGCCTGTGGCGGTCTGGACGAACCAGGCGCCGTCGATGTCGGACGGGAGGTAAAGGCGGGGCTCCCAGGTGAGGAGGCCGGCGTCGGCAAGTCCGGCCAGGGCCGGGCAGGCCAGGGGCGCGACGGCGGTAACGCGGGCGCCGGCGTCAAGCAGTCCCTTGGCGCGGCGGGCGGCCACCGGGCCGCCGCCCACGACGAGCACGGGGCGGCCGAGGAGGCGCAGCGCCGTGGGGTAAATGTCCTGAATTGGCATGCATCGACGATAGGGCGGCGTCTTATGGCGGAACAACGGTGCGGAAACACCCGTTCACGCAAGGTAACGCCACGTCACATAATTGGGCGGCCCCCGGGTGCCTTGGAGGCGGCCCCCGGGTGCCGCAGGACCGCTCGCCTGCGCCTACTTCACCGCAATGAGTTCGACCAGTTTGATGTCGGGGTCTTTGGCCAGCAGAGCGGGGCCGTGTTCGCCAAGGGCTGCCGGGATGGCCCCGTTGAGGTGCGCCTGCCGGTCCTCCTCGGTGTCGAACGTGTCGAAAATGCCGAAGGTGTTCTCGTTGACCCGGAACGCGTACCAGGTCCGGGTACCCGGTTCGTTGAGCACGATCTCGCGGCCCCCGTTGAGGAAGTCCCAGACCTCCTGTTCCTTCCCCGGCTTGGCTTCGACTAGTGCCAGCACTGCGTACTTTGGCGCCACGGCTGTCTCCTCAGGATTGGGACGGGATCGGCCGCACACCGGCCGGTAGGCGTGAGTCTAGGCCGGTACCGGGGGCCCGGACAAGGAGTACCGGGGAGGGGGCGAGGACACAGCAGAGCCCGCCGGCGGTGGTCGCCGTCGGGCTCTGCTGTTGCGTTGCGCCGGGGACGCCTAGCGGGTGCTCCCCGCGAGGAGGCCGCGGCGGCGCAGCAGGCGCTTTTCAATCGGTGCGAAAACAAGCAGTTCGATCAGGATGCCGACGGCGAGGATCAGCAGGATTGCCGCCATCACCACCGTCATGTCCGAGAGGTCGCGGCCCTGGTTAAGCATGGAACCCAGCCCGAAGCCGATGCTTCCGCCCACCGCGATGATTTCCGCGGCCATCAGGGAACGCCAGGAGAAGGCCCAACCCTGTTTGAGTCCGCTCAGGTAGCCCGGCAAGGCGGCGGGGAGGATGATCTGCAGGGCCAGCTGCAGGCGGGAGGCGCCCAGGACCGTGCCGACGCTGCGGTACTGCGGCGGGATCTGGTCCACCCCGGAGATCAGCCCGTTGATGATCGACGGGATGGCCCCCATGAAGACCACGAAATACACTGTGGCGTCGGTCAGGCCGAACCAGATGATCGCCGCGGGCACCCAGGCCACCGAAGGCAGCACCTGGAGCCCCGAGATCAGCGGTCCGAAAGCGCGGCGCAGCGGGGCCACCTGGGCCAGCAGGAGCCCGACCGGGGTGGCGATGGCCACGCTGATCAGGAAACCGATGAGCCCGCGCTGCAGCGAGGTCCAGACGGCCTCCTGCAGCTTGCCCTCGGCCCAGAGATTGCCGATCTGGCCCAGTACGTCGAGCGGGCCGGGGACCAGGTCTCGGCGCTTGATGCCGAGCGACACATAGAGCTGCCAGACGACCAGCAGGACCACGAGCGCGGCGACCGGCAGCAGGATCCGGCTCCAGTCGATGCGGGCCTTGTGCCCGGCGTCGGACTGCAGGGAATCCAGCCCGGATTCAAGTTCGCGCAGGTCGGCCGGGCCGGTGGAGGAGCGTGTGAGGGCGGCGTGGACCTTGCGGGTTCCCGGGTCTGAGCCCGGGATGAGGGACGTTTCGGCCGGCTCGGCGGCCTGCGCGTAGTGGGACAGGAACTTACTTGGCATGGCGGCGGATCTCCTCGCGTAGCCGGGCGGTGATTTCGCCGGTGAGCTGGCCGGCCAGTCCGGCGTCGGTGCGGTGTTCTTCGCTGACGTGCCATTCCCGCACCACGCGGCCGGGCCGTGAGGAGAGCAGCAGCACGCGTTGGCCCAGCCGGACGGCCTCGCGGACATTGTGCGTGACGAAGACGATGGTGCGCCCGGTTTCCTTCCAGATCCGTTCCAGCTCGTCATGGAGCAGGTCCCGGGTGATCGCGTCCAGGGCCGCGAAAGGCTCGTCCATCAGGAGCAGCTGCCGGTCCTGGGCCAGCGAGCGGGCCAGGGCCACGCGCTGGCGCATCCCGCCGGACAGCTCGTGCGGGCGCTTGTCCCCCGCCCCGCCCAGGTGCACGAGGTCGAGGAGCTCGTCCGACTTCACCCGGCGTTCGGCTTTCCCGACGCCGCGGAGCTTCAGGGCCAGCTCGATGTTTTCCCGCGCCGTCAGCCAGGGGAAGAGCGCCGCGTCCTGGAACATGAACGCGGCACCGTCGCTGGGCACTTCCAGGGCTCCCGACGTCGGCGCCTCCAGTCCCGCCATGATGTTCAGCAGGGTGGACTTGCCGCAGCCGGACGCACCGAGCAGGGCGACGAACTCGCCCTGCCCGATGGTGGCATTGACGTCGTCCAGCACCGGGGCGCCGTCGCCGAAGCGCTTGCCCAGGCTTTCCAGTACGACTGGCATGGTCACGTCCTTACTTTTGTGGCGGGGGTGCGGGGAGAGCGGATCAGTCGTTGCCGAGTCCCTGCGCGGAGATCTTCGTTCCCGTGCTGCTCTCGCCGAGGACACTGTTCAGGGCCGTGAGGTCGAAGATGCCGTTGATGTCGGCCTGGGTGGTGGTTCCGGCGTCGACGCCGTCCTGGAGCAGTTTCTTGTACGTCCCGGCGAGCGGGTCCACGGTGAAGACAATGTTCTTCAGGGACCGCTCGATCACGTCGGCCGGCAGCGCGGACCCGGCGGATTCCTTGAGCGCGGCGTTGAGGACCGAGGCCTTCTCCGCCGCCGGGGCGGCATTGAGCCAGTCCACGGATTCGGTGTGGCCCTTCAGCAGGGCCTTCACGGTGGCCGGGTGTTCCGCGGCGAACTTCTTGTTGACGATCAGGACGGTGGTAATGAATTCACCCTTGTCCCACAGGTCCTTCTCATCCACCAGGACCTTCGCGCCGGCCTGGAGCACCAGACGCGAGGCCCACGGTTCCGGCAGCCACGCGCCGTCGAGCTTGCCGTCCTGGAACAGTTTCAGGGTCTGGGCGTTCTCGGTGGGGTTGATGGCGACGTCGCCGCTGCCGTCCGTGGAGGTCTTGTATCCCTGCTTGCCGAGCCAGGCCCGCAGCGCCACGTCCTGGGTGCCGCCGAGCTGCGGACTCGCGAGCTTCTTGCCCAAGAGGCCCGCGGCCGAGGAAATCTCCGGCTTGACCACCAGCTGGGCGCCGCCCGAAGCGGCACCGGCGATGATGTTGATCGATTCGCCCTTGCTCTTGACGTAGGAGTTGATCGCCGGGTTGGGCCCGATGTAGGTGGCGTCGATGGCCCCGGCGTTGAGGGCTTCGATCGCGGCCGGGCCGGCGTTGAAGACCTGGGTGCTGAGTTTGGTGCTTCCGAGGTTCTTGGCGATCAGGCCCTGGTTGACTCCGACGAGGGCCGGGGCGTGCGTGACGTTGCCGAAATAGCCGAGTTTGAGTTCGGCGGCCGGATGGGCGTCGGCGACGGCCGCAACGGGCGCGCCTTCGTTGTTGCGGGCCACCGTCGACGCCACCGCGGCGCCGGCGCCGATCAGGAGGACCAGCCCGGCGGCCAGGCTGATCTCCAGGGTGCGTTTGCGTTTGGGTTTGCCCGACTCGCCGGCGACGATCCGGGTGGTGCCGGTGGTCGGGTTTTCGGGGTTCTGGCTATCGGTGTTTCGGGGCGTAGATGACATGCGTGAAGTCCTGTTCTGGGGAAGACGGGTTGGCCGGGCGGGTGGTCAGCGCCGGCGACATCGCCCCAGGGCGGTCCGCCGGAAGCGGCCGGAGAGGCGTTCAGTGGTTGTCATGGATTCACCATAGGGAGTGCCATGAACGAGGTTCAACGGTCCGGAAACCCGGGGTCACAGGGGTTCACGGAACGTCACATTCGGGCCGGGACAGTGGGGACCGCCATCCGGGAGCTTGGGCTCATCAATCGCCCTTGACGTTGACGAGCTGCCGCAGCTTGTGCCGGATGCTGACGAGGTCGGCGGAGTCGCGCATCACCTGGTCGATGGGTCTGTACGCCGCCGGGATCTCTTCGATGAATGCCTCACCGGGGCGGAAATCGATGCCCCGCATGGCGGCCTTCAGCTCGGCGAGCGAAAAGGCTTTCCTCGCGGCGGTCCTCGAGTATTCCCTCCCGGCGCCGTGCGGCGACGAGTTCAGGGACAGGGGGTTCCCAGCCCGACAACAACGTCGGACGCCGTGCACATGGAGCCGGGGATCAGCCCGGCGTCCCCGGCTGCAGCCTTGATCGCCCCCTTGCGCGAGACCCAGACGGACTTGCCGTAGTGCTTCTCCTGCGCGGTGAAGTTGTGGTGGCAGTTGATCCGTTCGGCTTCCCGGACGCGACCGCCTGTCCAGGATTCAAACTGCCGGACCACGCGGTCCATCATCTCCTCACGGTTCAGCAGTGCGTAGTGCTGGGCCCAGCGGAGTTCCCTGATGTAACGGTCGAATTCGGGGGTGCCCTCCTCGAGGTAGGCCAGGGCCGGGTGCGGCAGGACGACGTGCCTCATCCGGACCGACGTCCGGGCCTCGTCAATGTGCCGTTGCGCGATTTTGTTGCCCACGCCGCGGGAGCCTGAATGCAGGAACAGCCGCACGGTGTCCGTCTCATCCGCGCACACTTCGATGAAATGGTTGCCCGAGCCCAGCGATCCCGGCTGCAGCTTCCAGTTCGCGGAGTACTGGGCGGGGTCGAAGCCCGCCGTCGCTGCCATTCGCCGCAGCCCGGCCAGCCGCGGTTCGGCGGTGGGGGTGATCCTTCGGTTGCACTTGCCGGCGGACAGCGGAATGGCCTGTTCAATACCCTCCCGCAGGCGCTTCCGTTCCTTAGGCAGATCCTTGAGGTCATCCTGCGTGCGGACGGCAATCATACCGCAGCCGATGTCGACGCCCACGGCGGCCGGGATGACGGCACCAAGGGTGGGGATGATCATGGTCCGCCGGCCGGGTCGCAAGGGCCAATGGCAGCGAATTCGCCGGACACGTGCGGGGTCGCCGTAAGTTTACGGCGACCCCGCACGTGTCCGGCGACCCGCAGGTAGCCAGGGTACTTTCAGTCGGTTCGGGCAGGCCTCAGATCGAGTAGCGCTCGTCCTCGTGATCGCCCGGGTGGTCCTTGACCAGGCCCGCAGCGAGGGTATTGCCGTCCTGCGGGTCGATCACGAGGAACGCGCCGGTGCGGCGGTGGTGCAGGTAGTTCTCCAGCGGAAGCGGCGCAGCGAGCCGCAGCTGGGCGTGGCCGATGTCGTTCAGCTCCAGCGTGGAGGTGGGCTCGAGCTGGAAGCTGGCGAGGTCCAGCTTGCCCGTCACGTTCCGGACCAGGGCCTGGACCGTGCGGGTGCCATGCTTGACCAGCACTTTGGTGCCCTCGCGGAGCGGTTTCGGCGAGAGCCAGCAGAGGGCGGCGTAGAGGTCGGCCGAGGCTTCCGGTACTTTGCCACCGGCGGGCCCCGCCGCAGCGATGGTGTCGCCGCGGGCGACGTCGAACTCGTCCGCGAGGCGCAACGCGACGGACTGCGGGGCCACGGCTTCGGTGAGCTCGTCTCCGGCAAAGTCGATGCCGGTCACTGTGGTGGTGCGCGGGGCCTGGCCCGGGGTCAGGACGCTGACCTTGTCTCCCAGCTTCACCGATCCTTCGCTGATCTGGCCGGCGTAGGCGCGGTAGTCCCGGTACGCGCTGGCGTCCAGTCCGCCGGCGATGGCGTCGGGGGCGAGCGCGCCCTGCGGCCGGACCACCAGCTGGACGGGGAAACGGAAGCTTTCCAGGTGGCTTTCGAGTTCGTCCGCGGCCGGCAGCGTCTCCAGGACTTCGAGCAGTGCCGGGCCGTCGTACCAGGGCGTGCGGTCCGAGCGGTCCACGACGTTGTCGCCGTCGAGCGCGGAGACGGGGACCACGAAAAGATCTGCGAGCCCGCCTGTATTTGATTCGTCCCGGCCGAGCCCGAGCTCGCGCCCCACCTGCTGGACGTCCGCTTCGATCTGCCGGAACACGTCCTCGCTGAAGTCAACGAGGTCGATCTTGTTCACGGCCACAATCACGTGCGCAACGCGCAGCAGCTGCAGCACGGACAGGTGCCGGCGGGTCTGCTCCAGGACGCCTTTGCGTGCGTCGATGAGCACGACGACGGCATCCGCGGTGGACGCGCCCGTCACCGTGTTCTTGGTGTACTGCACGTGCCCGGGGCAGTCCGCGAGGATGAAGCTGCGCCGGTCCGTGGCGAAGTAGCGGTACGCGACGTCGATGGTGATGCCTTGTTCCCGCTCGGCGCGCAGGCCGTCGGTCAGCAGGGCGAGGTCAATCCCGCCCCTTTCGCCGCCGAACCCGCGGTCCACGGAGGTGCGGGCGACGGCGTCGAGCTGGTCGGCGAGGATCGCCTTGGAGTCATGCAGGAGCCTGCCCACCAGGGTGGACTTGCCGTCGTCGACCGATCCGGCGGTGGCGAAGCGGAACAGGGTCGAAGACAGAATGCGGTGGGCGAGGGGGGCCTCGTCAAGAAGGGCAGCCGCGCGGGCTGTATCGATTTCGGTGCTCATTAGAAATAGCCATCCTTCTTGCGGTCTTCCATGGCGGCCTCCGAAATGCGGTCATCCGCACGGGTGGCCCCACGTTCGGTGATGGTCGAGGCGGCAACCTCAATGACGACGTCGCGCACGGTGGCGGCGGCCGATTCGACGGCGCCGGTGCAGGACATGTCGCCGACGGTCCGGTAGCGGACGGTCTTGGTGATGACCTGTTCGTGCTCGCGCGGCTGGGAGACTTCGCCGACTGCCCGCCACATGCCGTCGCGGGCATAGACCTCGCGGTCGTGGGCGTAGTACAGGCCGGGCAGCTCGATGTTTTCGCGCTCGATGTAGCGCCACACATCCAGTTCGGTCCAGTTGCTGATCGGGAAGGCCCGGACGTGCTGGCCCACAGTGTGCCGGCCGTTGTAGAGGTTCCAAAGCTCGGGCCGCTGGTTGCGGGGGTCCCACTGGCCGAACTCGTCGCGCAGGCTCAGGATGCGTTCCTTGGCCCGGGCCTTGTCCTCGTCCCGGCGGCCGCCGCCGAAGACGGCGTCGAACTTGTTGCGCTGGATCGCGTCCAGCAGCGGCACGGTCTGCAGCGGATTCCGGGTGCCGTCGGCACGCTCGGCCAGCTCGCCGCTGTCGATGAACTCCTGGACGGAGCCGACGACGAGCCTCAGGCCCAGCCGATCCACCGTGCGGTCGCGGAAGTCGATGACCTCCGGGAAGTTGTGGCCGGTGTCCACGTGCAGCACGGGGAACGGCACCTTGCCGGGCCAGAACGCCTTGGTGGCCAGGTGCAGCATCACCACGGAATCCTTGCCGCCGGAGAACAGCAGCGCAGGCTTCTCGAACTCGGCGACGACCTCCCGGATGATGTGAATGGCCTCGGACTCGAGGGTGTCCAGGCTGGAGAGGCGGGCCGGGGAGCTCAGGCGGGCCTCCGCCGTCGACCCCGATGCCGCCCCGGGAGTGGCATCGGGCCTGTCGGAGCCGCGCGCATCGTCCGAAGGACGAATGCCGCGCGGCGCAGAGGCGGGGGCGGCATCTGCTGTGGAGGCGGTGGTGACCATCGTCGTCGTGCTCAAGTTGCTCATACGTGTAGTCCGCATTCTGTCTTGTCGGTTCCTGCCCAGCGTCCGGCGCGGGGATCATCGCCGGGCGCCACCTTCCGGGTGCAGGGCTGGCAGCCAATGGACGGGTAGCCCTGTGAAAGCAGCGGATTGACGGGGAGGAGGAAGTCGATCGAGTACTGGACCAGCTGGTCGAAGCTCCAGGCCGCCACCGGGTTGACCTTGACCAGGCCGTTGGTTTCGTCCCAGGTGACCAGCGGGGTGTTGGTGCGGGTCGGGGCCTCGTCGCGGCGGACGCCGGTGAACCAGAGTTCATAGCCGGCGAGGGTGCGGCGCAGCGGGGCCACTTTGCGCAGCGCGCAGCACTGGGCGGGGTCGCGGGCGAAGAGGTCCTTGCCTAGGAGCCGGTCCTGCTGTTCCACCGTGTTCTCCGGCAGCACGTCGACGACGTTGACGCGGAGGTTCGCGGCCACCTCGTCGCGCGTGGCGTGGGTTTCCGGGAAGTGGTAGCCGGTCTCCAGGAACAGGACGTCGACGCCGGGAAGCTGGTCCGCGACGAGGGCCGGGAGGACGGCGTCGGCCATGGAACAGGCGACGGCGACCGCGGGGAGCTCGAAGTTGCGTGCCACCCAGGCGATGACTTCGCGGGCCGGGGCATCCCAGCCGAGCTCGGCGGCGCCGGCTTCGGCGATGGCCTTGAGCTCGTCGTGCGTGCGGTGCGCAACGGGGCCGTTGGTCACTGGAGGTCACCCTCGTCGGCGGCGAAGGCCCATTCCGCGAAGGTCTGGTCCGCGGCGCGGTCGGCAACGAACTTCCGGACCACACGCTCGACGTAGTCGGGCAGCTCCCCGGCCGTGACCTTGAGGCCGCGGACGGTGCGGCCAAGGCCGGCTTCCTCGCGGCTGTCGGATGCGAGCCCGCCGCCGAGGTGGACCTGGAAACCCGGGGTGGGGTCGCCGTCGGGCGTCGGCAGCATCATGCCTTTGAGGCCGATGTCCGCCGTCTGGATCCGGGCGCACGAGTTGGGGCAGCCGTTGATGTGCAGGGACAGCGCCGCGGGCAACTGCTTGCTCTCGGTGAGGTCGGCGAGGCGGCGTTCCAGTTCGGCGACCGCGGTTGCCGCGGTGACCTTGGTTTCGACGATGGCGAGCTTGCAGTATTCGATCCCGGTGCAGGCGATGGTGCCGCGGCGGAATACGGACGGCCGGGCGGAGAGGCCCAGCGCGTCGAGCTCGGCGACGAGCGGTTCCACCTGTTCCCGGGGCACGTCGAGGACCACGATTTTCTGGTGCGGCGTGGTGCGCAGCCGCTGCGAGCCGTGGGCTTCCAGCGTGGACGCGAGCTTCACGAGCTGGCTGCCGGAGAGCCGGCCGGCCAGCGGCGTGGCGCCGATGAAGAACTTCCCGTCCTTCTGTTCGTGCACGCCGATGTGGTCGCCCGGGGAGGAGGGCTTGGGCGCGGCGGGGCCGTCGGCGAGCTCGTAGCCGAGGTATTCGTCCTCAAGGACCTGGCGGAACTTCACCGGCCCCCAGTCGGCCAGCAGGAACTTCAGCCGGGCCTTGGTGCGCATCCGGCGGTAGCCGTAGTCGCGGAAGATGCTGGTCACGCCGAGCCAGACGTCGGCGGCCTGGTCCGGGCGGACGAACGCGCCCAGGCGTTTGCCGAGCATCGGGTTGGTGGAGAGTGCGCCGCCCACCCAGAGGTCGTAGCCGATGCCGAGCTGGGGGTGGACCAGCCCGACGAGGGCGACGTCGTTGATCTCGTGGACCACGTCCTGGCTCGGGTGGCCGGTGATGGCGGTCTTGAATTTGCGCGGCAGGTTGGCCAGCTCGGGGTCGCCGATGAAGCGTTCGGCGAGCTCATGGATCAGCGGTGTGGGGTCGATGATCTCGTCCTTGGCAATGCCGGCGACCGGGGAGCCCAGGATCACGCGGGGCACATCGCCGCAGGCTTCCGTCGTGGACAGGTCCACGGATTCGAGGCGGCGCCAGATCTCCGGAACGTCCTCCACCCGGATCCAGTGCAGCTGGATGTTCTGGCGGTCGGTGAGGTCGGCCGAGTCGCGGGCGAAGTCCACGGAGATCTGGCCGATGACGCGGAGCTGTTCGGTGCTGAGGGCGCCCCCGTCGATCCTGACGCGCAGCATGAAGTACTTGTCCTCCAGCTCGTGCGGCTCGAGCGTGGCGGTCTTGCCGCCGTCGATCCCGGGCTTGCGCTGGGTGTAGAGGCCCCACCAGCGGAAGCGTCCGTGCAGGTCGGTGCCGTCGATCGAGTCGAAGCCGTGCTTGGCGTAGACGGATTCGATACGCTCGCGGACGTTCAGGCCGTTGTCTTCCTGTTTCCAGGTTTCGTTGGCGTTCAGCGGCGCGGTGCCGTCCACTTTCCATTGGCCGTGCGGCTTGGCGGCGGGACGGTGGCGCTTGGCGCCGCCTGCGGCGGCCTGGTCAGCGGACGCTCCGGCTAGAGCTGTATCAGTCATGGATCGACTGTAGGTCCGGCCGTAATCCCGTCACAAAGGGTCAGAAACGGGAGGTCACCTAGGGAAACAAATCGTCACGAACCGCCGGAGGCCCTTGATGTGGTGCGGCCCGTGTGCATGATTCGCCGCGTCCGGAAGCCGCTCATCCCCGCGCTGCGAGGGCCGCGTCGAAGCGTTCCAGCGCGATCTCGGCGAGCACCGGCGCGGGCAGCAATGCCGCCGTGACGAGGTCCGCGCCGGCCTGGGCCAGCTGGTCGTGGAAGAAGCCGGGGGCCAGGAAGTAGGAGGCGATGACCACCCGGCCCTGCGGTCCCGCGGCGACCAGAGCGCCCTCCTCGCGCACCGCGTGCACGGCGTCCTGCACCGAAGGCTTGGCCGAAGCACCGTACGCTGCAATGATCCGGTTGGGCCGCAGCGCCCGCAGCTGTTCTGCGACCTTCTCCACGTTCTCTGAGGCGGTGGGGTCGGAGGAGCCTGCGGCGGCGAGGATCACGGTGTCGCTATCGATGGCGCCGGCTTCCCGGAGCCGCTGGTCCAGCAGGGCCGCCAGCCGCGGATCGGGTCCCAGCGGGGCGGCCGCAAACGTGTCCGGCCGGCCCTTGACCGCGTGGGCGATGTCCACTTTGACGTGGTACCCGACGCTCAGCAGCAGCGGAACGACGACGGCGGCCTCCCCCGCCGGAAGCCCGCCCACCACCGCCGGCAGTTCGGGATCCTGCACGTCGACGTAGGCCTCACGGACATCCAGCCCGGGCCGCAGGGCAGCGATCCCGTCCCGGAGTGCGTTGACCTCAGCGGCGCCGACGGCGCTGGAGGTTCCGTGCGAGCAGGCGATCAGGATGGGGCTATTCATAGCCGTTAGCGTAACCTTGGAGCCGCCCCATCCGCCCCCTTGCTATCGACCCGGGACGCTCCATGACTTTTTCCTTTAGCCTCGTCCTGGTCTGGCTGGACCTGGCAGGAGTCTTCTTCTTTGCGGTCTCCGGGTCCCTGCTCGCTGCGCGGAAACAGTTCGACATCATCGGCTCCCTGCTGCTGGCCTCGGTGGTCAGCCTCGGCGGCGGCGTCATCCGCGATATCATCATCAACGCCGGCCCGCCCGCGGCCTTCACCAACCCGGCGTATCTGGCTCCGCCGCTGCTCGCCACCGTGCTGGTGTACTTCCTGTTCTCCAGCGTCCAGCGCTTCACCTCCCTGCTGATCCTCTTCGACGCCGGCGGCCTGGCGCTGTTCTGCATCACCGGGACTCTTAAGGCCCTGGCCGCGGGGATGAACCCGGTCGCGGCAGTCCTGCTGGGGGTCACGACGGCGGTGGGCGGGGGCCTGCTGCGGGACATCACCGCCAATGAGGTGCCCCAGTTGTTCGACCCCAAGGACCTGTACGCCCTGCCGGCTTTCGCCGGGGCGTTGCTGACGATGCTGCTGTCCATCACAGGGACCTTCAATGCCGTGACGGCCAGTGCCGTGGCGGCCACGGTTTTCGCCTTCCGGGTCACGGCCTGGCGGCGCCATTGGTACGTTCCGCTGGCGGTCCGCGGCTGGCACCGCCTCGGCCAGGACACGGCGGAAAGTGGCACCCGGGATTAGCTAGGATAAGACCATGACTGACATGTTCCTCGAGAAATTCCGCGCTCTTGTTCCGAAGTATCTCGAAGACGAATGGCAGGAAGAAGACGGCCTTCTGGCCGTGGACCTGGAAGCGGCCCTCGGCGAGCACCAGTTCCAGGTGCCGATGGTCCTGAGGGAGTTCTACCTGGCCCTCGGTGGCTGCGAAGACCTGATGGAGGCGTACCACTACTTCTGGGATCCCGAGGAGCTGGAAGTCGATGACGAGGGCTTCCTGATGTTCCTCGAGGACGAGGAAGAACAGTTCACCTGGGGCTTCCGCATTGGCGACCTCAGCATCCCGGACCCGATCGTGTACCGCCGCAACAACGCCCGCGGCCAGTGGAAGAGCGAAGAAGGAACTTTCTCCGAGTTCGTCTTTGACCTTTTCGAGTGGGCATTCAACGACGAAGACGAGGACTGAGCCTCCGCGCTTTGCGGATTCTCCCCATCTTTGGCGTGCCCGGCCGGCGTGTCGGGCCAGACTGCCGGTAGCTCGAGGCACCGGCCTCCAAAGCCAGGGAAATTCAGCGGATAACCCTGCCGCGCAGCACCTGCCACACCTCGTTGATGACCTTTTGCGGGTTGTGGACAATGTACTGGTAGCCGTACCGCAGCACGGCGTAGCCCGTCAGTGTGCTGGTGCTGTTCCGCCGCCGGTCCTTCCTGACCTACTGCGCCTCGAAGTGGGTGGCTCCGTCCAGCTCCACGATCAGGAACCCTTCCAGCAGGAAATCCACGATGCCGATGCCGGGAAGTTCCGCCTGGGTCTCGGCGTAGATACCGGCCTTGCGGAATAGAAGCCGTGCAACGACCTCGATCGCCGAGCCGGCAGTTCCGTCAACGAGCCGCAGCACGGAGCGGGCGGCTCCGTTCCGGTGCCGGGAAGCCTCTGCCCGAGGTAGTCGAGGCCGGTGCGGCCCTGCAGGACGGCGCTTTCCACCACGACGGCGGATTCCACAGGCGGCAGGCACCGCAGCGCATGAAGAAGCGTGTCTGTCAGGCCGGCCACGGGACGCGGGTTCTCGGGCGGGACCACACTGTCACGGTGGATCACGAAGCAGGCCGCGTTTCCGTGGCGGCACAGCAGGTGCAACTTTTCGTGTGCATGAAGCCGCCAGAGCCTGTGGTGGCCGGCGGCAGATACGCAGGTCAGCAGCCCGTTGGCCAGCACCGCCGCCGCGAGATCCGGCGAAGCGGCCGGCAACGCGACCACACCGTGCCGCAGCCGCACGATGTCGCCGGCCAGCATGGCGTTCCTGATACTCCGTTCAGGGAATCCCGCCCGCAGAAGCGTGCCGGTCCGCGCCACCGAGCCGGCGTATTGGAGGTAACTGGTTAGGTTCATGGCTCCAGCACAGCGTCCGGCAAGACATCCGGGGAGCCGTTCAACGGCCTATGTGGACTGTCACGCCGCCAAATCTCCCCGGCTTTGGCGGCGCTCGACGGCGTGTCCCGACGAATCGCCGGGCCCAGGACGGCGGGACGGCTAAAAGCTGGGGAAACTCCGCCCCGGACCGCACCAACAACTCTGTGACACATTGATTTACGGGGCCGCTAGACAGTGTGACATTTTTGTCATAGGCTCATTCATGGGTTCACCAAATGCCTCCGGTGGACCTGATGCGAACGGAGAAATGGCCCCGGTTCGACACAACGGATGACTCGGACGTTGTGAGGAACCGGGGCCATTCCGTTTAAGCGTACTTGCGCGACTGGCACTACTGGCCCGGGGCGACCGGACGTTGGCTTCCGCAAGGCCAGTCCGGAATGCACCGTTCCGCCCCCCGATGACATTGCGGCAAACCATACTAAGGAATGCCTTGCGCCTTCCACTGCTTTGGCATTTTCCCGGATGGTCGCTATATCAGGCGGCGCCCCGACTGGTACTCCGGCGCATGGCGGAGACTCCTGTATGGTTTAGCCATTCGTATCAGGGGGGGAAACTTTCAATGAAATGCTTTACTGAACTGCGTCGTTCACTAGCAATCGTCTTAACATTCGTAGTAGCAATAATTGCCTTGTCGGCTGCACCGTCCATGGCAGCAGACCCCATCGAACCACCAATACTCATGAGTGCAGTAATGCGCTCGCCTGCCGTCATGTATGCGGACGACAGCGTCCAAATAGTCTTCCGGGCGCAGAACATTGTGCCCAGGAGCAGCTTCTTTTTCGAAGACAGCGTTGGAGGCACGGCGGACGCCTGTTTCCCCCAGTGCGGCGCCGGAGGGGGTGATACTGCGTACGCCTGGTTAGGTGAACTGCAACCCGGTCCCATCACGCTGTCCCATATCGATTTAACTTCGCGATCCGGTGGCCGTGTCGTTTATTGGAGCGACGGGAGAGTGGAAAAATACCCGTCCGACATGAAGGATCCCGCCCCACTCACCATCGATTGGGCAAGCTTTAATTTCACGATGGAGCCATTGCGTGAGTTTTCCAACACCCCGAAACCGACCATCAACGGCCCGGTTTCCGAAGGGCACAAAGTAACGGCGACAATGCCGGCCATGGAGCCCGCAGGTCGCATAGACGTCGGGTACGAATGGATGTATGCGGACTCGCCAGAAAAAACGATCGGTACCGGTCCCACTTATTACATCTACGCTCATGAGGTCGGCCGCCGGCTGATGGTCCGTGCGCATGCCAGCGCCCGAAATTTTGTTCCCTACAAAAGTGAAAGCGCGCCGTCAGAACCTGTCACGGACATCCCCGTCCCCGTGACTCCGGCCCCCGTAGTCTTCAGGGACGAGGAAAACACCGCCCAGGACACTTACACCATCCCGGCCACGGAAGGTGTGGACTATATCGTCGGAGGAAGGGTATTGCCGGCGGGCACCTTCCCGGGCAGGGGGACTGTCACGGTCAGCGCCCGGCCGTCGAGGGTTTGGGTCGTGGCCCCCGGGGCGACATCCGAGTGGACCAAAGAATATAAGACTCCCATCAGTACGAAATACGCCACACCAGGGACGGCAGCGCTTCTGGGTCAGCCCACCGCCGCTGAGGTTGTTGGCCTGCGCAACTTCGGAACGTCCCGCAGTTACGAACGCGGCGCGATCGTCTGGTCACTCGCCACCGGAGCGCATGTATCCATGGGCGGGATCCGTACCACCTGGCGCCGGAACGCAGCCGAATACGGCCAGCTCGGCTACCCGACCAGCGAAGAAATCACCGGGCTCCGAAACGGCGGCGTCCTCCAGTACTACCAAGGCGGTGCCATCGTCTGGTCCCCGGCCTCCGGGTCCCAGGTGTCCATGGGCGGCATCCGCGCCACATGGCTCCAGAACCAAGCCGAGAAAGGCCAGCTCGGCTACCCAACCAGCCAGGAGGTCACCGGACTGCGCGACGGCGGAGTCCTCCAGTACTACCAAGGCGGCGCCATCGTCTGGTCCCCGGCCTCCGGGTCCCAGGTCTCCATGGGCGGCATCCGCGCCACATGGCTCCAGAACCAAGCCGAAAAGGGCCAGCTCGGCTACCCAACCAGCCGGGAGGCCACCGGACTGCGCGACGGCGGAGTCCTCCAGTACTACCAGGGCGGCGCGATTGTCTGGTCCCCGGCGTCCGGGTCCCAGGTCTCCATGGGGGCGATCAGGACCGCCTGGGCAGGAACCGGATACGAAAACGGTCGGCTTGGATATCCGACTTCCCGGGAGTATTCCTTCGGCGGAGGCGTGGCACAGGACTACCAGGGCGGACGGATCACCTGGGTACTCGGACAGGGTGCCTCCGTCCACTAGGACGTTGGCGGGCAGGGATGCCCGATGCAGAAAAGTGAGATGTCCCGCTCCCCACAGGGTGGCGGGACATCCGCGTTCCGGCGCGACGCCCGGCGGACCCAGCAGGATCAGACCGCCCGGGGCCTAGCTGCTGCGGTCCACCACGGCCCGCGCGAAGCTGGTCAGCGAGGCCTTCACCACACCTTCGGGCAGCGGGGCCAGGGCGGCGATGGCCTCATCGGCCCAGGTGCGGGCCACCACCCAGGATTCCGCGGTGACGGGGTGCTCCCGGAGGCCCGCGACGGCCGCGGCCAGCGCCTCGTCCGAGCTGAGGTCGCCGTCGATCAGGGTCAGCAGTTCGACGGCGGACTGGTCGCCGTTCTCGGCGGCCTTGCGCAGCAGCAGCACCGGCAGGGTCGGGACGCCTTCGCGGAGGTCGGTGCCCGGGGACTTGCCTGACTTGACCTTGATGCCGGTGACATCGATGACGTCGTCGGCGAGCTGGAACGCCACACCGACTTTTTCGCCGTATTCAACGAGCAGGGCTTCGTAGGCCTCGTCGGCGCCGGCAAAGATCGCGCCGAGCTGGCCCGAGGCCGCCACGAGCGAGCCGGTCTTGTCCGCGATGACGGACAGGTAGTGCTGCACCGGGTCCTCGTCGGGGCGCGGGCCCACGGTCTCGTGCAGCTGGCCCAGGCACAGCCGTTCGAAGGTGCGGGCCTGGATGCCGAGTGCCCGGGAGCCGAGCTCGGAGACCAGGATGGAGGCCCGGGCGAAGATCAGGTCGCCGGTGAGGACGGCGACGGAGTTGCCCCAGACCTCGTGGGCGGTGGGGGCGCCGCGGCGGAACGGCGCCGAATCCATCACGTCGTCGTGGTAGAGCGTCGCCAGGTGCGTGAGTTCGACGACGACGGCGGCCTGCACCACGGCGGGCAGCGAGGCGTCGCCCAGGTGCGCGCAGAGCAGCGTCAGCAGCGGCCGGATGCGCTTGCCGCCGGCCTCGACGAGGTGGCGCGACGTCGCGTCCGCCAGCGGATCGGAGTTGGCGATGGCTTCCCGGAGCTTCTTTTCCACACGCGCCAGGTTCGTGGTGATCGCGGGACCCAGTTCCGGGTCCCCCGCGATCGCCGCGAAACCGGCCGGCAGCTGCAATCCGGTGGCGATGGCGGTGGTGTTGAGGTCGGGTTCAGAGCTCGGCAGGCCGTGTCCGGCGTGCGTCCAGCTTTGGTCTGCAGAGTTGGTCACGGGTTAACCCTAACTTTTGTTGCGGAATCCGCGGAGTTGGTGCTGGACTGCGAAGGGCCGTCCGCGCTGGAGGGAGACTGGTTGGACGTCGCCGGGACCAACGATTCCAGCACCCGGATGACCCGGTCCTCGAAGCCTTTGGCCACAGGATCCGTCAGGTTGGCCAGCAGCCGCACCACGAACCGCATCAGCAGGGGGATGGGCATGCCCGTCCGGAGGGCGAGTTTCATGACCGTGGGCTTGCCGATCAGGGCTGCGAAGGCCCGGCCCAGCGTGAAGTGCGAGCCCCACTGGTCCCGGACATAGTCCGCGTACCGGGCGAGGTGCGCATCGGCGTCGGCCGTCGACCCTGGACCCCAGGCGCCGGCGCGCTGCCGGGCGGCGCCGTCGATGATGAACTCGGCCGCGAAACGGGCGGACTCCATGGCGTAGGAGATGCCCTCGCCGTTGAAGGGGGAGACCATCCCGCCGGCGTCGCCCAGGAGCAGCAGCCCTGGCGAGTAATGCGGGGTGCGGTTGAAGCCCATCGGCAGGGCGGCGCCGCGGATCTCGCCCACCTGGTTCTCGGGGGTGAATCCCCAGTCCGCGGGCATGCCTGCGGTCCATTCGCGCAGGACCTGCTTGTAGTCGATCTTGCCGAATTCCTTCGAGGAGTTCAGGATGCCCAGGCCCACGTTGGAGGTGCCGTCGCCGACGCCGAACACCCAGCCGTAGCCGGGCAGCAGCTTGCCGTTGCGGCCCGGAAGCTCCAGCCAGCCTTCCATCCAGTCGTCATTGTGCCGCGGGCTGGTGAAGTAGGTGCGCACGGCGACGCCCAAGGGCCGGTCATCGCGTTTGTGGATGCCGAGCGAGACGGCGGTGCGGGTGGAGTTGCCGTCCGCGGCGAGGACGATGTCGGCAGCGAAGTCCCGGGTTTCCCCCGTCTTGCGGCCGGAGCCGTCCAGCAGCGCGGCCCGGACGCCGGTCACACGGCCGTCCTCGGAGCGGAGGGCCTCGGTGACGCTGTGGCGTTCGAGCACGACGGCGCCGGCGGACTGCGCGTGCCGGGCCAGTTCCTCGTCGAAGCCGAGCCTGGTCCGGATCAGGCCGTACTGCGGGAAGTCGGAGACCTCGGGCCAGGGCAGTTCGATGGTGCGCCCGCCCGCGATCAGTCGCAGGCCCTTGTTGCGGCGCCAGCCGTCCTGCTCGGGGTGTGGGAGGCCCAGCTTCTGGATCTCGCGGACGGCCCGGGGGGTCAGCCCGTCGCCGCAGACCTTTTCCCGGGGGAAGCTGGTCTTTTCCAGCACCGTGACGTCCACGCCTGCCTGTGCCAGGTAGTACGCGGCGGTGGACCCGGCCGGACCGGCTCCGACGATCAGTACTTTCACAGCGGCAGCAAGCTAACGCGTGGTCCGGTTGATGTTGCGGCGCAGTTTGGCGACGGGGCCCGTGTTGGCGGCCAGCGCAGTCGCGCCCGCGGCGGGGTCAGTTGCGGGGCCGGCAGGCTTCTGCGCCCGGTGCACCGCCACGATGCCGCCGCTGAGGTTCCGGTACGTGACGCTCTCCCAGCCGGCTTCCTGCAGCCAGGCGGCCAGGTGGTCCTGGTCCGGCCAGGCGCGGATGGACTCGGCGAGGTAGACGTAGGCGTCCGGGTTGGAGGAGACCTTGACGGCGATGGCGGGCAGCGCCCGCATGAGGTATTCGGTGTACATGGTCCGCCACAGCGGCACCACGGGCTGGGAGAACTCGGCGATGACCAGCTTGCCGCCGGGCTTGGTGACCCGCAGCATCTCGGCCAGGGCCTTCTTCGGCTCGTTGACGTTGCGCAGCCCGAAGGAGATGGTGCTGGCGTCGAAGGTGTTGTCCGCGAAGGGAAGGCGGGTGGCGTCGCCGGCGACGAAATCGATGTCGGGGCGGCGGCGCTTGCCGACCTTGAGCATGCCGAGGGAGAAATCGCAGGCGATCACGTCGATGCCGGCGTCGGCGTACGGTTCGCTGGAGGTTCCGGTGCCGGCGGCGAGATCAAGCACGCGCTGGCCAGGCAACACGTCCATGGCTTCGACCACAACCTTGCGCCAGCGGCGCGTCTGTCCCATGGACAGGACATCGTTGACGACGTCGTATTTCGGTGCGACGTCGTCAAACATCGTGGCTACTTCGTCCGGACGCTTATCCAAGGATGCTCGGTTCACCATGTCATTGTCTCAAATGTTCGGCGCACCCACGAACCACGTCCTGAACAGCGGCTGAACCGGGCCGCTGGTGCGGCGGGAGTACTGTTATCTCATCATGACGAGCGCGTTCCGTACCAGAATTATTAGAACACTGACACTGCCCCTCGATGCAGAATCATTCCCCGGGGGGCTGCCGTCGTTTCTGGTCCGGGACGATGTCCTCTGCTGGACCCGCCGCGAAGCCGGTCTCGTGGGCTTCGGCGAAATCGCCAGGTTTACCGCCACCGGCCCCGAGCGCTTCCTGGAAGCGGACATCTGGTGGCGCCACCTGGTCCTCGAGGCGGACATCGCGGACGCCATGGAGTGGCCCGGCACCGGCCCTGTCGCGTTCGGCTCCTTCGCCTTCTCCAAGGTGTCGGCCCACGAATCCCGGCTGATCGTTCCCGAAATAGTCGTCGGCCTGCGGGACGGCAAGGCCTGGCTCACCCACCTGACGTTCGACGACGTCGAACTCACCGAAGCCGGCGCGCGCGCCGCACTGGTGCGCTGGCTGGACGCGCCCGGCGGCGCCCCGGCCGCCGGGTCCGACGTCGAGCTCCCCGCCGGCACTTCCGGCTCCGGGGCCCCGGCCCGGGAGGCAACCCTGGCCACCGGGTCCCTGAGCGAGGCGGACTGGATGGCCGCCGTGGCTGCGGGCGTGGCGGAGATCCGCACCGGTGCGCTGGAAAAGCTCGTGCTGGCCCGCGACATCGTGGCCACGGTCCCGGATGGCGTGAACGCCGCGGAGATCCTGCGGCAGCTGGCCGTCCGCTACCGCGAGTGCTGGACCTACGGCGTCGACGGACTGGTCGGTTCCACGCCCGAGATGCTGATCCAGGTGGAGGGCCGCACGGCGCAGGCCCGCGTCCTGGCCGGGACCCTGGACCGCCGCGATGCCGACGGCATGGCCGGCTCGCCGCTGGAATTCGCCGAACGGGTCCTGGCCGGCTCCGAGAAGCAGCGCCACGAACACGACATCGCGATCCAGTCCCTCACCACCCAGCTGGCACCGTTCTCCGAGGCGATGAACGCGCACAGCGAGCCCTTCATCCTCGAACTGCCGAACGTGTGGCACCTGGCCTCGGACGTGAAGGCCGAGCTGACCGAGGTGGAGGGCCACGTCCCCACGTGCCTGGCCCTGATCAACGCGCTGCATCCGACGGCTGCCGTGTGCGGCACACCGACCACGGTGGCCGGTACCCTGATCCGCCAGCTGGAGCACCTGGACCGCGGCCCCTACGCCGGCCCGGTCGGCTGGCTCGACGCGGCCGGCAACGGCGAATGGGGCATCGCCCTGCGCGGCGCGGTGATCGAATCCCCCAAGACCGTCCGGCTCTACGCCGGCTGCGGCGTTGTGGAGGGCTCGGCGCCCGAGGCCGAGCTCGCGGAGACCTGGGCCAAGTTCCGGCCGATGCTCGAATCGCTCGGCATCAGCAGCTAGAGTCCGGGATAGGAGACACTGTGCGGCCGATGCGGCTTGCACTAATGTCATCAATAGTTATCCAATGGTGAAACTAAGTTTTCTGTGATGCACATCTCGTATTCGGCGATACACTATAAGCCGAATAAGTCACGCCCGCTCCTGCAATAACCTGCAACAAAAGGGAAGAAACCATGCAGCTCAAGCCCCTCGCCTCGGCAAAGTTGGCCGCCAAGGCAGCCGCAATCCTCGCCGTCGGCACCCTCACCCTCACGGCCTGTGGCGGCAGTTCCACTCCCGCGGCCTCCTCCGCGGCTGGCGTCCAGCTCATCAACGCCGGCAAGCTGACCGTTTGCTCGGACGTGCCCTATGAGCCGTTCGAATTCCAGAAGGACGGCAAGATCGTCGGCTTCGACATGGACATCGCAGCCGAGGTGGCCAAGGACCTGAAGGCCGAACTCAGCGTTGTGGACAGCTCCTTCGAGGCCATCGAGACCGGTACGGCCCTCACCGGCTGTGACGTCTCCATCTCCTCCATCTCCATCACGGACACCCGCAAGGCCGTCATGGACTTCTCCACCCCGTACCTGGACGACGACCTGACCCTCGTGGCCACTGAAGCGTCCGGCATCAAGAACATCGACGGCGCCAAGGGCAAGAAGGTTGGCGTGCAGCAGGCCACCACCGGCGCCAAGTACGCCACCGAGAAGGGCCTCGACGCGCAGCAGTTCGAGGACACAGGGCTTCTGGTCCAGGCCCTCCAGGCCGGCACCATCGACGCCGCACTGGGCAACCAGTCCGTCCTTGGCTACGCCATCAAGGACGACCCCAAGTACAAGCGCGTCGAGAACTACGCCACGGGCGAGAAGCTGGGCATCTCCATCAAAAAGGGCAGCACCGCCATGGCTGGCCAGGTCAACTCCACGCTCAAGCGCCTGACCGACGACGGCTCCCTGAAGAAGTACGAGACCACCTGGTTCGGCGAAGCCACCAAGTAGCCAGCACCTGGCCTGAGACCTACGCAGTCGAGGCCCCGTACCGCTGTAGAACAGTCCGTACGGGGCCTCACCTGCGCAAAACGAATGTGAGAACACCATGGCAATGACCGCACGCCAACGAGCCAGAGTCAGCCTGTACGTCCAGGCCGGAATCTTTGTGGTGGCGCTGGCCGCGCTGATCCTGGCCACGGACTGGAAGACCATCGGCACCAGCGTCTTCAACTTCGCCAAAATCGGCCCCATGTTCCCGGACATCTTCCTTGTGGGCCTCAAGAACACCCTGATCTACACGGCCCTGGGCTTTATCGTGGGCCTGTCCGGCGGGTTGCTTCTGGCCCTCATGAAGCTCTCCACCTTCCCGCTCTACCGCTGGATCGCCACCGGGTACATCGAGTTCTTCCGCGGCATCCCGGCGCTGCTCGTGTTCATCGCCTTCGGCTACGGCGTTCCGCTCGCGTTTGGTGTGCAGTGGAATGTGACCGTCGTGGTGATGATCTCGCTGGGCATGGTGGCTGCGGCCTACATTGCGGAAACGCTGCGCGCCGGCTTGCAGGCTGTGCCCAAGGGACAGCTGGAGGCCGCCCGGTCGCTCGGCATGCCGCAGTGGCGGGCCATGGTCTCCATCGTCATCCCGCAGGCCTTCCGGATCGTGCTGCCGCCGCTGACCAACGAGGTCATCCTGCTGACCAAGGACTCCTCACTCATCTACGTGCTGGGCCTGACCGCCTCGCAGTACGAGCTCACTAAGTTCGGCCGCGACGGCATCTCCAGCCTGGGTGCAGGCCTCACGCCGCTCCTCGTGGCCGGTGCCTTCTACCTGGTGATCACCATCCCGCTGAGCCTCTTGGCCCGGAAGTTCGAAAGCCGCTCAGCGCGGACGAAGCGATAGGCAGGACAGTCATGAACGACGTCGTACAAAACTCCCGGCCCACTGGTGGCGGTGTGAAGGCTGCAGGCGTGTCCATCACGGACCTCCGCAAGTCCTACGGCACCAACGAAGTACTCAAAGGCATCAGCCTCGATGTGAAACCCGGCGAGGTTGTCTGCCTGATCGGCCCGTCGGGCTCGGGCAAGTCCACCCTGCTGCGCTGCGTCAACCTGCTGGAGCAGCCCAACGAGGGAACCATCCACGTGGGCGGTTTCGAAGCCACGGACCTCGATGTGGACATCGACAAGATGCGCCGCAAGGTGGGGATGGTGTTCCAGCAGTTCAACCTGTTCCCGCACCTGAGTGCCCTGCAGAACTGCACCATCGCGCAGACCAAGGTCCTCAAGCGCAGCCAGTCCGATGCCGCAGCGGTGGCCATGAAGAACCTGGAGCGCGTCGGGCTGGGGCACCTGGCCGACCGTTTTCCGGACCAGCTCTCCGGTGGCCAGCAGCAGCGTGTGGCGATCGCCCGCGCCCTGAGCATGGACCCCGAGCTCATGCTGTTCGACGAGCCGACCTCGGCCCTGGACCCGGAGACCGTGGGCGACGTGCTTTCCGTCATGCGGAACCTGGCCCGGGAAGGCATGACCATGCTGGTGGTGACCCACGAGATGGGCTTCGCCCGCGAAGTAGCCGACCGTGTGGTGTTCATGGACGGCGGCGTCGTGGTGGAGGAAGGCGTGGCCGAGCGGGTCATCAGCGCCCCCACCCAGGCGCGCACCAAGGAATTCCTCCGGCGCGTCCTCGACCCGACACACATCGATATCGCGGAATAGCTGTCCGCGCCGCCCGAAACGCCTGGCGACGCGCAAATGCCGTGGCGCTACTGGAATTCCGGTAGCGCCAGGGCATTTTTGCGTCGAGGGGCACTTTGCGCGTCGCCGGTATTACGGCCACCGCGCGGATCGGTCACGACGCCGGGGCACACCGGCCGCTGCCAGCTTCCGGTCCAGCTGCCCGGCAGCCATCAGGTCGGCCCAGACCCAGCGGACCACCTTGATCCCCGCCGCCCGGATCCGGTCTTCCCTGAGCTTTTCGTCCACGACGGCCTGTGACGAGGTTCTGCCCTGCAGATATTCCGATTTCAGGTACTTCTCGACGCCGTCGAACTCGCCGGCCAGCCGTGCGCCGTCCCAGTAGCATTCCGCGTAGCCGACAAGCCCGGCCGGATCGCGGATTTCGTATTGGGAACCACAGCCTCGGCAAACGGCGTGAAAGCGGCCAGATCAAGAACCGTCCGCACTCTTCCGGTGACCAGCAGCCCGTCGCGGCGGACCACCTTCAGCCGGGCCGGCGGAAGATGCCAGCCCGGGCACCGTGGCGCCCTCCCGCGGCCGGGCGATGTGGAGAACGTCGATGCGCGGGTCGCCTGGCACGGGCCCTACTCGGCGGCGAGCACTCCTGACACGGCCGCACCCACGGCCGCTCTGATGCGGGTGTGCAGCTCACGGAGTCCGTGCCGGTCCGTGCGCACCTCGATGATGCTGCGGCCCTCCCAAGGCTCCGCCAGGGCCGTGGCGAGCTCCGCCGTCGTGCTGACCAGGCGGTGCGGGACGCCGTACGCCGCCGCGAGCGAGGCAAGGTCCACGCTGTGCGGGGTGCCGAACAGCCGTTCGACTGCGTTCCCGTAGCGGCCCGAGGATTCGACGGCCCCGTGTTCCAGGAGCCCGAAGATGGCACCGCCGGCGTCGTTCAGCACCACGATCCGCAGTGTGGGCTCGGCTTCCCCGGCGCCGAGGAGGAGCCCGCCGGCGTCGTGCAGGAAGGTGACGTCGCCCAGCAGCACGGTGGTTTCCTGCCGTCCGCCGATCGCGACGCCGGTGGCCGTGGCGAGGGTGCCGTCAATGCCGGACAGGCCGCGGTTCGCGAACACGGTGGCCTGTGGCTCCGGGGCGGCCCCGCCGGCGAGGTCGACGTCGCGGATGCCGTTGGAGGAGCCGAGCACCAGCTGGCCGCGCGAGTGGTTCCAGACCAGGGCGCCCACGGACGGCCCGGTGGCCGCGGCGGAAACGGCCAGTTGGGAATCGACGACGTGCTGGGCTGCGGCGCCGGCCAGCAGCCAGGCGTCGAGCCAGGGCGCCGGGCCGCGGCCGGCGAAATCGGCCAGGTCCGCCAGGTTGTCCAGCGGCAGTTCGGTGCGCCGCCCGGGCTCGTACCAGGCCACGGGAACCGGCGAGTACAGGGCCGAGGGGACGCCGGCGCGGGCCAGCAGGGCACTCACCGGGCGGGACAGCGTGGGCCGGCCGAACAAGACCACGCGTTCGATCGGCTGCGGGGACTCCGGCCCGAAGTGCTCCAGCAGCAGGCGGTAGGGCCCCACCGCGTTCGGCCCGAACCGCGCGTTGGAGGACGGCTCGGCCAGCAGCGGCAGGCCGTGGGCGCGGGCAAAGGCCTCCGCGACCGGGCCGGCGTCGTGCCCGGCCAGCACCACGGTGCGTCGCTCCGGCAGGCCGGAATCGGCCGGCGGGAAGTCCAGGACCAGGGGCCCGCGGGCGGTCCGGTACACCCGGCGGCCGGATTCGGCGGGGAGCCGGTCCCCCGGTGCCGGGACCAGGGGGTCCCGGAACGCCAGGTTGAGCTGGACCGGCCCAGGCGGGGTGTCCTCGAAGGCGCCGGTGGCCGCGCTCAAAGCCGTTTCCACGGCGCGGTGCGGGTCAGTGCCGGCCGGGACATCGACGGCGAAGCGGACGTGGTCACCGAACAGGTCCAGTTGCGCCGTGGTCTGGTTGGCGCCGGTCCCGTGGAGTTCCTCAGGCCGGTCGGCCGAAATGACGACGAGGGGCACGGCGGCGTGGTTTGCCTCCATGACCGCCGGCAGGAGGTTCCCCACCGCGGTTCCGGAGGTGGTGAGCACTGCGGCCGGCGCGCCGGTCGCCAGGGCCAGGCCGAGGGCCGTGAAACCGGCATCGCGTTCATCGATCCGGACCAGCAGCTCCACCCGTCCGGCGGCGTCGGCCTCGGCGAGGGCGTAGGCCATCGGCGCCGACCGCGAGCCGGGCGCCACCACCACGCAGCGGACCCCGGCCAGCAGGAGCGCCGTGACGGCAATGCGTGCGGAGTCGAGGGCGCTCAGCCCGTCGGCCGGACTCACATGTTCTCCGGCGTCTCGATGCCCAGCAGTTCCAGGCCGCCGGAGAGCCGGCGCAACACCAGGGCGCACAGGGCGAGCCGGGATTCCCGGACCGATTCCTCGGCCTTCAGCACGGGGCACTGGTCGTAGAAGGCGGTGAAAAGCTGGGCGAGCTCGAACAGGTACGTGCAGAGCCGGTGCGGTTCGAGCAGTTCACCCACCCTGTCCAGCGTGGCGCCGTACTCCAGGAGGTGCAGGGCGAGCGCACGTTCGGCGGGTTCGACGACGGCGATCGCCGTCGCCGGCAAACCCCCGGAGGTGAACGTTCCGGCAGAGCCGGTACCCGCAGCGCCGGTTTCGAGGTGGCGTTCCAGCACTCCGGCCTTGCGCAGGATCGAGCGGATCCGTGCGGCCGCGTACTGCACGTAGGGTCCGGTGTTTCCGCTCAGGGCCAGCATACGATCGAAGTCGAAGACGTATTCGGTGTCGTGCCCCACCGACAGGTCCGCGTATTTGACTGCGCCGATCCCCACCTGACGGGCGGTCAGGGCACGCTCGGCGTCGGTGAGCTCGGGCCGGCTGGCGTCGATCACGGCGCGGGCGCGGTCCACGGCCTCCTCCAGGAGGGCCATGAGCTTGACCGGGGCACCGGAGCGGGACTTCAGGATCTTACCGTCCTCCCCCAGCACGTTGCCTATCTGCACGTGCACCGCCTCGACGGTGTCCGGCAGCCAGCCGGCGTCCCGCGCCGTGGCCATGACCATGCGCAGGTGGACGTTCTGCGGGGCGCCCACGACGTAGAGGATACGGTCGGCCTCGAGCTCCCGGACCCGGTACCGGATGGTGGCCAGATCGGTGGTGCCGTAGCCGTAGCCGCCGTCGGACTTACGGATGATGAGCGGCAGCGGCAGTCCGTCGCGGCCCGTGAAGCCGGCGGGGAACGTGCAGAGGGCGCCGTCGCTGACCCGCGCGATGCCGGCCTCCTCCAGCTCCTGGCACAGCTGTGCCAGATGCGCGTCGTAGGAGCTTTCGCCGGCGATGTGGTCATCGGTCAGGCTGATGCCGAGCACGGAGTAGATGGCGTTGAAGTAGCGCTTTGACTGGGCCACGAGCCGCTGCCAGACGGCAAACGTCTCCTGGTCCCCGCCCTGCAGCGCCACCACGCGGAGCCGGGCCCGGGTGGCGAAGCCGTCCTCGTCCGTGGCGGAGTCGTCGAATTTCGTCCGGGCCGCCCGGTAGAAGGCACTGGGATCATCGACCAGCAGCGCAGCCTCCGGGGAGTCCTCGCCGATCTCGAGCCAGTGCTCGATCAGCATGCCGAACGGCGTGCCCCAGTCGCCGATGTGGTTCTGCCGGATGACGGTGTCCCCCAGCGCCTCGAGCACCTTGACTAGGCTGTCGCCGACGACGGTGGTGCGCAGGTGCCCGACGTGCATTTCCTTCGCGACGTTCGGGGAGGAATAGTCGACGACGACGCGCTGCGCCGGGCGCGGGGCGCCGGCCGCGGGCTCGCCGGCAGGGGCCGCCGCGGAGGCGCCGGTGGCCGTGGATGCCTCGTCGTTGAGCAGCTCCTCGATCCAGGTGCCGTCAAAGGTGAGGTTGATGAAGCCCGGCCCGGAGATCTCGACCGTGGTGCAGATGCCGTCCAGGTCCAGGGCCCCGACGATCTTCGCGGCGGCGTCCCGCGGCGGCATGCCGACTTTCTTGGCCAGGGCCATCGCGGCGTTGATCTGGATGTCCGCAAACTGGGAGGGCCGGATCACCGGATCTGTTCCGCGGTACTCTCCGCCGAACGCGCTGGCAATCGCTGCCTGGACTCTGGGGACAACCATTTCGGCCGGATTATTCACACTGTTCAAATTATCAGTTCAGCCCGCCTCCGACTTCCCCCCGCCTTCCGGCGGCCAGGCGGAGGCGGGGGCGGAGGGGCGGAGGGCCGGCGGACCGACGCCGGACGAGGGGCGGGCGGACCGGGTCCGGCTAGGCGCCGGTGCGGAACACCTGCACCACGGACGGCCGCGGGGCGCGCACCTGGCCCCGTTTCGGCGCCGTGCCGGCCGCCACGTAGTCCGGGAAGAAGGACAGCTGCGCGTCGAAGGAACCGTCCTCCCCAGGGTGCTGCACGGAGACGAACACCGTGCGTTCCTCGTCGTGGACGATGGGTCCGCAGGTTTCGGCGTCGCGCGGTACGGCGAGGAACTGCTCCACCCGGCCGCGCTCGGCACCGTCCAGGGTGACCTTGAACAGCCCGTCGGCCTTGCCGATGCCCGACGGGGCGCCGTCGGTGGAGATCCAGAGGTTGCCGACCGAGTCGAACGCCAGGTTGTCCGGGCAGGAGATGGGTGAGACCTGGTCCGCGGGGAAGCCGGAGAAGTAGGTGAAGGCCCCCTGCGCGGGATCACCGCACACCATCAGCAGGTTCCAGTTGAACCGGGTGGAGGTCTGGTCGCCGGCCTCGGTGATTTCGACGATGTGGCCGTCGCGGTTGGCGTTGCGCGGGTTGACCTCCGTGGCGCCCTCCTTGCCGGTGTTGCCGCGGTCCGAGTTGTTGGTGCAGGCGACGTAGACCTTGCCGGTGTGCAGGCTCGGCTCAACATCCTCGCAGCGGTCCATCTTGGTGGGTCCTACCTTGTCCGCAGCCAGCCGGGTGTAGACGAGCACCTCTTCGACGGACATGCCGGGCACCTTCGATGTCCCGCCGACGACGAGGGGCAGCCATTCGCCGGTGCCGTCGAAGGACCCATCCGAGGGGACGGTCCCCTTCCCGTCGATCTCGGCCGGCGATGAGCTGCCGGTGAACCTGGCGACGTAGAGGTCACCTTCGGACAGCAGGGTCATGTTGTTCGCCCGGTCACCCTCACGGTACTGCCCGGCCGAGACGAACTTGTACAGGTAGTCGAAGCGCTCGTCGTCGCCCATGTAGGCCACCACATGGCCGGACTTTGCGACGATCACGTTGGCACCTTCGTGCTTGAAGCGGCCGAGCGCGGAGTGCTTGCGAGGCGTGGAGGTGGGATCGAAGGGGTCCACTTCCACGATCCAGCCGAACCGGTTGGCCTCGTTCTGGTACCCGGGGTTGTTGGTGTTGAAGCGCGGGTCATCGAGTTCCCACTGCCGCGCGGTGGGCTTGTTGGTGAGTCCGTAGCGCTTCTCCGCGGCGGACGTCCCGGGCGTGACGAAGTAGCCGTTGAAGTTCTCCTCGCCGGAGAGGACTGTGCCCCAGGGGGTGGTGCCGCCGGAGCAGTTCCCCAGCGTTCCGCGGATGCTGCGCCCGGTGGGGTCGGCTGCGGTCCGGACCAGGGCGGAGCCGGCAACGGGGCCCGTCAGTTCGTAGGCGGTGTCGTTGAGGTAGCGGCGGTTGAGCCTGGCTCCCTGGACGTAGCTCCAGGGCTTGTTCTTGTTCCCGCGTTCCAGCTCCACGACGGAGAGTCCGTGCGCGGCGGCGGCGACGGCGCGGACCTCGGCGGCGGGCATCGCGGCCGGGAACATGATTGCCTCGTTGGTGTATTCATGGTTGGCGAAGAGCACGGCGCGGCGGCCTTTGCTGCCGGGAACTTCGAGGATGTCCGTGTAGTCGTTGTTGTAGCCGAACTGCCGTGCCTGCGCCGCGGCCGTCTGGTTGTTGAGGTCGAAGTCCGGGGCGTCGCGGAAGATCGGGTCACCCCAGCGGATGACCGGTTGCCAGCCGAAGCCCTGCGGCACGGTGAAGGCGTCGACGGCGGCGTCCACCGGTGCGATGGCCGTGAAGGCGAGCTTGGACCGGCGGAAGCCGTTCCTGGCGGCGGCCGCGAGTCCCGGTCCGCCGTCGGCCGCAGCGGGTTGTGCTGTTCCTACGGAACCGCCGAGGGCGACGGCGAGCGCACCGGCGGCGCCGAAGCCCAGGGCGGCGCGGCGGGACATCGTGGCAGAGGCGATGTCACGGAAGTAGCCGTTGGAGCTGGTGTTGCAGACCTCGCCCGAGCAGGCGTTATCGCACTTCAGCGCGCACGTGACGGCGCTGCGTTTGCCTTTGGTGAGGCCGAGCATGGGGAGCAGGGTGGGCTTGCGCCCGGACGTGACAGACACGGAGAGACCTTCCATGGGAGTGAGATGCGGTCCCGGCCACCCTGCCAGCCACGAGCTACCGAGAGACGTCTCCCAGATGAAGGCCCGGTGAACGTGCGATGTTCCGGCGCACCGGCCGGCGGATCGTTGAAGGCACTCCTCAGGGGCGTTTCGATGCCAGGACGGCGTGGACCCGGCCCAGCCGTTCCAGCCACCAGTCCCGGCGCTCCGGCGCTCCGGCGTACTCCGCCAGCAGCTCCGGCGCCGCGGCGACGTCACGGAGCCGGATGGCGCCGTCGTCGGGCACCAGCGGGTCCCGGGTGACATCGGCGGCCAGCAAGGACACGGTCCCGAGCCCGCAGGCGTACGGCAGTTCCGGCAGGGCTGCCGCGAGCGCCAGTCCCGCGCGGATTCCCACCGACGTGTCCAGCGCCGAACTGACGACGGCGGGGAGCCCGGCCTGCGCCACTATGTCCAGGGCGCGGCGCACTCCCCCGAGCGGCGCCACCTTCACCACGATCAGGTCCGCGGCGCCGGCCCGTGCCACCTTGAGCGGGTCCTCTTCCTTCCGGACGCTCTCGTCCGCGGCGATGAGGAGCGGGATTCCGGCCGTCCGCAGCCGGCGCCGAACTTCAGCCAGGCCGGCGATGTCGGGCACCGGCTGTTCCGCATACTCCAGCCCGACGGCGGAGAGCCGGGTCAGCGCCTCAACCGCCGCGGGGATGTCCCAGCCGCCGTTCGCGTCCACCCGGATGGCGGCCTCCGGCAACGATTCCCGGACCGCGGCGACGCGGGCCACGTCTTCGGCCAGGCTCTGGCCGGGCTCGGCGACCTTGACCTTGACGGCATCCACCCGGCCGAACCGGGCCAGGATGCCCGGCACCGCGTCGGCCGTGACCGCGGGGACCGTGGCGTTGACCGGGATGCTGCTCCGCAGCGGCTCCGGGAATCCCTGCCAGCCGGCCTCGATGGCGGAGGCGAGCCAGCGGGACGCTTCCGCATCACCGTATTCGGGGAAGGGGCAGAATTCGCCCCAGCCCAGCGGCCCGCGCAGGAGCAGGGCCTCGCGCTGCAGGATGCCGCGGAACTTCACCCGCATCGGCAGGCTCACCACATGGGCGCCGGCCAGGAGCTCGTCCAGCTCCGGGAGCTGCCCGGCACCGGTGCGTGTGGGACTCAAGGGGAGATCCGGGGAGCGCGGGGCGGGGTTGCTGGTCATTTTGCCACTCTACCGGCGGCCCGCACCGGCAGCCCGCCATGCCGGCAGGGGTGCTACGCCCGGCCGGCGTGCCGGAGTTCCCAGACATCCGCCGACGCCCCGTGCGGCAGCTCAAGCTGCCACACCTCGCCGGCTGCCGGGTAGGCGCGCACGGTGGTGGGCACGGAACCGTGGTGGTAGGCCTCCACAATCGAGGCGTCGATGAAAATCCGGAGCTCGTCGCCGCCGGCCACGGTGTCGCTGAAGACCGTCCGCTGCCGGCCCTCCGAACCCAACAGGAGCCGGACGCGCCCCTCGCCCCCGGTCATGTGGGCCTCGGCGTGCGCCGGCAGGCCCAGGGTCCCGGCGGCACCGGCGTGACGTTGCGGGCCGCGGAAGGCCCGGAGTTCCGCTGCCGGTTCGACGGCCAGGGCGCCGCCGTGTACGGAGAGCTGCCGCGGAAAGGTCAGGACACCGGCCCATCCGGCGGCGTCGGTCTCATCCGGGGTGCGGCCGGGCCGGTCCCGGCTGCCCGTCGATTCCGGCGACCAGCCCCAGAGCAGGGTCCGCTCCGGCAGCGGCAGGATCTGCGGCGCATAGAAATCGGGGCCGGAATCGGCCTTCCCGCCGGTTTCCGGCACAAAGACGGGCAGGCCGGCGATCCCCGGGACCAGGGCACCGAGGAGATAGCCGACGCCGTTGGGGTGCTCGCGGTGGTCCGCAAACAGCCCCAGCGAGGCCATCAGCAGCCAGGTTTCTGCTCCGGAGGAGTCCGCGACGCGGACCAGTTGCGGGCATTCCCAGATCTCCGCGGGCAGGTGTTGTGCGGCCAGCGGATCATCGGCGCTGAACCAGATCCCCTCGTACTTCCAATTGCGGAGATCGTCCACGCTGTAGAGCAGGACGGCCGCCTGTCCCGAGGCCAGTCCGGCGCCCTGGAGGGCGAAGCGCCGGCCCTGGAAGCGGAAGATGAACGGACCCCGGACCGCCCTGATCCGCGGGTCCGGGGGCACCCCGGCCGCCACCTCCCCGCCCTGCCTCCACGTGGCCAGGTCCCCGGATCCACTTGCCAGGACGACGCGGGAGTGGCCGCCCGCCGAGTCGATGCCGGAATAGGCGGCGGTGGGGACGCCGCCGTCGTCGGTCACCACCCCGCTCCAGCAGCCGAGCGCGTCCGGACCACCGGGCCGCGGCCGGAGCGCCACCGGCTCTTCCCGCCAGCGGACCAGGTCCGGCGAGCTCAGGTGTCCCCAGCAGATGCCGTGGTGCCGTGCGGAGTCCGGGTTGTACTGGAAGAACACGTGATAGCGGCCCTCGACGAAGCTCAGTCCGTTCGGATCGTTGATCCAGCCCTTCGCAGGCCGGGCGTGGAAGCGGGGGAAGGCAGGGTCCGGATGATTCGCCACGGTGTCCATGGCCACAGACTACCCGCGTGCGAGACGGCAGGTCACGGCAGAATCGGGCGGACACATTGCCGTGAAGTGCCCGCCCGGAGGCCGGATTGGCACAGCCTGCCCACAGGCGGCGTGCAGTGTTCTATGGGACCCTGATACGGATGAGTTTTCGCCAAGAACACCCGAGCAGCCGCCCGGCTGCGGGGTACCCCCAGCCGCTGACGGATCCTGCCCGGACCCTGCCGGAGCCCGTGCCTGCGCGTCCCGGCAAGGGTACCGGGCCGCTTTTCCTGTTGGCCACGCTCGCCTGTATGGCGGCACTGGCCGCAACCTACTTTTTCTTTGTCCGGACCACCACGGGGCAGTTCATCGACGAATCGGCCCTGGTGGAGGCCGTCGAAATCCATGGCACCGCGGGCAAGGCCGCCAACAAGCTCCTGGACTGGCTGCCGGCCCTGTCCGTGCTGATCGCCACCGTCGTAACCCTCTTTATCACGATCCTGCGGCGGCGCTGGGCCGCGGCCGGGATCGCGGTGGCGGCCTGCGTGGGGGCCAACGTGGCCACCCAGATCCTCAAGGACCTCGTGCCCGTCCGGCCGTACCGCGGGATCGAGACTCTGGAGCTGAACTCCCTGCCCTCAGGCCACACCACACTGGCGGCCTCCGCCGCAGCCGCCGTGTTCCTGGTGGTCTCGCCGCGCTGGCGGCCGCTGGCCGGCTTCCTGGGCGGCACCTTCGCCGTCGCCACTGGCCTGTCCACGCTGATCAACCAGTGGCACCGGCCCGCCGACGTCGTGGCAGCGTTCCTCGTGGTGGCCGTGTTCATGCTCCCGGCCGGCTGGCTGATCCTGCGGACCGGACCGCGATGGAATGTCTGGCCCGGCTACGGGGAGCACTGGGCGGCCGCGCGGCTCTGGCTCGGGCTTCCGGTGCTGGCCGGACTCGCTTGGGCCTTACTGGCCGGCTACTCGCTCCTGAAGATCGCGCCCGGCCCGGGGCAGGAAGTCAGCACCACCAATTATTTCTGGGCCGGGAGCTCGCTGATCGTGATCTCCGGGTACCTCGCGACGGTTGCTGGTGTGTGGCTTTTCGGCCATGCCGCACGACGGCGGGGCGCGCCACGGCGCTGACCGCTCAGGAACTGTAGCGGGGCAGATGAAGGCCCGGGAGCCGCAGTGCGCCCGGGCCTTCCCAGATTCTGCGGTGCTACCTGAGCCGTGCGCACACGTCCACGACCTTGCCCGCGCTGGCGTCCACCGAGAGCACGTTCAGGGTCTTTGGCGAGTCAATGGTGAGCACCAGTCGTCCGGTGTACTGGTATGCCCCGCCCCCTTCAGGACTATCCAAGGGGAAGTAGACAAACCCATTGTGGCCTGTGGCGCTGAAGGTCCAGGTTTTTCCGTCTGGGTTCTGGGTGTACTTGGACACGGATCCGGCAGTGTTTACCGTGTAGGTCTTCCCGTTGCTCAAATTGGTATAGGTGAGGATGACTCCCTTGCCGACGTTGAAGAAGTTGCCGTTCTTGAACTTGATTTGGGTGATCTTGCCATTGGCGCCGGAGAGGCGAAGGTCGTAGCCGCATGCCAGGTCGGCAGGAATGACAACGGCTTCCGGGTTCGACAGCTCTGGTGGCCGGGTGACAGCTGCACCAGCGGGGGGAGCCGCAAACAGCACAAGGATTTACCGAACATGGAAATCTCCTAGATGTATTACGTCGAAACGCATCACCCATCCGGGCGGAGACCATGCGCGGCATATAGTCACGGGCGAACCCTGACAGCGGCACTCGTGCCGCCCCACGTAGGACCGGCTTGGATGCGCCGGTGCACAGGCCCGACCGTACTAAGCCCACTTAGTTTGCACCCGAGTAGCCGTTACTTGTTAGCGGCACCCGGCACGATGCGTAGGCGTCAGGCCAAAGCTGCGGCCAGGGCTTTGGCGAGCCATTCCCTGTACGCCGGCAAAGGCCAGCCCGCGTCCTGCACGAGCGCCCGGTAGACCTGGGGATGGCCCAGGGACCAGATGGCGGCGGCAGCTTCGGCGTCGGATATTCCGGAGCTCAGTCCGCCGCGTGCCCGTGTTTCCGCGGCAGCCTCCTCGTAGCGCCGGAGCCGCCGCTGCCCGCGGTCCTTCTCCAGCTGCGCCGCGGACTCTTCCACTGCCGCGGCCTGGCCGATGACAGCCACGATCCCCGCCGCGCGCGGGTACACCTCGGCAAACCAGTCCGCCAGGACGCCGACGAGGGACTCGAAATCCGGCGCCTTCCGGGTGCGCTCCCGCATGAACTCGAGGACGCCCGGCTGCGCACCGCCCGCGGCAGCGCTGTCCAGGACGGCCGAAAGCAGTGCCGACTTGTTGCCCACCGAGTTGTAGACGGTCTGCACGGCGACGCCGCTCTCGGCGGCGATTCCGTCGATGGTGGTCCGGACGTAGCCTTCGGTGGTCAATCAGCAGCTTGATGCAGTGGTGATCGGCGCAGGCCAGGCCGGTCTGGCCGCGGGCTACCACCTCGCGGCCAGGGGGCTGCGGTTCGAGATTCTGGACAGTGCAGACCGGGTAGGCGACGTCTGGCGCCACCGCTGGGATTCACTGCGGCTCTTCACCACGGCTCAGCATGACGGCCTCCCCGGCCTGCCCTTTCCGGCGGCCCGCAATACGTTCCCGGCCAAAGAGGAGTTTGCCGCGTACCTGGACAGCTACGCGGCGCGCTTTCCAGCTGCCCGTGCGGACCGGCACACGCGTGGGCCGGGTGACTGTGGCGGCAGGCGGCTTCGCGGTGCGCACCCCCGTAGGGCGCAAGGTCGCAGCGAATTTCCACAAACGTGGAGCGCCCCTGATCCGGATCTCCTCGAGGGACCTCGACCGCGCCGGGGTGGTCCGGGCGCCGCGCATGACCGGAACCCTGGACGGCCTGCCGGCGCTGGACGGCGGCACCACCGCCAATGTCCGGACTGTTGTCTGGGCCACGGGCTACCGCCCCGCGGCCGGCTGGATCGACGGACTGGAGCTGCCGCCGTCGGGCTGGCCGGAAACGCAGCGGGGCACCGTCCCGGGATGCCCGGGCTGTACTTCCTCGGCATGCCGTTCCAGTACGCCTCACTTCGGGCCTGATCGGCGGCGGGGACGGGACGCGGAGTACATGGTGCAGCAGCTCGCCAAGCGGCCGGCCGGGCCGTCAGTAGTTCCGGCGGTGCTTGAGCCTGGGGATGGTGACGGCGAAAACGACGGCGGCGGCGAAGCCGAGCGCTCCGGTGGCCGCCACTCCGGCGCCGAGCGAGGCCACTGCAGTCACCCCTGAGAGCAGCACGGGCCCGCCGGTGGCGCCGGCGTCGGCCATGAAGCGCCAGATGCCGAGGAACTGGCCGCGGCCGTTGTCCGGCGAGAAGTCGGCCCCCAGCGTCATGTTCAGGCCTGAGCTGATGCCGTTGCCGAAGCCGATCAGGAGAGCCGCGAGCAGCAGCCCCCCGAACCCGGCACTGAGCGGGATCAGCAGCATGGCGGTTCCCATGATCAGTGTGGACGGCACCGCCACCCACTGCCGCCCCTTCCGGTCCATCAGTTTGCCGGCCGGGTAGAAGACGAGCATGTCGATGGCCCCGGACAGCCCGTAGATCAAGGAGGCGTGGGTGGCGTCCATCCCCAGGTGATCGGCCCAGAGCGGGATCACCACCTGGCGGGAGGCCCGCAGGGCACTGAGGAGCAGCACGCCCATGCCGACGCTGAGGAACACCCCGGAGTGGGACCTGGCGACGCTGCGCATCGTCGCCTGCTCCACCGGTCCGCCGTCGGCCGGCGCGTGCGCGGCCACGAGGTCGGGAATGGCGACGGACAGGGCCGCCGCGGCCGCCATGGCCACGACACCGACCCAGTAGGCGCCGCTGATGCCGGCGAACTGCATCACCGCGGCACCTATGAACGGGCCGATGAAAATGCCGATCCGGTTGACGCCGCCGAGGGTGGACAGTGCCCGCGCCCGCAGGATGACGGGCACCGCCTCGGTCAGGTACTTCTGCCGGGCCAGGCTGAAGACGCTGGCGGCCATTCCAATGACGAGCATCGCCGCGGCGAGGAGCCACAGCCCGCCCGGCACCATTGTGGACACGGCAGCGCCGGCCAGCGCGACGGCGCTCGCAGCGGCGGCCCCCACGATCGCCCACCGCTCGCCGAACTTCAGGGTGATGAGCGAGGCCGGGAGATTGAAAAACCAGGATCCGAGCCCGATCAGCGTGACAACCAGGGCGGCCACGGCCACCGAGGCGCCGAGATCCCGGGCGGACAACGCCACGACCGGCAGGATCGCCCCCTCACCGACGCTGAACAGCAGGGCCGGGCCGAAGGCGGGAACGGCGATGCTGCGGAGGCTGAAGGGTGCGGTGCGTGTGGTGGTCATCCCCTTCATCCTAGGGCCGCCGCGCGCTTACGCTTCGAAGTGCGTCCGGACGTCCCCTGCGGTGATATTCGCCAGGATATCCGCGGCCACGTCCCGGAGCTTCTGGTTCCGGTTGCTGGAGACCCTGGTCAGGATGGTCATGGCCTGCTCCTGCGAGCAGCGGTTCTGGGCCATGACGACGCCGCAGGCCAGGTCGATCGACGTGCGGTGCTCCATCGCGGCCTGCAGGTCTTCGGCGCGGGACTGAGCGGTTCCGATCCGGACGGCCAGCCGGAGCGAGCGGCCCGCGAGGTCGGCGAAGCCCGCGGCCTCCTTGATGACTTCATCGGTGAACAGTCCCGTGTCGGAGCCGAAGAAGTTCAAGGCGGCAGCCGAGTCCGCACCGATTTCGAGCGGGACGCCGAGGGTGCTGCGGCAGCCCTGCGCGGCGAGCTGCAGCTGGTAGCCGGGCCAGCGCGGGTCGGTGTCCACGTCGGCCAGCAGCACCACGGACTTGGTCCGGAGCGCCTCGATGCAGGGGCCGTCGCCGAGGCTTTGTTCGATGCGGTCGAGGATGACCGCCCGGGGGCTGCTGCCCGCCACCGTCATGGTCCGTCTCCGGCGCTGCAGCGTCACGCCGCACTCGACTTCGGCACCGACCAGCCGGGTGAGCGCCCCTGCTGCGAAGACGGCCAGCTGGTCGAGGAAGTCTTCCACGTTTTCCGTGCCCAGGAGGAGGTCCTGGAGCTGGATGGCGGCTTCGTCCCCGGCGCTGTTGTTGGTCATGCCTAAATGTAAGTCGCGTCCCGGCGCGGCACAACTTGATTCAGCCGCGCCGCCAACGGCACGGCCTATACGTAACCGTCCACGATCGCGGCGGCGATTTCCCGGTAGGCGCGCCGGGTTTCCGGGCGGAGCACATCCAGGGTGACAAGGTCGCCGTCGGCCACTCCGCGGTCGTGCGGGACGGCGATGAGCTGCCGGCAGATCCCGGACAGGTGGTCCTCGATCGCGTCCTTGTCCACCCGGGAGGACACTTCGTCCTTGTCCGTGATGACGACGACGGCGTTGCGCGCGAGTTCCTCGTACCCGTGGCTGGCCAGCCAGTGCAGGGTGCTGCGGGCCCGCTTGGCACCGCTGACGGCGTAACCGGCGGCGATGATCAGGTTGTCCGCGGACTGCAGGATGCCGCTCATGGCGTTGTGGGTGACGCCGGTGCCGCAGTCGGTGAGGGCCACCGAGTAGTAGCCGGAGATGAGTTTGCGGATCCGCAGGTACTCCTCGGCCGTGAGCGAGTCCGAGACCTCGGGGTCCTGCTCGCCGGCGATCAGGTGCAGCCGGCCGGCGTGGTGCATGTACCGGGCCAGGGCGGTAAGGGAATCGACGGATTCGACGTTCTTGAGCAGGTCCGTGATGGTGCGGGGGCTCTGCTGCTGATAGATGCCTTCGCCGAGGGCGCGCTCCACGAGGTCACCGGAGTCCGGGTTCGCGTCGATCGCGCAGGGCGGGTCGCCGCGGAATTCTGCCAAGGTCAGGCCGACGCCGACGGTCGTCGACGTCTTGCCGATGCCGCCCTTGAGGCTCAGGACGGCCGTGTTGTAGCTGCCCTGGAGCTGGCGGGAGATGCGCCGGGCCAACTCGTCTTCTTCGCGTTGACGTGCGCTCGGGCCGAGATTGAGGCCACCGCCGGTCATCTTGTACAGGGCGCCGCGGAAGCCGCCTACCGGCTTCGGCTTCTGCTCGCGGACGAACAGGCCCGGCGAACTGATGAAGTCCGGAACAGGGGCCGCGGAGAGGGCCGCTGCCCGGCTGGCGGTGCGGGTGGAACGGGGCGGCTGGGCGGGGACGCTGGGCGCAGTCTCCGGGGCGGCCGGCAAGGCCGATCGCCGGGAGGTGGCGGCGCCGGTCTCGGAGTCCGGAGGTTCCGTGGCCTCCGGGGACGGCGGAGCTCCGGCGGGAACTCCCGGAGCCGCGGGGACCTTGCTGATCACCGGAGCCGGGCCGGTGTCGGGCTCGGAATTGCGTTCATCGGCTGCTTCGGCCGCCTCGGCCCACGAGGTGCGGCGTTTGGGGACGGCGCGGTCGGTGGCTTCGGCGGGGCTGGTGCGGGGATTGACGACCGGCATGGTTCCTGTCCGGGCAGCTTCTTCACCGTCGGCGCGACGCAAGTCTCGCCGACGGCGGATTTCAGGCTGCCCTGAGTTGTCAGTAGTGGCAGCTGAATTGTCTTCCACCGATTCGGGCATCTTTGATTTCTCCCAGGACTCACAGCGGGGCACGCTGCGGCGCTTGTTGGACGTCGTTCAAAGGGCAAGTCTAGGCGCAGTCGTGAGCACCCTTATCATCGCGGGAAAAAATTTGCCCTAGTGGTGCGCCCGCGTCTCCTGCAGTCGTTTGATGAACCATCGTGCCTGCTCAGGGCCGTACGGGAGGATCGGGATGGCCTTGGTGGCGTCGTCGGGGGTTTCCCTGGTGGCCTGGATGGCCTGCCGCACGGCGGTGCTCATCGTGTTGGCCATGGTCTTGACGAATTGGTCGCTGCACGGTGCACCGTGTCCGGGAATCAGGAATTCATAGCGGTGACGCAGCGCGGACAGGTGCCGGAGGGCGTTCGCCCATTCTTCGGGGTACGAGTCCTCAAACGACGGGTGTGAGCCCTGTTCCACGAGGTCCCCGGCGTATAGCGTCGTGGCTGTCCCGACGAGCAGGTCCCCGTCGGTGTGGCCGGCCCCCAGGTAGAACAGCGTGGCGGTCTGGCCGCCGAGGTCCACCAGGACGGGCTGGTCTTTGACGATCGCGTTCGGAACCACCAGTTCGACGTTGCTGCCGGCGCCGGCGGCCATTTCCGGCTCATAGGCCGTGACGGCGCGGCGCTGGAGGTCCCCATTCTCTTCGATCTCCGCGGCGCAGTTCTCGTGGGCCCAGAATTCCGTGACGCCGTCGTCGGCGAAGACGGCGTTGCCGAAGAAGTGGTCGTAGTGCGCGTGGGTGTTGACGACGACGAGCGGCAGTCTGGTCTTGGTCCGCACGGCGTCGAGGATTTCGCGTCCCTGCCGTGGGCCGCCGCCGGTGTCGATCACCATGGCGCGTTCGGTGCCGACAACGAGGCCGGTGTTGAGCAGGGAACCTTGGGTTGTCAGGACGTAGTTGTCCGGGCCAACCTCGAGCCATCGTGACATTAAATCTCCGTATTCCGACACTGTTCCGGCGCCGTTTGGTGCAATGTACTGCCCTCGATTGTACGCATGCCGGGCTGACAAGTCCCGGAGGCACGGCCGTCTTCGGGTGCCCTGCGGGAAGCCATCGCCCGGGGCAGCGCCGCCGTGTAGCCTATGGCTACTTCAGTTGTTCCGCCGCGTGCTCCACCGAACGATCGGAGGTGGCTTCTGATGGAATCCGGCACGTCTCTGGAGCGGATGGTGTTCTTCAGCGATGCCGTCTTTGCGATCGCGCTGACGCTCCTGGCCCTGGACTTGAAGCTGCCTGCGGGAATTCCGGCGGAGGGGCTGGACGATGCCCTTGTCGCGGCGCTGCCGCAACTGCTCGCGTATGCGTTGTCGTTCCTCATCATCGCCAGGACCTGGATGTCGCACCGTTCCGACTTCACCAGGATCCGAGGTTTCAATGTGACACTGGGCCGGCTGAATCTGGCCCTTTTGTTCTTCATCGCCATGCTGCCCGGCCCGACGTCCGTGCTCAGCGAGTACGGGGATGACCCCACGCCCTGGCCAAGTGTCCTGTACGCCGCCAACATCGCCGCGGTCTACCTGACCATGGCGGCCATCTGGGGGTACTCCAAGCACGCAGGCCTGCTGGAGCGGGAAGGGGCCGCGGACGGTCACGGGAAGGTGTTCAACATCCGGCTGGCCGGGGCGCTGGTCTTCCTGCGATTCCGGCGGCCTTTGTCCTCACCTCCAACACACCGTTCCTGTGGCTGCTGCTCATACCGGCGTCTTGGGCGGCCCGCCGTCTTCCTTCCTGACCACGGGCCGCGGCCGCCTCACATGTCCGCGAGCACCGACCCGGGGTTCTCGATGGCGTCGGCAACGTAGCGCAGGAAGCCGCCCGCCGTTCCGCCGTCGCACACGCGGTGGTCGAAGGTCAGGGTCAACTCGGTGACCTTGCGGACCGCGAGTTCGCCGTTGACCACCCAGGGCTTGTCGATGATCCGCCCAACGCCCAGGATTCCGGCCTCGGGGTGGTTGATGATCGCGGCGGAACCGTCTACCCCGAACACACCGTAGTTGTTCAGCGTGAAGGTGCCGCTGCCGAGCTCCGCCGGGGTCGCTTTGCCCTCGCGCACGACGGCGGTGAGCCGGCGGATCTCGGCGTCCAGTTCACGGGCGCTGAGTTTGTCCGCGTTCCGCACCGAGGGCACCATCAGTCCGCGGTCCGTCTGGGCCGCGAAGCCGAGGTTGACGCCGTCGAAGGCCACAATCTCCTGCATCGTGCCGCCCGCGGCGTCCTCGGTGGTCACGATCCGGGTGTTCAGTTCCGGGAATTTCTTCAGCCCGGCCGTGACAAAACGGGCGATGTAAGCAAGCAGCCCGGGCGTGTTGTGCGGGTCAGCCTTCTTCAGCACGGCCCGCATCTCCACGAGCGCTGTGGCGTCCACATCCACCCAGACCGTGGCTTCCGGGATCTCCGAACGGCTGCGCGACATGTTCGCCGCAACGGCTTTCCGCACACCGCGGACCGCCGTGCGTCCGGAAATGCCCAGCCCGGTGCGCGCGTCCGTGTCGGACGCCGGGGCCGGAGCAGCCGGCACCACGGCCGGGCGCGCCACCACCGGCGCCGGCTTGATGACGGCCTCGACATCACGCCGCATGATGAGCCCGCTTGCCCCCGATCCCTGGAGTTCCCCCAAATCAACTCCATGATCGCGCGCCATCCTGCGAACCAGCGGGGAAATAACCGCCCCGAGCTTCCCCGGCACCCGCGTCCGCAGCAGCACCAGGTCATCGGCAGCCTTCTCGGCAGCAGATACGCCACTGGCAGACTCAGCAACCGGTTCGACGACCGAAGTACCGGCGGCCCGCTTAGGAGACCGCGTCCGCCGGGCAACCCCGTGCCCGCCCGGAGTCCCATATCCGATCAGGACATTCCCGGACCCGGCCTTCTCCTCCTCGCGGTAAGCCTCGGCAGCAACAGCGGCCGGCGAGGAAGCAGACGTCTTGGCCCCACCAACTGAGCCAACCGGCATCACGGAGATCAGCGGCTTGCCGACGTCGAGCGTCTGCCCGGGCTCGCCGTGCAGCACGGCGACGGTGCCGGCGTACGGCGAGGGGACTTCGACCATGGACTTGGCGGTCTCGACCTCGGCGATCGGCTGGTCCACGCGGATTTCGTCGCCCACGGCCACGAGCCAGTTGACGAGTTCGGCTTCGGTGAGTCCTTCGCCGAGGTCCGGCAGAAGGAATACTTTCGGTTCGCTCATGGTCAGTCTTCCCACTGGAGGTCGTCAACGGCGTCGAGGATGCGGTCCACGCCGGGCAGGTAGTAGTGCTCGAGTTTCGGCGCCGGGAACGGCACATCGAAGCCCGTGACGCGGCGGATCGGCGCGGCCAGGTGGTGGAAACAGCGTTCCTGGACCCGGGCGACGATCTCGGAGGCCACGGAGGCGAAACCGTGCGCCTCGGCAATGACGACGGCGCGGCCGGTCTTGCGGACCGAAGCGCAGACGGTCTCGTCGTCGAAGGGCACGATCGAGCGGACGTCGATCACTTCAAGGGAGCGTCCTTCCTCGGCGGCCGCCGCGGCGGCGGCGAGTGCCGTCGGGACCGAGGGACCGTAGGCTATCAGCGTGGCGTCGGTTCCCGGCCGGGCGACGGCGGCGCGGCCTTCGGAGGAGGTCCCGCGTTCGATGTTCGCCGCGTGCTCGGCCCGCAGCGCGTCCAGGTCCACCTGGTCCTTGGACCAGTAGAGCTTTTTCGGTTCCATGAACATGACCGGGTCGTCGGAGTCGATGGCCTCGCGGAGCATCCGGTAGCCGTCGGCAACGGTGGCCGGAGTGAAGACCTTCAACCCGGCGGTGTGGGCGTAGTAGGCCTCGGAGGAGTCGCAGTGGTGCTCCACTCCCCCGATGCCGCCGGCGTAGGGAACACGGATGACCATGGGCAGCTTCACGGCGCCCTTGGTGCGGTTGTGCATCTTCGCGACGTGGCTGACGATCTGTTCGAAGGCGGGGTAGGCGAACGCGTCGAACTGCATCTCGATGACCGGGCGCATGCCGTTCATGGCCATACCCACGGCCATGCCGACGATTCCGGATTCGGCCAGCGGGGTGTCGAAGCAGCGGCTCGTCCCGAAGGTCTTGGTGAGCCCGTCCGTGATCCGGAAGACTCCGCCGAGCATGCCGACGTCCTCGCCGAACACCAGGACCGAAGGGTCCGCGTGCATGGCGTCGGCCATGGCCGCGTTGAGGGCCTTGGCCAGGGTGATGGTCTGCGGACCGGCCTTTGCCGCGGCCTGTTCAGCGGCGTCAGCTGCCTTGGCGGCGGCGCGGGCGGTGGCCGCACTGACGTTGCCGTTCGCCTCGGAGGAAGTGGTGATGGTGGGGCTCATTTCGCGGCCTCTTCCCGGGAGAGCTCGTCGGCGAGCATGGCGGACTGTTCTTTCAACTGCGGCGTGGGCGTGGAGAAGACGTATTTGAAGAGGTCCAGCGGTTCAACCGGGACTTCTTCGCCGAGGCCCTCGCGGAGCTGTGTGGCGACGGCTTCGGCCTTTTCGGCGATCATGGCGGCGCGGTCGTCGTCGAGCAGTCCGCGGTCCGTCAGATAGGTCTTCATCCGGCTCAGCGGATCCTTGGCCACCCACTGCGCAACTTCGCTGTCCTGGCGGTAGCGGGTGGCGTCGTCAGCGTTGGTGTGGGCCTGCATCCGGTATGTGTGGGCCTCCACCAGCAGGGGCCCGGAGCCTTCGCGGGCGAGCTTGACGGCACGTCCCAGCACGGCCAGCAGGGCCACGATGTCGTTGCCGTCCACGCGTTCCCCGGCCATGCCGTAGCCCACGGCCTTGTGGGCCAGCGACGGCGCGACGGACTGTTGCGCCAGCGGAACGGAGATCGCGTACTGGTTGTTCTGGACGAAGAAGACCACCGGCAGGTGGAACACGGCGGCGAAGTTCAGCGCCTCGTGGAAGTCGCCCTCGCTCGTGGCACCGTCCCCGCACATCGCCAGGACCACGGTGTCTTCGCCGCGAAGCTTGGCGGCATGGGCAACGCCGACGCCGTGCAGCAGCTGGGTGGTCAGCGGCGTGCACTGGATGCCGACCTTGTGCTTGGCGGGGTCGTAGCCGCCGTGCCAGTCTCCGCGGAAGAGCGTCATCGTCTGGACGGGATCCACGCCACGCGCCATCACGGCCACGGAGTCGCGGTACGTCGGGAACATCCAGTCGCCGTCGGACAGGCAGAGGGCAGCGGCGACCTGGCAGGCTTCCTGGCCGTGGCTGGACGGGTAGACGGCCATCCGGCCCTGGCGGACGAGGGCGGAGTTCTGGTCATTGACGCGGCGTCCGACGACGAGCTGCTCGTAGGCGGCCATCAGTTCGACATCGCCGGGGACGCTGTACTCGTGGCCGGGCTGGGTGCCCTGCTCGGTGTGCGGATTCAAGGCGCCGTCCGGCCCCACCATCTGGATCTGGTGCCGTGCGGGCAGCATGTAGTCCTCGACCGTGATGCCGAACTTGCGCACTGCCTCGCTCGCGGCGTCTTCCGGCACGGATGCCTGCCCGTCCGGCTGGTCCGCCGGGGCTGCCTGGTCCGCCACTGTTGCGCCGGTCGCCGGCTTTTCAGCGGCCGCGTGCTGTGCAGTGTGGTCTGCGGAGATCGTCATTGGTCCGTCCTTCTGTAGCCACTATTCGCTCCCAGTATGCTGCCGGGCGATGTTTCGTATCCACCTGTCGGCAAAATCGTGGAGATGTCCCCAAAAATGCCCTAATCTGGAAGACGAATCGTAAGTGTGAGCTGGATTACCGGCGGGGGTTGTAGACAAATGGCAGAGCTCGACGAGGAACAGGCCGCGGTGCCGCTCGACGATGTGGACCGGAACATCATCGCGGAGCTGACCCGGGACGGCAGGATGTCCGTGACCCAGGTGGCCGAGAATGTCCATATTTCCCGCGCGCACGCCTATACCCGGATTGCCCGGCTGACCGACGAAGGTGTCCTCACCAAGTTCACGGCTCTTGTGGACCCCATCAAGGCGGGCCTGAAGTCCTCTGCCTATGTGACCCTCAAAGTCCGCCAGCATTCCTGGCGGGAACTGCGGGAACTGCTGCGCGCTATCCCCGAGGTGCACCACATTGCACTTGTGGGCGGAGACTTCGACGTGATCCTGCTGGTGCGCGCGGTGGACAACATCGACCTGCGACGCGTCATCTTCGACCAGCTCCAGTCGATGCCGGGCGTCCTCGACACCCAGACTTTCCTCGTCTTTGAAGACGTGGATACGCGGTAACACATTTCGCCGCCTGTTGTGCATTAGCTGGAAAAGCAATGCGATCAGGCGTGGCCCGCGGATACGAGGGCGGCCGGAAAAGACAAGTAGCCGATACTCGTGCCGGGGCTGACGGGCCGTTCATAAGATCATCAGCAGCACCCGGTTGCATTCGAATGAAGATCGTAACTGGTACAGCAGGCATGGTAATTCTTATCCAGTATTTGGCGGTCTCAATGACAAGAATCACTATCATCGGGCTTAACTACGCTCCGGAGCGATCCGGCAATGCCCCCTACACCACCGGCCTGGCCAAAAACCTCGCCGCAACCGGCCACACAGTCCGGGTCGTCACTGGTTTTCCGCATTACCCCGAGTGGCGGCGCCAAGAGGGATATGACGGCTGGCAGAAAGCCGAGTCCCTTGACGGCGTCTCGGTTACGAGACTCCGTCACTACATCCCCCGCAAGCCCACGGGCCTGCGCAGAATCATTATGGAATTGACCTTCGGGGTGCGCGCCCTGGCCGCCGATTGGGATAAACCGGACGTCATTCTTCTCGTAAGCCCGGCGCTGATCTCCACGGGCCTCGCCGCCATAAGGGCACGGCTCTCCATCAAAAGGACCCCCTGCCTTATCTGGGTCCAGGATTTGTACAGCCGGGGCGTTGTGGAAACAAGCTTGGCAACGGGACCGCTCGCACGCCTGGCCATCCGGCTGGAGTCGGCAATCCTGGGCCGTGCGGACGGTGTGGTGGCCATCCATGAACGGTTCCGCACCTACATCACTGACACCCTGGAGGTTTCCGCCCGGGATGTCCGGGTCATCCGGAACTGGACGCACCTCCCGCCGGCCCCGGCGACCGGACAGAGTGAACTTCGGGAACGGCTCGGCTGGGAAACAAACGAGACCATCGTCCTGCACGCCGGGAACATGGGGAAGAAGCAAGGCCTCGAGAACGTCGTTGCGGCCGCCCGCGTCGCCGAAGCAAGCAATAGCCGGGTGCGGTTTGTCATGATGGGAGATGGCAATCAGCGGGCTGTTCTGGAAATGGCCGCCAAATGACTGCGCAACATTTCGTTCGTTGACTCGTTGCCCGACGCGGACTTCCAAACAGCGCTCACAGCTGCTGATGTGCTTCTCGTGAACGAACTGCCCGGGGTCAGGGAAATGTCGGTGCCGAGTAAACTCACGTCCTATTTCAATGCGGGCGTGCCGGTCCTCGCGGCGACGGATGCCGGCAGCGTCACCGCCGAAGAGATCGCTTCCGCAAATGCCGGGGTACGGGTGGATGCGGACGATCCGACGGCGCTGCTTGAGGCCGCCGAAGCTCTTGGAACAGACAAAATATTGTCCAGGAAGCTCGGACAAAACGGGATAAAGTTCCGGCAGATGACGCTTTCTGAAGCGATAGCTATTGCCCAATACGATGACCTGATTCAAAGTTTTGCACCAGCGGGCGGGCTTAAGCCCGCGCAAATCATTCTTTCGCATCTTTGGGGGGCCAAATGAAAAAGCGCGCATTTATCACTGGCATCACGGGTCAGGACGGTTCTTATCTTGCGGAACTGCTCCTGAACAAAGGGTATGAGGTGCATGGGCTAATTCGCCGGGCATCGACATTCAACACGGCGAGGGTCAATCACCTCTACGTTGACCGCATGATCCCGAGGCCACCCTCTTTCTCCATTACGGCGACCTGAGTGACGGTGCCCGGCTGGTCACGCTGCTGGCCGACATCAAGCCTGACGAGGTCTACAACCTGGCGGCCCAGTCCCACGTCCGCGTTTCCTTCGATGAACCCGAGCACACGGCCGACACCACCGGCGTGGGTACCATCCGCCTCCTGGAGGCCGTTCGGATGTCCGGCATTAGGACGAAGTTCTACCAGGCGTCCTCGTCCGAGATGTTCGGCGCCACACCTCCTCCCCAGAACGAGGAGACCCTCTTTTACCCGCGGTCCCCCTATGGCGCTGCCAAGGTCTACAGCTACTGGATCACCAAAAACTACCGCGAGGCCTACGGCATGTTTGCCGTGAACGGCATTCTTTTCAACCATGAGTCTCCCCGCCGCGGCGAAACATTTGTCACCCGGAAGATCACCCGGGCTGTGGCGGCCATCAGGGCCGGCAAGCAGGACCTGCTGTACATGGGAAACCTTGACGCCATCCGTGACTGGGGATATGCCGCGGAGTACGTCGAAGGCATGTGGCGGATGCTTCAGGCCGATGAACCGGAGGACTTCGTGCTCGCGACCGGCGGCAGCTACACTGTCCGGGACTTCCTGCAGATCTCCTTCGACCACGCCGGCCTGAACTGGGAGAACCACGTCCGGTTCGACGAGCGGTACCTGCGGCCCACCGAAGTTGATGCCCTGATCGGCGATGCCGCCAAGGCCCGGGAAAAGCTCGGCTGGAAGGCATCGGTCCATACCCCGGAGCTCGCCCGGATTATGGTGGACGCCGATATCGAAGCTTTGCGGCACGCTGGTGACAGTTGGATCGACAGCGTCGACCTTGAGAGCTGGAACGACCGGTGAGTCCTTACGTCGATTTCTTGCCCGCCGGCCTCGACCGTTCATCGCCGTTCTACATAGCCGGCCATCGGGGGCTGGTCGGCTCGGCGATCTGGCGGAACCTGGAGGACGAAGGGTTCACGATGCTCATCGGACGCACGTCGGGGGAACTCGACTTGAAGAACCGCAGCGACGTTTTCGACTTCTTTGCGGCCACCGGGCCGCGCTATGTGGTGCTCGCCGCAGCCAAGGTGGGCGGCATTCTGGCCAACAGCACGTACCCGGTCGATTTCCTCAGCGACAACCTGCGCATCCAGGTGAATGTCCTCGACGCGGCACGCGAATACGGGGTGGAGCGGCTTCTCTTCTCGGGTCGTCGTGTATCTACCCCAAGTTCGCCGAGCAGCCGATTCGGGAGGAATCGTTGCTGACCGGCGCCCTGGAGCCCACCAACGATGCCTATGCGATCGCCAAAATTGCCGGAATCATGCATGTCCAGGCGATTCGTCGCCAGTATTCGCTCCCTTGGATCTCGGCCATGCCAACGAACCTTTATGGTCCGGGGGACAACTTCTCCCCTGCGGGCTCCCACGTTCTGCCGTCCCTGATCCGGCGCTACGACGAGGCAGCCCGGACTCGCGCCGGCAGCGTCACCAACTGGGGAACAGGCTCGCCGCGACGCGAATTCCTGCATGTGGACGATATGGCGTCGGCGTGCCTGCATCTGCTGGAGAACTACGACGGCGCCGCCCAGGTCAATGTGGGGACGGGAAGCGACGTCACGATCCGGGAATTGGCTTCAATTGTGGCGGAGGCCGTTGGATACGACGGACAGGTCCATTGGGATTCCAGCAAACCCGATGGCACGCCACAAAAGCTGTTGGACGTTTCCCGGCTTGCCCGGGCCGGCTGGTCGGCGCGCATTAGTCTGAGCGACGGTGTCAAAAGCACCGTCGAATGGTACCGGGAGAATATCGATCACATCAGGGAATGATCCTGGCGTCTAGTTGAGGAAGCCCTTCATCCACGACCTGAGTTCTTCGCCGAATTCCACCCGCTCCGCGGCAATCGAAATGACCGCCTTAATGTAGCTCAGCTTGTCGCCCGTGTCGTAGCGGCGGCCCTTGAAGACCACCCCGTAGACGCCGCCGCCCTCGCAGTCGGACACCGCTAGGGTGTGCAGCGCGTCGGTCAGCTGGATCTCCCCGCCGCGGCCGGGGGGCGTGTCCTCCAGGACGTCGAACACGCCGGGGTGGAGCACATATCGCCCGATCACGGCCAGGTTCGACGGCGCATCCGCGATGTCCGGCTTCTCGACGAGGCCGTTGATCCTGACATGGTCCTCCCCCAGAATGGCTGACACGTCGGCACATCCGTAGGCACTGATTTCGGCCTGGCACACTTCGATCAGGGCGATCACGGAACCCCCGGTCCGGGCCTGTACGTCGATCATGGTGCTCAGGAGCTCATCACGCTCGTCGATCAGGTCATCACCCAGGAGGACCGCGAAGGGCTCGTCGCCCACATGCTGGCGGGCGCACAGGACCGCATGGCCCAGGCCCTTGGGGTCGCCCTGCCGGACGTAGTACAGCGGGCCCAGGCTGGAGGCGTGCCTGACGGCATCCAGCCGGTCGAGATCGCCTTTCAGCTCCAGGGCGCGTTCCAGGCTGGGTTCCCGGTCGAAGTGGTCCTCGAGGGCGCGCTTCTGGCGTCCCGTGATCATCAGGAGATCGGTCAGGCCGGCCCGGACGGCTTCCTCCACGACGTACTGGATGGCCGGCTGGTCCACTACCGGCAGCATTTCCTTCGGCATCGCCTTTGTGGCCGGCAGGAAACGTGTTCCCAGCCCGGCGGCCGGAATGACAGCCTTATTTACGCGTTTCCCCGAGGTCATATCCGAACCATACAAGCGGCATTTCAAAATGAGAATGGTTTTAGCAAAAGACGAGTACCGAGACAACTTGGTCTCCCCTGGCGCCGCCCGCGCGGATATTCAGCCTCCGTATTCAGCCTTTGAAAACCGGCGGCCGCTTTTCCTGGAAAGCGCGGAATCCCTCGGCGTAATCCTCGCTCTTGCAAAGCCGCGCCTGCTCGGTGTTTTCCTCTTCCATGGCTTCCCACAGCCCCAGGCGCTGGTCGCGGATGTGTGCCACGAGTTCCTTGCTGGCGTTGAATGCCCCGGTGGCGCCGGTGGCCACAGCCGCCACGATGGCCCTGGTGTTTTCCAGCAGGTCCGCCGCAGGCATGGCCCGGCTGAAGAGCCCCTGCGCCACCGCCTCGGCGCCGGTCATGAGCTCGGCCGTATAGATAAGGTCCAAAGTCCGGTGCATACCGAGGCGCTCAGTGAAGTACCAGTGCCCGCCGGAATCCAGCGTGGCCCCGAGCTTGGCGAACGGTGACCCGAACTTCGCGTTCTCCGCGACGTAAACCACGTCCGTGGCCAGCAGCAGCCCCAGGCCCACCCCGAGGCAGGCACCGTGCGCAGCCGCGAAGGTGGGCGCCGGGAAGGAGCTCATCTTCTTCAGCAGCGGCTGGACGAGCCCGCCCAGGTAAGCCTGCGCGTCGTCGCTCTCCGGGGTGACCGCGGAGATGTCCCGCCCGGCGCAGAAGGCACGCCCCTCGCCGCGGAGCAGCAGCGCCCGGACCTCGCCGCGGGCGGCGGCGTCCGCGGCGTCGTCATACGCCTGGGCCAGATCGGCCAGGGCCCGCTCGTCCAGCGAGTTCAGCTTGTGCGGTGCATCGAGCACGATCTCGGCGATGCCGTCGGCGATGATGAGGGAAATCATGGGGCTCCTTGAGGCTTAGACGTCGAAGTCGACGGTGACTTCCGGCGTCGTCGGGTGGGACTGGCAGGTCAGGACGTAGCCCTTGTCCAGTTCATCCTGCTCCAGCGCGTAGTTCTCGTCCATGGTCACGGCGCCGGTGACCACCTTCGCGCGGCACGTTCCGCAGACGCCGCCGGCGCAGGCGAAGGGCACGTCCGGCCGGACGCGCAGGGCTGCGTTGAGGATGGATTCGCGCGCGTGGGTGGGGCTGGAAACCTCGCCCCGCAGCCCGTCCAGCTTGAACGTGATCTTGTAGGTCTCCTTGGATTCGTCCGCGATCACGGGACGGCCGATGTTGCCCTCCGGGCGGTCCGGCTTGCCGGAGGTGAAGAGCTCGAAGCGGATGTGCTCGGGCTTGACGCCACGGGCGGCCAGGGTGTCGCGGCACAGCTGGACGAGCTCGAACGGCCCGCAGAGGAACCATTCGTCGACGTCTGCGCTGTGGATGGCGGTGCCCAGCAGGGCCTGGAGCTTCTCGGCGTCGATCCGGCCGCTGAGCAGCGGCGCGATGCGCTGCTCGCGGGAAAGCACGTGGTGCAGCGCCAGCCGGGCCGGGTACTTGTCCTTCAGGTCCGCCAGCTCTTCGAGGAACATGACGTCCATCGCGGCCTTGTTGGCGTAGACGAGGTCGAAGCGCGTTTCCGGGTGCGCGGCGAGCAGCGTCCGGGCGATCGAGATCACCGGGGTGATGCCGGAACCGGCGGCGATGGCGACGAAGGTGCCGGGTTCCCCCGCCAGCTCCCCTGCCATATCCTGCGGATGGTTCATCGAGTTCATAACGTTCTGCTCGACAGTCTTGCCGTCGCGGCCGTGCTTGGAAACGAAGGCCCCCATCGGGCTCATGACGTCCAGCGCGTCGCCGGCCTTAAGCTCGGCGTTTGCCCACGTGGAGAACAGGCCGCCCAGGTCCTTCTTGATGGCGACCCGGATCTCGCTGCTGCCGTCCGCGAAGCTGCGCGGTTCGGCGCAGATCGAGTAGCTGCGGCGGATCTCGTGCGGCTGACCGTCGGCGTCCGGCAGGGTGGTGCGCAAGGCGACGTACTGGCCCGGCAGGTAGTCGAACTGCCCGGCCAGCTCCGCGGGGACACCGAAGGTGACTTCGATGGCGTCCTCGGTGAGCCGGCGGACCTCGTCCACGGTCAGGGTGTGGAAGGACGCACGACGGCGGCCGGTGGCTGCGGCCGTTTCCGCGGCGGTCTGGCGGACAACCTTCATGGGGGACACCTGTTCCTTACAAGACTTTGAAATAGTCGAACGGTTCCTTGCAGTCCTGGCACACGTAGAGGGCCTTGCAGGACGTGGAACCGAAGCGGGTGAGTTCCTTGGTGTTCAACGACGAGCACTGCGGACATTTGACGGCGAGGGACAGCCGGACCGGGCCGGCGTGCCGGACTGCTTTTCCATCAACAGCTGTCTGGCCGGAGGGCGGGGCGATGCCGTACTCCTGCAGCTTGGCCTTGCCGGCCTCGCTCATCCAGTCCGTGGTCCACGCCGGCGAGAGCACCAGCGCGACATGGACGTTCGGATAGCCTTCGCTGGCGAAGGCCGTCTTGAGGTCATCGCGGATGGCGTCCATGGCGGGGCAGCCCGAGTACGTCGGCGTGATGGTGACCTCGACGGCCGGGACCATCCCGCCGTCGTCGAACATCCGCACGCCCCGGAGGATCCCCAGGTCGGCAATGGTGAGGACCGGAATCTCCGGATCGCAGACGGTGGCGGCGAGGTCCCAGGCTTTTTGCTCCGGGGTCCGGTGGCCGGCGGCACGTTCGCTGCCGGCAGCGGCGGTGGGGTGGCTGACGTACATGGCTACCAGCTGGCTCCGGGGTACTCGCGGGCGAGCACCTGCATCTCGGCAAGGAGGTAGCCGAGGTGTTCGGAGTGCTGTCCGCGGCGGCCGCCGCCGGGGGCGGGCTGGACCTGCGGAACGTCCAGTTCCGCTTCGGCGAGGACCTCGCCGGTCAGGCGGTCGAAGTCGGCCCGCAGGCTGGAGGGCTCGACGGCGGTGCCGGACGCGCTGAGGCGGCCGGTGAATTCGTCGTCGCGGAACAGCTCGTCGACGTACGGCCAGATTCCCTTGAAGGCGCGGATGATCCGCTGCCGGGATTCGTCCGTCCCGAGGGCCAGGCGCAGGACCCACTGGGCACTGTGGTCGCGGTGATAGTCCACTTCCTTGACTGCCTTGGCGGCGATGCCGGCGATGGTGGGGTCGGTGGATTCTGCCAGCCGGCGGTAGAGCTCGAACTGGTAGTAGCTGACCACGAACTGCCGGGCGATGGTGACAGCAAAGTCGCCGTTGGGGATTTCGAAGATCTGGATGGACCGGAATTCGGGTTCCCGGCGGAAGTACGCGAGCTCGTCCTCGCTCCGGCCGGAGAAACCGCCGGCGTAGCTGAGGAACGAGCGGGCATGTCCGAGCTGGTCCAGGGCTATGTTGCCCAGGGCGACGTCCTCCTCCAGCTCAGGGGCCCGGGAAATCCAGTGGCTCAGGCGCTGCGCCAGGATCAGTGCGTCGTCGCCCAGCCGCAGGGCGAGTTCGGCGGCGTCTTCGCCCGGTTTGGCGGTGCCGCGGCTGACGGCCAGCGCAATGTCTTCGGGGCGCAGGGCGTTGCCTGGCGTGATGCGGGTGGCGCTGGCCGCGCCGTCTCCGCCGGCGCCGGCGACGCCGACGGAAATGTCGCCGTGGCCGGACGTTTCTGCCGTTTGCTCGGGGGCCGCAGTTTCAGGTGTGGTGCTCACAGGTGCTTCACGCCCTCGCTCTTGGTGTAATACGTCGCGTGCCGGTAGTCCTTGCCTTGGGGCGATTCGAAGAACGAGCCCTTGGCGTCGGGATCGCTCGAGGCGATGGCGTCCGCCGGGACAACCCAGATGGACACGCCTTCGTTGCGCCGGGTGTAGAGGTCACGGGCGTTGCGCAGGGCCATGGCCGCGTCCGGGGCGTGCAGGGATCCGGCGTGGACGTGGGAGAGACCACGGCTGGAGCGGACAAACACTTCCCAGATCGGCCAGACGTTGCCCTTGTGCGGTTCGGGGGTCGTGGTGTCGTTGGTCATGCTGCGGATTCCTTCTCTGCTTGCTTGCTGCGCTGTTTGTCGGCATAAGCCGCCGCGGCTTCGCGCACCCAGGCGCCGTTCTCGTGCGCTTCGCGGCGCCGCTCCAGGCGCTGGGCGTTGCAGGGGCCCCGGCCGGCCAGAACTTCGTGGAACTCGTCCCAGTCCAGCGGGCCGTGCTCCCACTTTTTGGTCTCTTCGTTGAAACGGATGTCCTTGTCCGGAAGGGTGAGGTCCAGGACCTTGACCTGCTCCATCATCATGCCGACAAAGCGGTTGCGCAGCTCGTCGTTGCCGAAACGCTTGATGTTCCAGGCCATGGACTGCTTGGAGTTGGGCGAATCGTCATCCGGCGGCCCGAACATCATCAGGGCCGGCGCGTACCAGCGGTTCACGGCGTCCTGGGCCATCTGCTTCTGTTCCGGGGTGCCGTGGGAGAGTTCCAGCAGGATCTCGAAGCCCTGGCGCTGGTGGAAGGACTCCTCCTTGCACACCCGGACCATGGCCCGTCCGTAGGGCCCGAAAGAGGCGCGGCAGAGCGGCACCTGGTTGGCGATCGCAGCGCCGTCGACCATCCAGCCGATAGCACCCATGTCCGCCCACGTCCGTGCCGGGTAATTGAAGATGGAGGAGTACTTGGCCTTGCCGTCCATCAGGTCCCGCATCATGGCATCGCGCGGCTGGCCGAGGGTCTCGGCCGCGGAGTACAGGTACAGGCCGTGGCCGGCCTCGTCCTGGACCTTGGCCATGAGGATGGCCTTGCGCTTGAGGCTCGGGGCGCGGGAGATCCAGTTGGCTTCCGGCTGCATACCGATGATCTCGGAGTGCGCGTGCTGGGAGATCTGCCGCAGCAGGGTCTTGCGGTAGGCAGGGGGCATCCAGTCGCGGGGCTCGATCCGGGAATCGTCCGCCATGACCTTGTCGAAATAGGCCTGGCCTTCCGCGTCCCGCCGGGCCGCATCTTCGAGGCTGGCGCCTCCTCCTGCCGGCGTTGGCTCTGCGGGCACTGACTGCAGGGTCTGCGATGCCATGGTTGCTCCTATGCATTTCCGATAAATAATTACCGACCGTTCGTTCAGGATATGCGGAAGGCGCGAGATGCGTCAAGCACCGCGCTGGGGGCGGCCACAGGGAAATTCAAGTTTTACTGCGTCCCTGGTGGTAGCCTCTGGAACACGCCGCCGACTGCAGCGGGCGCCAGTGCGGTGTTCGGCGCCGTCAGCTGCACAGACTCCTAGGACCCCGCATGCCGAACCGTTTCGAAGCAGATCGCGAAACTGCACCGGGGCGCGGGTCCCGGCAGGCGGTCGTTCCGCCGGACGCCGATGGCCGGCCTTCGGCCCAGCAGGGCTCCGATGCCGGCCCCGCCCGGCAGAAGCGTCGGAAGAGGCCGCTGGTGCTGGTCCTGATGATCCTCGTGCTGCTGGTACCCGCCTCCGTTGGCGCGTACCTGTTCTCCCTGGCAGCGGTCTACGACTCCGGGACCAGGACCATCGAGGATGCGTTCCCGCCGGAAGCCGTACGGGTTCCGGCCGCCCAGGTCCCGGCCGGCGCCGCGAAACCGCTGAACATCCTGGTCATGGGCAGCGACAGCCGGGAGGCGCCGGAAGACAGTGGTGCCAAAGCTTCTGCAGGGACAGCCTCGAACCAGCGGGCCGACACGCTCATGCTGCTCCATATTCCCGCGGACCGCGCCAACGTCTACAGCATCTCGCTCATGCGCGACCTCTGGGTGGACCTTCCGGGCCACGGCGAAGCCAAGATCAATGCCGCCCTGGCCTTCGGCGGCGTTCCGCTTATGGTCCAGACCGTGGAGTCCCTGCTCCAGCAGCGGGTTGACCATGTGGTCAGCATCGACTTTGCGGGATTCAAGGGCCTCACGGATGCGCTGGGCGGGGTGAAAGTGGACGTGAAGGTCCCCTTCACCTCAGACACCGGGGGCAAGCGCTACATTTTCAGCAGGGGACCCAACGCCCTGGACGGGACCGAGGCCCTGGCGTTTGTCCGTGAGCGCTACGCCTTCCCGGATGGCGACTACCAGCGCGTGAAGAACCAGCAGGCGTACCTCCGGGCGGTCATCGCCAGGACTTTCGACGCCGGAAAGCTCACCAACCCGGTCACGCTCCACAATGTAGTCTCAGCTGTCTCGCCCTTCCTCAGCGTGGGGCAGGGCCTGGACTCGCTCGAGGTGGGCCGCCTTGCCTTCAGCCTCCGCGATATCCGGGCCAACGACGCCGTCTTCTTCACCCTGCCGACTGCCGGCGTCGGGACCTCCGCGGACGGCCAGTCCATCGTCCTGCCCGATGTCGACGCCATCGCGGACATCACGGCCGCAGTCACGGCGGACACCCTCGGTGACTATGTGGCCACCACGAACCTCGGCAACGGAAACTAGGAACTGTGGAAAATTCCCTACCCATCCGGATCCTCACGGTCTGCACCGGAAACATCTGCCGCTCACCCGTCGCTGAACGCCTGCTCCAGGCCGGCCTCGACGACCTCAGCCCCGGGACGTTCCAGGTCCGGAGCGCCGGAACCGGGGCAATGGCCGGCGACCCGGTCCAGCCCCTCTCGGCCCGGATCATTGCGGCCTACGGGGGCTCGCCGGCTGGCTTTGCGGCACGGCAGCTGGCACCGGGAGTCCTGCACGATGTGGACCTCGTCCTGACCATGACGGCGGGCCACCGCGCCGAAGTGGTGCAGACTGACCCGTCCGTACTCAAACGGACCTTCACGATCCGCGAGTTTGCCCGGATGGTGGGGATCCTGGCGGAACGGCAGCCCTCCCCCGGCCCCGTGGCTGACCTGCCCGCGTGGTGGAAGGCGCTCCCCGCACGGGCTGCCTCCGTGCGTCACCTCGCCCTGGCAACCGTCCCCGCCGACAACGACGTCGCGGATCCCTACGGACTCGGCCCGGAGGCTTACCGGCGGATGGAGGACGAGCTGGCGCCCGCCGTGCTCGCCATCCTCCGCTACGCCCGGCTGACAGCCCCCGCGGCGGCCTGACGTGGAAGGGCGGGCGGTTCCGGGCGGAAGGCGCCCCCGGCGTGCCATCGTCTTTGCCGCGGTGGCCGCCCTGCTGATTCTGGCCGTGGCAGCCGCCGCCTATTTCCTGAGCCGACCGCGGGGCGAGGCGTCCGCCCCCGCCGGGACCGCCGGCCCGGCACCGGCAGCCGCTCCGGAGCCGTCGCCCTCCCCCAGCCCCACTCCGACGCCGACCCCGACGCCGGAACCTCCCGCCGTCGCGCTGAACATCCTCCTGGTGGGCAGCGACAGCCGGGTGAACGCCCGCCAGCCGGCCGCCGTCGGGGCCGCCTCCGACCAGCGGGGCGACGCCCTGGTGTTCATCCATCTGCCGGCGGACCGCCAGGGAATCTACGGCATCTCCATCATGCGCGACCTGTGGGTGGACATCCCCGGGTACTACGCGGCGAAGATCAACGCCGGGCTGGAACTCGGCGGACTTCCCTTGATGACGCGGACAGTCGAGGCGCTGCTCGGCCAGCACATCGACCACACGGTGATGCTGGACTTTGAGGGGTTCGCCGCCATGACCGACGCCCTCGGCGGCGTCGACGTGGACGTGCGGCGGCCGTTCACGTCCACGGTCGACACCCGGTATTACTTCCGGCCCGGCGTGAACCGGCTGAACGGCGCCCAGGCGCTGGCGTTCGTCCGGGAACGTCACGCCTTTGTGGACGGTGACTACCAGCGGGTCCGCAACCAGCAGACCTTCCTGCAGGCCGTGATGGCCAAAATGGCGGCCGAAGGCGGACTGGCGGACCGCAACACCGTCCGGCAGCTCGTCAGGACCGTTCTTCCGCACGTCACGCTGGACACCAGCTTCACCCTGGAGTCGCTGGAAACCCTGGGCTTCAGCCTCCGCAACGCGGTCCCGGGGCGCGGCGTGTTCTTCACGCTTCCGACGGCCGGCCCCGGCACCAGCCGAGACGGCCAGTCCATCATCAGGCAGAATCCCGCCGCGACAGCCGCGGTGTCCGCCGCACTGTCCGGGCAGCGCCTCGCCGAGTACGTGGCGGCGAACAACCTGCAGAACGGCAACTGAGCCGCTGCCGTTCGGTAGATTGGGTCTATGACCCAGATTCCTGTTCAGCCCTCCCCGCAGCCTCCCGTCGCCAGGAAGGTCCCCGCCCTCCGCACCCACCACGGCGACGCCTTCGAGGACAACTACGAGTGGCTGCGCGACAAGGAATCGGCGGACGTCGTCGACCTCCTCACGGCCGAAAACGCTTACCAGGAAGCGGTGACCGCCCACCAGCAGCCGCTGCGCGGGGCCATCTTCCAGGAGATCAAGGGACGCACCCAGGAGACAGACTTGTCTGTCCCGAACCGCAAAGATGGCTGGTGGTACTTCACCCGCTCCGTCGAGGGCAAGGAGTACGGCATCCAGTGCCGCGTCAAGGCCTTGGACACCGGGGATCCTGTGGCGGACTGGACGCCCCCCGCAGTGGAGGCCGGCGTCGGACTGTCCGGCGAGGAAGTCCTGCTCGACTGCAACGTGGAAGCGGAAGGGAAGCCGTTCTTCGCCGTTGGCGGCACCGCCGTGACCGTGGACGGCAGCCTCTACGCCTACGCCGTGGACAACGCCGGGGACGAGCGCTTCACCCTGCGCGTCAAGGACCTCCGGACCGGCGAACTCCTGCCCGACGTGATCGAGAACGTCTTTTACGGCATCTCGTTCTCCCCTGACGGCACCCGGATCTTCTACACCGTGGTGGACGATTCGTGGCGGCCGTACCAGGTGAAGGCCCACACGCTGGGCACGCCCGTCACCGACGATGAGGTGATCTACCAGGAGGACGACGTCGCCATGTGGCTGGGCTTCGAGCTGTCCGCTGACCGCCGCCACCTCGTGCTGAGCATCGGCTGCTCCGAGTTCAGCGAGACACGGCTGCTGCGCTTCGAGGACCCCGACGCCGGACTGCGCACCGTGATCTCCCGGCAGGAACGCATCCTCTACGAGGCAGAGCCGTTCCTTCTCGCCGACGCGGCCGGCCGGCCGGCGGAGGCAATTGTGCTGACCCACAACAAGGACGCCATCAACTCCATGGTCTCCCTCGTGGACCCGGCCGAACTCGACAAACCGCTCGCCGGGCAGCACTGGACCACCGTCGTCGCGCATTCGGACGACGTGCGCGTCAACGGCGCCGGCGTCACCGCGACCCACCTGGTGGTCTCGGTCCGCAAGGACACGATCGAACGTGTGCAGGTCCTGGCCCTGGCCGGCCTCGGCACCCCGGAGCAGGGCGAACCGGTCGAACCCGCCTTCGATGAGGAGCTGTACACCGCCGGCGTTGCCGGGTCGGACTACGAGGCTCCGGTGATCCGGATGGGCTACACCTCCTACTTCACCCCGTCGCGGGTCTACGACTTCGTGCTGCCCACCGCGGAGAAGCCCGCCGGTGTACTGCTGCTGCGCAAGGAAAGCCCGGTGCTGGGCGGCTACTCCGCCACGGACTACGTCGCCACCCGGGAATGGGCTGTCGCGGGGGACGGGACCCGGATCCCGCTGTCCGTGCTGCGCCACAAATCGGTGCAGCAGGACGCCACGGCAGCCGGACTCGTGTACGGCTACGGCTCCTACGAGCTGAGCATGGACCCCGGATTCGGCATCCCCCGGCTCTCGCTGCTGGACCGGGGCATCGTGTTCGTGATCGCGCACATCCGCGGCGGCGGGGAACTCGGCCGGCACTGGTACGACAGCGGCAAGAAGCTGCACAAGAAGAACACCTTCACCGACTTCATCGCAGCCACCGACTGGCTTGCCGGATCCGGCTGGGTGGACCCGGCCCGGATTGCGGCGATGGGCGGCTCCGCCGGCGGCCTGCTGATGGGCGCCGTCGCCAACCTGGCACCGGAAAAGTATGCCGCGATCGTGGCAGCCGTCCCGTTCGTGGACGCCCTGACCACCATCCTGGACCCGGAACTGCCGCTCTCAGCGCTGGAGTGGGAGGAATGGGGAAACCCCATCACGGACCCCGACGTCTACGCGTACATGAAGTCCTACACCCCGTACGAGAACGTCCGCGCGGTGGACTACCCCAAGATCGCGGCCGTGACGAGCTTCAACGACACCCGCGTACTCTATGTGGAGCCGGCGAAATGGGTCCAGCGGCTGCGCGAACTGAACACCGGCAGCGAGCCGATCGTTATGAAGATCGAAATGGAAGGCGGCCATGGCGGCGCCTCCGGCCGCTACGTGCAGTGGAAGGAACGGGCCTGGGACTACGCCTTCGTCGCCGATTCCCTGGGCGCCACGGCGCTGCTCCCGGGTGCCGGGCTGAAATAGCCCGGCGCGGCGGCGGGAGTCCACCACCGGATAATTGGTCATCATGCTTAGTATTTACTGGCATGATGGGCTCACCGACGTGGAACCCGGCCGCTGGGGGCGGGGCGTCGTTGAACCATGACCGGGCGCCGCGTGCGCCAGAGATGGAATTTGCTATGAGCGTTGAGCAGGGAATGACCCCGTTGACCGACGATGAGCTGATGGCAGAGTCGGGCACCGCCCTTCCGGACAAGGAAGTGGCGTCCGTGCTGGACCTCAACGCCGATCTGGACCTCGGCATCAACGCGGCAGCTCCGATCGACCTCGCCGTCGCGGCCAACGCCAACGTCGCCGCCCCGATTGACGCCGCGGCCTCCGCGAACATCCTGTCCTTCGGCTCCGAGTCCCAGGCCCTCGCCGATCAGGGTGTCATCATCAACCAGGGCATCACGGCCGACGCCACCGCGGAATCCGCCCAGGACAGCACCATCGACCAGGCCACCGGCACCGCCGGGGACGGCACCGGCACCGGCACTACTACCGACGCCGGTACGGCCGGTACGGCTCCCGACCTGGGCGCTGTGCCCACCGACGCCGCCGGCGCCGTCAACGGGAACCTGCTCAATGTGAACGTGGACCTCGCCGCCGACGCCGACATTGCGGCCCCGATCAACGGCGCCGTGGCGGCCAACGCGAACGTGGCCGCACCGATCGATGCTGCAGTGGCCGCCAACATCGGCTCGATCGACAGCGACGCCTTCGCCGTGGCCCAGCAGGACGCGATCATCAACCAGGACATCGAAGGTGAGGCCACGGCCACCGCCGACCAGCAGTCCGACCTCCGTCAGTAGTTCCTGAATGAGTACCACGCACGGCGGGCCGTCCACAGCGGACGGCCCGCCGGCTTCCCCTGCGCCAGCTCCCGCCGTCTGCACCCTGCAGATCCCCGTCCGGGCTGACGGGGTCCAGCTGCTCGGCGAGACGAAGGGCTCCGGCTACCGCGAGGCGCCGTCGCTGGTCAGGCGCGCCGACGGGCAGACGCTGCAGCTCACCGGGCTGCTCTACCTCACTCTCGAAGCGGTTGACGGCACCCGGGGGCTCGAGGAAATCGCAGCGCACGCGAGTGCCCGCTCCGGCCGGCTGGTCAGCCCCGACAACGTCCGGACCCTGATCGAGTCCCAGCTGCTGCCGCTCGGGTTGCTGCAACTGGCGGACGGAACCCAGCCCGAGGTCCGCAAATCCGATCCCCTGCTGGGGATGCGCTTCCGCTATTCGGTGACGGACCCGGAGCGCACGCGCAAACTGACGGCGCCGTTCACGGTCCTGTTCAACCCGCTGGTAGTGGCGGCGGTTACCGCGGCCTTCGTCGCGACCTGCTGGTGGGTGCTGATGGTGAAGGGCCTCGCCTCGGCCACGCATGAGGCCTTCGCCAACCCCGGCCTCGTGCTGCTGATCCTGCTGGTCACCGCGCTGTCCGCAGGGTTACACGAGTTCGGCCACGCGGCCGGGGCCCGCCGCGGCGGTGCCACCCCGGGAGCGATGGGCACCGGCCTGTACCTCATCTGGCCCGCCTTTTACACCGATGTGACCGACTCCTACCGGCTGGGCCGCGCCGGCCGCCTCCGGACCGACCTCGGCGGCCTGTACTTCAACGCAATCGTGGCCGTGGCCATGATGGGGATCTGGTGGGCCACCGGCTATGACGCCTTGTTGCTCGTCATCGTCACCCAGCTCCTGCAGATGGTCCGCCAGCTCCTTCCGCTGGTCCGCTTCGACGGATACCACATCCTCGCGGACGCCACCGGGGTACCGGACCTCTTCCAGCGGATCAAGCCCACCCTGCTCAGCCTCCTGCCGTGGCGCTGGAACGACCCCGAAGCGCAGGCCCTCAAGCCGTGGGCGCGCGCCGTCGTGACCATCTGGGTGCTGGTCACCGTGCCACTGCTGCTCTTCAGCATGGTCATGATGGTCCTGTCCCTGCCGCGCCTCCTTGGCACCGCCTGGGCCAGCACAGTGAACCAGTACGCCATGCTCGTCGCGAGCTTCGGGAAGGGCGACTTCCTTGACGCCTCCGTCCGCGTCCTGGCCATTGCCGCCGTCGCGCTTCCCGTGCTCGCGGTCTTCTACATCCTGCTGCGTCTGGGGCGGCAGGTCCTGACGGGCCTCTGGCAGAGGACCCGGGGCAAAGCCCTCCAGCGCGGGACCGCAATCGCCGTGATCGGCGCCGTGCTGGCCGGGCTGGCCTGGGCCTGGTGGCCCGGGACGGAGAGCTACCGTCCCGTCCAGCCCTACGAGCGCGGCACCCTCGCCGACGCGACCACCGCCGTCTTCCCGGCGGCACCGGGATCCGGGATGCGGGAGGGCCGGGCCGGCAGGACCGTGGCGCTCTGGCCCGAAGGTGCCCGGAAGCCGACCCGGGACGAACCCCAGCTGAGCATGGTGCTGGTGCCCCGGCAGGCCGCCGGATCCGGCAGCGGACCGGCGACGGCCCCCTCCTGGGTGTTTCCCTTCGACCAGCCCGCCGCGCCCGAGGCGGACGGCAACTTCTCGCTCGCGGTCAACACCACGGACGGCTCGGTGGTCTACGACGTCGCCTTCGCGCTGGTCTGGGCCGACGACGGAGAGGACGTCCAGACCCGCAACGAGGCCTACGCCTTTGCCAGCTGCGCGGACTGCACCGCCGTCGCGGTGGGCTTCCAGGTGGTCCTGATCGTGGGCCAGACCGATGTGATCGTCCCGGAGAACCTCTCGGCGGCCGCCAACTACAACTGCCTCCGGTGCCTGACTTACGCCCTGGCGGACCAGCTGGTGCTGACCCTGGACGGGCCGCTGAGTGCGGACGGAGCGGCCAGGCTGAATGAGCTGTGGCAGCAGATCGCGGACTTCGGCCGGAACCTGCAGAAGGTGCCGCTGTCGGAAATCCAGGGACGGCTGAGCGCCTTCAAACAGCAGGTCATGGACGTGATCGCCGGCGATCCCAGCGCGAGCCCGGGGGCTGGGTCGGGCTCGGCGACTGCACCGCCCACGACGGCGGGCCCGTCGCCGTCGGGCACGCAGCCACCGTCCCCGGGGGCCACCGGGACACCGCAGCCGGCCGGCGGCCCTGCCCAGACCGCTCCGGTTCAGGCGCCCACCGGGGGGACGGCGGCGTCCGGATCGCAGCCCGCCACCCCGCCCGCTGACACCACGACGGCGCAACCGGGACTTTCAACGCCGGCCCCGCCCGCGCCGGGCACCGGCGCGGGCCAGGTCCCGCCTTCGCCGACGGCCACGGCATCGCCGACGCCCTAGGCGTACAGCACCCGACGGAGATGGCCGGAATGATCACGTCATTCCGGCCATCTCCGTCAGTCCGTTAAACCCTTCACGGGCTGACGGGACTTCCATTCGTCGTCGAGGATGGCGTAGACGACTTCCGTGGCCCATTGGTCCTTGTAGTGCCATTTGTCCACCTGCCGCGATTCCAGCCGCATGCCCAGCCGTTCGCACAGCGCGGCCGAGGCAGTGTTGAGCGCGTCGAGCTTGGCGTCCATCCGGTGGTAACCCAGTTCCTCGAAGCCGAGCTTCAACAGGGCTTCGGCGGCTTCCGTGCCGACGCCCTTGCCCCGCGCTTCCGGGGCCAGGCTCCAGCCGATCTCGGCCTGGCCGCAGCCGGGCAGCCATTTGAGCACCACCTCGCCGAGCAGCTGTCCGGGGGCGTCGGCGGCCTCGATGGCCAGGCAGATCCAGTCGCCCTCTTTCTCGAAGACGAAGTTGGCGTACTTGCCCACGGACTCCATGGACTTGGTGTAGCTCTTCGCCTCCCCGGGCAGGAACCGGGCGGTTTCGGGCAGCGAGTGGTAGGCGTGGTACGCGTCCAGGTCAGCGCCCTCGAAGCGGCGCAGCACGAGCCGTTCGGTGTGGATGGGCAGGTTGAGTTCCGTCATGCCCCCACGCTACCCATCGATTGCTCCGCAGGGGCCGTTATGGGCCCTCAAAAGGGCGGTTACGGAGCAACCGACGCCTGGCCGACGACGGCGGCGGTCGCCTCCGCGATAGCGCGTTCCTCGTCCGTGGGCACCACAAGCACCGGCAGAGCAGAGACGGGCGTGGAAATCACCCGCGGTTCCTTGGAGCGCTGCCGGTTCAGGCCGGCGTCGAGCTGCACGCCCAGCGCGCCGAGCCGCTCCGCGACCAGTGCGCGGAACTGGTGGGAGTTCTCGCCGATCCCGGCCGTGAAGACCAGCGCCTTGGCCCCGCCGACGGCCACATGGTAGCCGCCGATGTACTTCGCGAGCCGGTAGGAGGCGACGGCGAGGGCCATGGCCGCTTTGGCATCGCCGGCTTCCGCGGCCTCCACCACTGAGCGCATGTCGTTGTTCCCGGCCAGAGCCTTGAGGCCGGACTGCCGGTTCAGCATGGAATCGAGGTCTTCCGGCGACCAGCCCGCCCGCCCAAGGAACACCAGGATGGACGGATCCAGGTCACCGGAACGCGTTCCCATCACAAGACCTTCCAGCGGGGTGAAGCCCATGGACGTGTCCACTGACTCGCCGCCGCGGATCGCCGTGATTGAGGCACCGTTGCCCAGGTGCGCGATCACGGCGTCGAACTCCTCCACCGGTACATCCAGCAGCGCCGCCGCCCGGTGCGCCACGTACTCGTGGGAGGTGCCATGGAAGCCGTAGCGGCGGATGCCATGGTTCGTGTACAGCTCGTCCGGCACTGCGTAGCGCCAGGCGTACTCCGGCAGGGTGCGGTGGAAGGCGGTGTCGAACACGGCCACTTGCGCTAACTCGGGCCACTTCTTCGAGATGGCGCGGATCCCGAGCACATTGGCGGGGTTGTGCAGCGGCGCCAGCGGGTTGAGCCGTTCAATGGCCCGGGCAATTTCGTTGTTGACCAGCACCGGCTCCGAGAAGCGCTCCCCGCCGTGCACCACACGGTGTCCCACCGCGTCCAGCATCCGGTCCCCGAGCGCCGCGTGGATCTCGGCGTCCACCTGCTCCAGGGCCTCGGCGTGGTCGCGGGGGCCCACGATTTCGCCGTCGCCCTCGCCGCCGGTGCCCATGCCGATCCTTTCGACCAGCCCCTCGGCCAGCACGCTGCCGGCTTCAACATCGCGGACCTGGTACTTGAGCGACGACGAGCCTGAGTTGATGACGAGCACGAGCATGCGGCCTCCTAAGCCTTGGCTTCCGTGGACTGGAGTGGGGCGGACTGTTTTTCGGACGGGTGGTCGACGGACTGGGCCTGGATGGCGGTGATGGCCACCGTGTTGACGATGTCCTCGACCGTGCAGCCGCGGGAGAGGTCGTTCACCGGTTTGCGCAGCCCTTGCAGCACGGGTCCGACGGCGACGGCGCCGGAGGACTGCTGGACGGCCTTGTAGGTGTTGTTGCCGGTGTTCAGGTCCGGGAAGATGAAGACGGTGGCCTGACCGGCCACTGTGGAGCCCGGCATCTTCGACGCGGCGATCGCGGCGTCCACGGCGGCGTCGTACTGGATGGGTCCTTCGACGGCGAGGTCCGGGCGGCGGGCCTTCACCGCTTCGGTGGCCTGCCGGACTTTGTCCACGGCCTCGCCGGTGCCGGACCCGCCGGTGGAATATGACAGCATGGCCACGCGCGGTTCCACGCCGAACTGGGTTGCAGTCTCGGCCGAGGCCAGTGCGATGTCCGCCAGTTGCTCCGCGTTCGGATCCGGGTTCACCGCGCAGTCACCGTAGACCAGCACGCGGTCCGGCATCAGCATCAGGAACACGGAGGAGACGATCTTGACGCCCTCGCGGGTTTTGACGAACTCCAGCGCGGGACGGATGGTGTGCGCAGTGGTGTGTGCGGCACCGGAGACCATGCCGTCCACCACGCCCAGCTGCACCATCATGGTGCCGAAGTAACTGCCGTCGAGCATCACTTCCAGTGCCCGGGCCAGGTCCACGCCCTTGTGCGCCCGCAGCTCCGCATACGTCTCGGCAAACTGCTGGCGCAGCTCCGACGTCGCGGGGTCCACGATGCTCATGCCGGCGAGGTCGATGCCCTGGGTGGACGCCAGTTCCCGGACCTCCGACTCGTTGCCCAGGATCGTGAGGTCGCAAACGTCCCGCCGGTGCAGGATTTCAGCGGCACGCAGGATCCGCACGTCGTTCCCCTCGGGCAGGACGATGTGCCGGCGCTGCAGCCGTGCCCGTCCAATTAGGTCGTGCAGGAACCGCAGCGGCGTCATCCGCTCCAGCCGCGGCAGGTGCAGCCGCTCCACCAGCTCGGCCTCGTCCACGCGTTTGGCCCACAGCCCCACGGCCGAGGCCACCTTGCGGCGGTGCCCGGACCATATCTCGCTGCGGACTTCGGACACGCGCTTGGCGGTGGTGTAGGTGTCGCCCGGGGCCGCGAATACGGGGAACGGGGCCTGCGCCAGCAGCGAGTAGATGTTGGGGTCCGGGGCCAGGCCGCCGGTGAGGATGAGCGCCGACGGCACCGGGAATTCCGGCGAGAACGACGACGCGAGGCACGCGACCATCACGTCCGCGCGGTCACCCGGGACGATCACCAGGGCGCCGTCGTCGAGCACGTGCAGGAAGTTGGCCACGTTCATCGCCGCCACCTTGATGGAATGGACGTCGCGTTCCATATCCGGGCGGCCGGCCACCTGGCGGATCCCGAGGGCCGAGGCCACCTCGCCGGTGGTGGGCCGGGCAATGTCCTCCAGCTCCGGGAAGACGTACACGGGGCGGCCGGACGCCCCCGGCTTCACGGCGGCCGCGATCCCGTCCACGGCGTCCGGGTCGGCACGATTGACCATGATGGCCAGGAGGCTGCAGCGTTCCGCCGCCAGTTCCTTGCGGGCAACCTCGACGGCGTCGGCCGCCTCCGCGATCGTGAGACCCTTCGCGCCCACCACGGCCACGATGGGCGCGGCGAGGTTGTTCGCGAGGCGGGCATTGAGGTCGAATTCGACGGCGGCGTCCTGGCCGGTGAGGTCTGTTCCCTCCACGATCACTACGTCGCAGTGGCGGGACATCTCGGCGAAGATCTCCACGCAGCGGGAGTCGATCTCCGCCCTGTTTCCCTCGGCCAGCAGCGCACGGACCTCGGCAAACGTCAGGCCGCCGCGGCAGCGCTGGTCATCGAGATCGAACCTCGCCTTCATGAGGGCCACCATGGGGTCCGCTGCGGCATCGTTGCCATGAACCACCGGTTTGAAGAAACCGATCCGATCCGCATGCCGGTGCAGGGTGTCCGCCAGGCCCAGGGCAATCAGTGACTTGCCGGAACCCGGAGTGGTCGCACTGACGTAGATTCCCTTAGCCATGGCCCGCCCTTTGCTGTGAAGTAGTGCTACTTCCTTCCCACCCTACTTTCTCCGGTCCGCAACGCCGATCCTGCCCGGATTTTACGTGTCCGGAAACGGCGTAATCCCGCGTCCGCTCTTGACAGCGGGCATCGGAATGGGATTACCTAATGAACATTCGGTAAATAAAGCTGGAGGCAATGACGCATGGCTGAACTGACGGTTTCCGGGGACATTCACCCCATCCTGAAAGACGACTACGCCTCGGAGTGGATGGGCATCGAAGTCGTGGCGCTGGAGGACGGCCACGCCACGATCCGCATGACGCTCCGGCAGGAAATGCTCAACGGCTTCGGCATGGCCCACGGCGGAATGATCTTCGCCTTCGGCGACACCGCATTCGCCCTCGCCTGCAACCCGGCCAAACCGCTTCCGGGTGAGGACTCCAACATCACAGTCGCTGCCGGCGTCGACATCAATTTCCTGAAGCCCGCCTTCCGCGGACAAGTGCTGACCGCCGTCGCGAACCGCCGCGCCAGCACCGGCCGCAGCGGGCTGTACGACATCCAGATCTACGCCGCCGACCCCGAGTCGGGCACTCCGACGGCGGCACCGGCCGGCGCGGCCCCCACGCTTCCGGGCCAGCTCCCCACCGACAACGCCACCGGCGCCCCTGCGGGCGAACTCGTCGCCGAGTTCCGCGGCCGCAGCCGCACCATCTCCAAGAAATAGAAACGGGCAAACCAGATGACCCAAGAAACTGTCGCCGCTACCAGTGATGCCGTCCTGGACCGCGAAGAAACCATGTCCAGGGACGAGCTCGAGGCGCTGCAGCTCAGCCGGCTGCAGCACACCGTGGCCTACGCCTATGACCGTGTTCCGCTGTACAAGCGCAAATTCGACGACGCCGGCATCCACCCGACGGACCTCCGCGAGCTCGCCGACCTCGGCAAGTTCCCCTTCACCACCAAGGAAGACCTTCGCCTCGAATACCCGTTCGGCATGTTCGCCGTACCGCAGCACGAGGTGGCCCGGATCCATGCCAGCTCGGGCACGACGGGCCGCGCCACGGTGGTCGGTTACACCAAAAAGGACCTCGCCGACTGGGCCAAGCTCGTGGCACGTTCGCTGCGCGCTTCCGGTGTCCGCCCCGGCATGAAGGTCCACAACGCCTACGGCTACGGCCTGTTCACGGGCGGCCTGGGTGCCCACGCCGGCGCCGAGGCGCTCGGCTGCACGGTCATCCCCATCTCCGGCGGGCAGACCGAACGCCAGATCACGCTCATCCAGGACTTCAAGCCGGACGCCATTCTGGCCACGCCCACCTACCTGCTGACCATCGCCGATGCCATGGTCAAGCAGGGCATCGACCCGGCCTCGACCTCGCTGAAGTACGCCGTGCTCGGTGCCGAGCCGTGGACCGAGGAAATGCGGCACGAGCTCGAGGTCACCATGAACATCAAGGCCTGCGACATCTACGGGCTCTCCGAGGTCATGGGCCCGGGAGTCGCCGGCGAGGCTGTGGAAACGCAGGACGGCAGCCACATTTGGGAGGACCACTTCCGCCCCGAGATCGTCGACGCCTTCGATCCCTCGAAGGTCCTCGGCGACGGCGAACACGGCGAGCTGGTCTTCACCTCCCTCACCAAGGAAGCGCTGCCGATCATCCGGTACCGCACCAAGGACCTCACCCGGCTGCTGCCGGGCACGGCCCGCCCCGCGCACCGCCGCATGGGCAGGATCACCGGCCGCAGCGATGACATGATCATCCTGCGCGGCGTGAACCTGTTCCCGTCGCAGATCGAGGAAATTGCGCTGCGCATCCCGGAGCTCAGCCCGCACTTCCAGCTCGAGCTGACCCGCCCCGCGGGCCAGCGCATGGACCAGCTCACGGTGAAGATCGAACGCCGCGAGTCGGTCACCGTCGAGGGCGCTGCCTCGGCCGCCAAGGTACTGCAGCAGCAGATCAAGATCCACGTCGGGTCTTCGTGCGCTGTGGATATCGTCGAGCCCGGATCGCTGGAGCGTTCCAATGGCAAGCTCCGCCGGATCTACGACATGCGCCCGAAGGCCTGAGTGACTAGCTGATCGTGAGAAACTAGCGACTATGCCCAGCACAGCAAGCACCACCAAGCGCGGCCGCCCCGGCTATGACCAGCAGTCGGTGTTGGTGATCGCCGTCGACGTCTTCAACCGCCACGGCTACGACGCCACCTCGATGGGCATCCTTGCCGAGAACCTGGGCATCTCCAAGTCCGCGATCTACCACCATGTGCCGTCCAAGGGCGACCTGCTGAAGCTCGCCCTCGACCACGCACTGGGCGGGCTCGAGTCGATCCTGGACCAGCCCGGGGCCACGTCCGGTTCGGCCGACGCCCGGCTGGAGTTTGTGGTGCGCCAGACCATCTCGGTGCTGGTGGAGCGGCTGCCGTTCGTGACGCTGCTGCTGCGCCTGCGCGGAAACACGGAGATCGAACGGAACGCGCTGGAACGGCGACGCACCTTCGACCACAAGGTCGCCGCCCTGATCTCCGAGGCCCGGGACGAGGGTTCCCTGCGCCAGGACATCGATCCCCGCACCGTGACCCGCCTGCTGTTCGGCACTGTCAACTCGATTGTCGAGTGGTACAAGCCCGGCGGGTCGCTGTCTCCGGAAAAGCTGGCCGACGACGTCATCACCATGGCGTTCCACGGCCTGCACGTCCCCCGCTAGGCGGGACCTTCCCCGCCTCCCGCTGTCAGTGGCGCTGTCAGTGGTGCAGTCATTGACGGCGCGGGGCGCCGGGTCCACGCTGGAAGGATGGCCACCAGACTCTCGAAGGTGCTCATTGGCACTTTCCCCCAGCTGCGCTACGAACCCACCGCCAAAAGGGTCCGTGCGAGTCACGACGGCAGCGTTGTGGTCGACACGGCGCGGGCCCTTCTGATTTGGGAACCTCGGCGGATCACCCCCATCTTTGCCGTGCCGGAGCAGGAACTCCTGGCGGAACTCGCCCCGCCGCCCCTGCCGGCGGCTTCCGTCGAGGAACACGCCTTCGCCCTGCGCCAAGGCGAGGCACCGAAATCGCTCGACCCCAAAACGGCGTTTGGCAAGCACACGTGCGCCGGCGAGGAACTCGACGTTGTCTTGGCGGGGGCAACGGTTCCCCGGGCTGCCTTCCGGCCCGAGGACCCCGACCTTGCCGGCTATGTGGTGCTGGATTTCTCCGCCTTCGACTGGCTGGAGGACGATGAGGAAATCATCGGCCACCCCCGCGATCCGTTCCACCGCGTTGATATCCGCGCGTCGTCCAGGGACGTGGACGTGGCGCTCGACGGCGTGACGCTCGCCAGCACCACCGGCGCGCAGTTGCTCTACGAGACGCTGCTGCCGGTGCGGTACTACATCCCGCCGACGGATGTGCGGCTGGATCTGATGGAGGAGAGCCCCAAGCGGACCGTCTGCCCATACAAGGGCCAGGCCAGCTACTGGAGCTACCCGGAGTCCGGGCAGGGCCTGAACATCGCGTGGAGCTATGACCGGCGGTTCCCGGATGCGGCCCAGATCCACGGCCTCATCAGTTTCTTCACTGAGCGCGTCGACGTGAGGGTCGATGGCGTGTTGCAGCCCCACCCCGTCACGCCATGGTCGCGTCCGAGCGGTGCGGTGGCACTTTGACGGCCGCGGCACGTGTTGTGCCGGCGAATTCCGGCGTGTCCGCGCCGATGTGCCCCCGCCCGGGTTACACCGTGATCTAAATGTGCCCTGCGCTCAGGGCCGGGTTCAGAGCTGGTAGTCAGCCTGCGTGGTGATGTTCTCGTGCACGCAGAGGATGTTGCGCTCCGAATCCATGAACCAGGCGCACTTCTCCGAATCCGTTGTACAAATGTGGTTCTCGGTCTTGAGATCAGGGAGGTCGTAGTCCTGGAACTGGACTCCCTTGGATTCCATCTCCTGGACGGTCCGTTCGATCTCAGAAACTTCAAAACTCAGGGTCGTGTGCTCGGAATGCTTTCCGTCCCTGACCGGCATCAGCTGCAGCATGGGGCCGTCGCCGCTGCCAAATAGTTCGCTTCCGTCGTCTGCCACTCCACGGTGCGGGAGACCAAGCGTCTCGGCGTAGAAACGCCGGGCGCGTTCTGCATCATCTACTGGCAGGACTGTTGTGGCTTTGTTGAGTACTAGGGTCATATCGCCACCTCCTACGATGAAGATTTTACGCCGGAGCGCGGCAGAAAGAGTCTGCCACTATACGCGCAGTGCACAGGTGGTGGTCTATTTCTCCACGAGGGTGAGGACGTCGTAGGCCGCGACGATTTCGTCGTCCTGGTTGGTCAGGACGGCGTCCCAGGCCACCTCACCGTACTCGTCGGTCTCGCGCGGGGTGATCTTCTTGGCCGTCAGGGTCACCCGGATGGAGTCGCCCGCCGCCACGGGGGTGATGAAGCGCAGGTTCTCCAGGCCGTAGTTGGCCAGGACCGGGCCCGGCGCGGGCTCCACGAAGAGTCCGGCGCCCCAGGCCAGCAGCAGGTAGCCGTGCGCCACGATGCCCGGGAAGAACGGGTTGGCCGCGGCAGCCTCCTGGTTGGTGTGGGCGTAGAAGGTGTCGCCGGTGGAGTTGGCGAACTTGGTGATCTCCTCGAGGCTCACTTCGCGCAGCTCCGAACGGATGGCGTCGCCGATGTGCAGAGTGGCCAGGGACTTCCGGAACGGGTGCTGGCCCTCGGTGTCCAGGGTGAAGTTGCGGTCCGCACCGGTGTGCCAGAGGCCGGTGACGGCCGTCAGCATGTTCGGCGAGCCCTGGATGGCGGTGCGCTGCATGTGGTGCATCACGGAGCGGATGCCGCCGAGTTCCTCGCCGCCGCCGGCCCGCCCCGGGCCGCCGTGGACCAGGTGCGGGACCGGGGAGCCGTGGCCGGTGGAGCTGCGCGCGTCCTCGCGGTTGAGCATGAGCACCCGCCCGTGGTGGGCTGCGATGCCGGTGACGAGCTCGCGGGCAACCTCGGGATCGTTGGTGCAGACCGAGGCCACGAGGGAGCCGCCGCCGCGGGCTGCGAGGCGGACGGCGTCGGCCAGGTCGGTGTAGCCGATCACCGACGATACCGGGCCGAACGCCTCGAGTGAGTGGACCTCGTCGGCTTCCGGATCGGCCCAGCTCAGCAACACGGGAGACATGAAGGCGCCGTCCTCGACGACGCCGATGCTTCCGTCGGCGCTGGTGACCTTCGGCGAATCGAGGGTGCCGTACGCCAGTTCGCCGCCGGCGTCGAGCATGGTCCGGACGGCCGCGCGGACGTCGGCGAGCTGCTCGCGGGAGGCCAGGGCGCCCATGGTGACGCCCTCGGCGCGGGGGTCACCCAGCACGACACGTTCCCGGATCCGCTCCCCCACGGCGGCAACGACGTCGGAGACCAGTTCCTGCGGCACGATCGCGCGGCGGATGGAGGTGCACTTCTGGCCGGCCTTGGCGGTCATCTCGGTGACGAGGGACTTGATGAAGGCGTCGAATTCCGGCGTGCCCTTGACGGCGTCGGGGCCCAGGATCGCGGCGTTCAGGGAATCGGTTTCCGAAGTGAATCGGACCCCGCCCTTGACCACGTTGACGTGGGACTTGAGCGTGTTCGCCGTGGAGGCGGAGCCGGTGAAGGCCACGAGGTCGCGGTAGTCGAGGTGGTCCAGCAGGGTGCGGACGGAGCCGGAAATCAGCTGCAGCGAGCCCTTGGGCAGGATGCCGGATTCGTCGATCGCTTTGACCACAGCCGCGGCCACATAGCCGGTGGGGGTGGCAGGCTTGACGATGGTCGGCACGCCGGCGAGGAAGGCCGGGGCGAGCTTCTCAAGCATGCCCCACACGGGGAAGTTGAAGGCGTTGATCTGCACGGCGACGCCCGGGATGCGGGTGTAGATGTGTTCACCGGCGAACGATCCGTCTTTGGACAGCACCTCCATGGGGCCGTCCACCACCACCTGGGAGTTGGGCAGTTCGCGGCGGCCCTTGGAGCCGAAGGTGAACAGCACTCCGATGCCGCCGTCGATGTCGATCATCGAGTCGATCTTGGTGGCACCGGTCTGGGCCGAGAGCGCGTAGAACTCGTCGCGGCGGCCGTTGAGGTACTGCGCCAGTTCCTTGAGCTTGAGCGCGCGCTGGTGGAAGGTCAGTTTGCCCAGTTCCGCATGCCCCGTGGTGCGTCCGTAGTCGACGACGGCGGCGAGGTCCAGTCCTTCGGTGCTGACCCTGGCCAGGAGTTCGCCCGTGCTGGCATCCAGGACTGGCGCCGCGCCGGCCGCGGAGCCGGCGTCGGGGGTCCACCAGGAATCCCTGACGAAGCTGGGAACGATCTCGACAGTGTCTACTGTGGATTCCGGAGCAGTTGCAGTGGTGGTCATCGTTGACGGGTCCTTCCAACGCGGGGCAAGATCAACACGGCCAATGCATTACTGACCGTCCGTTCGGTAATATGTCTACAGTACATGAATGAGGCCTGCCGCACACTAGTTGCGGCGGCACAGACCAGCCTGGATCATCCGGCCACAGAGGAGAACCCATGACACCCGAGCCGCGGAATGCCGAGCTTTGGAAAATCACGCTCGGCGAACTGGACGAGAAGATGGGCGTGAAAATCGTCGAGGAATCGGTGGAGCGGGTTGTCGCGACGATGCCGGTGGAAGGTAACCGGCAGTCCTTCGGCCTCCTGCACGGCGGCGCCTCGCTGGCCGTCGGCGAGGCGGTGGGCTCCTGGGCCGCCGTCATTCACGCCAGCACGCTCGGGAAGACGGCGGTGGGCGTGGACGTCTCGGCGACCCACCACAAGTCGGCCCGCGAGGGGCTCATCACCATCACGGCCACGCCCATCCATCTCGGCGGGACCGTGACCACCCACGAAGTTGTGATCACCAACGAGACCGGCCAGCGGCTGTGCACCCTGCGGATTACCAACCTGCTGCTGGACCGCAAGGCCTGATCGGGCGAAGCCACCGGGTTCGCCGGAAAGCTGCGGGGTCGCCGCAGCCATACGGCGATCCCGCAGCTTTCCGGCGAACTCACGGCCATTGGCCAGTAAGGACGGGAGTCAGCTGGCCGTCCGGCGCCGTGCCGCAACCAGCAGGACGCTGCCGAGGAGGATCGCGCCGCCAGCGAGCCCCGCCGTCGGCAGGAGCGAACCTGCGCCGGTGTCCGGCAGTTGGCCGGAGCCGGCCGGCAGGACGGGCGGTTGGGCGGCCGTGTTCCCGGGCGCCGCCGCTTCCACAGTCGGCGCAGCGGGCTCTGCCGGGACAACGGCCGGCGCATCAACGGCGAAGTTCCGGGTGACGGCGGGGCTGTCCGCCTCGCCCTTGGACGTTTGGACGGCACGCATGGAGTACCGGCCGGGGGCAGGTTCATCGACGCGTATGGTCCACTGGCCGTCCGCTGCGACGACTGCTGAGCCGCTGAAGTCGCCGTTGAGTTTCACGGTCAGCCCGGCGGTTCCGGTGCCGTCGATGCGGGTGACGGATTTCAGCGCCGCGCCCTCGGCCGGGGTGGTGATCACCGGTGCGTCCAGGTCCGAGACGTTCACCGAGAGAGACACCGCTCCTGACCGGCTGAAGCCGTTCACGGTCTCGGCCGAAAACCGGAGCGCTCCGGTGGACGAAGGCGCCGGGAAGGACCAGTTTCCGGAGGCGTCCACCGGGACCTCGAGGGGCGGTTCCGGGGCGTCGCCGGCGAGGGTGATGCGGACTTTCGAATTGGCCGCAACGGCAGAGGCCGGTGCCGCCGGAACGCGCCCGGTGACGGGCTGCCCGGCCGTGACGGTCTGGACCGCGGGTGCCAGCAGTTGGGGCCGGTTCAGGAAAAGCTGGAGCTGGACACCGCCGGGGATCCGGGCGAGGGAGTCCTCCAGCGTGGTGGCAATGGCAAAGTTTTCGGCAGCTCCCACGCCCTCTCCCGCGGAGTGTGTCCCGACCGCAAAGTTGCCGCTGATCCAGGGACCGCCCGAGTCACCGCCGCTGGATTGGACATCCTTGGACAGGAATCCGCGGAAGGCCCGGAGGTCGGCCGGATCAGGAGTGGTGCCGCCCACGACGTAGATGCCAAGCTCCTGCACCGTGCCGCAGGACCAGCCGGTGGTCCGTCCGGAGCGGCACACTTGCTGGCCCTGGAAGGGGGACACTGAACCGACGATCTTCACGGCGGTGGCGCCGGGGTCGTCGGCGGAGCCGGAGCCCCACACCGTGGCGGCGGCCTGGACATTGAGGCCCTTCCGGAGGGACTCCACGACGGCGATGTCGGTGCCGACGTTGCCGGGGCTGCTCTCCTCGCCCGTGATCCAGGAGTTCCGGGGACCGCCGAACTGGCTGAACCCGAAAGTTCCGAGGCCCGCGTAGGGAGGAGCCGGGGGCGTGGCCGCTCCGAAGGCCGGCGCCGCGCTCCGGGGCTCGACGCTCGCGGTCTTGGCGCCGCCGTCCTGGGCGCAGTGGCCAGCAGTCAGCAGCACCGGCTTGCCGGCAGGATTGAAAGCACCGAATCCTGCCGAACAGAAGATATTCCGGTCGGTGACGTAGCCCTGCCCGCCGAAGAGGTCCTCTTCCGTGGCAATCGGCGAGCCTTGTTCCAGCGCCACGTTGGCGTAGCGGGCAACAAAGTCGGCCGGTGAGACTTTCCCGGGGGCCGGGGCCGCCGGCGCCGCCTGCCGGGCCTGCTCGCCGGCCGGGATCGCTTCGGCCGGCGTGCCGGCTTCGGCAGGAGTCTTGGCTTCGGCCGAGTTCGCTCCCCCGGTGCGGATGACGAAGCGGCCGTCTGTGTAGGCGACGGCCTGCAACCCGTCGGTGCCGACTTCGCGGACGTAGGCCCGGAAGAGCTGCTCGGTGCTGGACGCGACCAGTTCCGCGGCCGATGCCGTCCGGGACTCCCCGGCGCCGGTTCCTGGCGCTTCCGACGGCGCCGGAGTGGATTCCGGGACGGCCGCGGTGGCGACGAGCTCGAACTCGGCCGGACCGGTCTGGTTGAGCTCGTCCACCCGGGACTGCAGCCCGGCGCCGGCGCCCTCGACCCGGATCTTGCCGCCGTCCAGCCTGATCCCCACATAGCCGGGGAGGACCCGCAGGGTGGGCAAAGCGTCGGCAGCCCGCTTGGCCTGGTCCCCCGCTGCGTTGAATTCATCGACCGTCATGCCGAGATCCCGGCGGATAGCCTCCGCAAGTCCGGCGTCGCTGGGCGCAGTGTCCCCCTTCGGGACAGCAGCCGCCGAAGGGACAGCAGGCGCGGCGGGCGGTGCAGCGGACGCCGAAGGTGAAGCTGCCGCGGACGGCGCAGCGGTCGCGGACGCTGCCGCAGTCGCGGCCGGAGTCGCGGACTCCGTCGCACGCCCGGCAGGGGTAGCGGCCGCCGTCGCCGGCTCAGGCTCCGCGTCGGCGAGCGCCGGGACAGCGTAGAACGAGCAGGTGAGGGCAAGGGCGGCGGCAGATACTGCCCGCAGTACCAGCTGAATCTTCGGAGTCATCACCTGGTTACTTTATCTTCCAGTTTGACCAGGATGGCCGCGAGCTCCTGGTCCGTTACGCCGTTGCCACGCAGGAACGCCTCCGTGCCCAGTGCGCGGAGGAACTGCACCAGGCTCGCACCGCGCACTTGAAGCAGGGGCGCCAGCGTCTCTTCCGGCAGGTACCGCTCGTGCGGATGCGGGGTTGCCGTCCGCAGGTGGTGCTCGTTGATCCCCCTCATGGAGCGCTGATAGCCCCCGACAATCTGGGCCTCGCTGTGCCCGCCGAGGTCCTGGAGCATGGCTGCGATCATCCCGCTGCGGTCCCGCCCGGCCGAGCAGTGGATCACGACGCCGCCACGCGCCGCGGCCACCGCCTTGAAGACTCCGGCCAGCTTGTCGGGGAAAAGCCTGGCATTGTCGGGGTAGGAAGCAGGATCATTCAGGTACGGACCGCAGAGCTGTCGGAAGTCGCTGTTGTCCGGGTCTTCGGTGGGTGCAAAAACGACGTCGAACGCGGCCAACGCCGCCGCGCCCACCGGAGGGTCCGTGTCCCGGCGCTGCCGCTCGTCTGCATTGCGCAGGTCAATGACCGTGCGGATGCCGGCGTCGTAAGCCTGCTGCCAGCCCGCCTCGGTGAGCCACTCGCGGCGGCCCATGCGGAATACGCCGCCGGCTACGTGCCACGCGTTGACTGCTCCGTGCCAGCCCGGAGCCCTCCCCAGCTCTTCCACCCCGCCAGCTAACCACAGGGACCGGGCAACCGACAGGGGCCGGCAAGGTAGTCCGTCCGGCTACGCGCTGCAACAAACAGGTAGCGGCCACCCGGTTCGGCCGGGGCGCCCGCGCGTACGGTGGCCGCATGACCGTTCCGGGGCGGAAGGCTGTCGCCCCCGCGGTCTGTCCGCCAGCCGGATTCCCGGGAGGCTCCGCTGGCCGCCGCCGATCGGTGCGCCCGCTGGTCTCTCCCGCCGCATCGACTCAGTAGGGGATTCCATCATGAACAATGTGCCATTCAGACGCTGGTCCGGCCGGCTGTCCGCCGCCGTGGCCGCCATCGCGCTGGTGGCCGGCTTCACCGCCGCGCCTGCCACCGCAGCACGCCCCGACCCCGTCTACATCGCCCTGGGCGACTCCTACGCAGCGGGCACCGGAGGCGGGGCATACTCAGCGCCGCCGGTCGGCCTCCCTGCGGAGTGCCTGCAGACGCAGATGTCCTATCCGGTGCTGCGCGGCGCGGTGCGGAACCTGGGCTGCTTTGGCGCAAAGACCACGGATGTGACCGCCGTCGCCGGTCTGTACGCCGCCGAATTGGCGAGTGCCACAGTAGTGACGGTGACGGTCGGCGGGAACGACATCAACACCGGCCAGGTGGCCGTGTCCTGCACCGTCCCAGGCAGCACCCCCACGTGTGGTGCTGCGTTGTATGACTCCCTTGTGGTGAAGCTCCCCGAGCTGCCGGGCAAGATCAAGGAGATGCTGAAAGCCGTCAAGGACATTGCCCCGAACGCCAGGATCGTACTCACCGGGTATCCCCGTCTCTTCACCGTCAGCGCCGGGCTCACTGCGCAGCAGGCCCAGACGGCGAGGACGATGAATTCAGCGGCCGACCTGCTGAACGCCACCATCGCCTATTCGGCGCTGGCGAACCGGGTCGGGTACGTCAGTGTCGCGGAGCGGTTCGTTGGCCATGGAATCGGGGCCGCTACCCCGTGGATCGTGGCGCCGGCGGGGCTGTGCAGTCCTTTGGCCAATTGCAGCCTGAGCCCGTTTGACGCCTTCCACCCCACCGCGGCCGGTTATTCCGACGGCTACGCGGCGGCGCTGGCGGCGGCGCGGGTCCCGTAGCCCGGCGGACCGTGCTGTGCGGCCAAGCGGGGGCTATCCCCGCTTGGCGAGCCGGAACTCCAGGGCGTTGCGGACCATCGGCCATTCGTGTTCCAGGATGGAAAACACCACGGTGTCGCGGAGCGCGCCGTCGCTGGTCCTGGAGTGGCTGCGCAGCACCCCGTCCTGCTTGGCACCCAGGCGCGCGATGGCCTCGCGGGACTGGTGGTTGAGCCAGTGGGTCCGGAACTCGACGGCGGGGCAGCCGAGCGTGTCGAAGGCGTGGGAGAGCAGCAGCAGTTTGGAGTCCGGGTTGCTGCCGCTGCCGTGCGCCGAGGCCGCGTTCCAGGTGGAGCCGATCTCCACCCGGGGCGTTTCCGCGTCGATGTTCATGTAGGTGGTCATGCCGATCACCTTGCCGGGGCCGCCGGTCGCCGGATCGATCAGCCTCGTGGTGAAGGGCAGCATGGAACCGCGTTCCTGGAGCGCCAGGCGCCGGCCGATCTCGGCGGCCATCTGCTCCGGGGCCGGGACACCGGTGTACCAGAGCCTCCACAGCTCACCGTCCCGGACCGCGTCCACCAGGCCGTCGTGGTGGTCCTGGCTCAGCGGTTCGAGGACGACGTGCCGTCCCGTGAGGGTGATGGGTTCAAGGACGGATCCGTTCGGGGAAGTCACGGACCCATCTTAGGTGCCTGTGAGGGGTCAGTCGGTCCAGTCGAAGAAGCCCTGACCGCTCTTGCGGCCCAGTTCGCCGCGCGCCACCTTGTCCCGCAGGATCTGCGGCGGCGCAAAGCGCTCGCCCAGGGTAGAAGTAAGGTATTCGGCGATGCCGAGGCGGACGTCGAGGCCCACGATGTCGGTGGTGCGCAGCGGGCCGGTGGGGTGCTTGTAGCCGAGGACCATGGCGTTGTCGATGTCCTCGGCCGAGGCCACTCCCTCTTGCACCATGCGCATCGCCTCGAGGGCGATCGCGACGCCCAGCCTCGAGGACGCGAAGCCGGGGGCGTCGTTGACGACGACGGCGGTCTTGCCGAGCGCCTCGACCCAGCCGCGGGCCGCGCTGGCCAATGGCCCGGACGTGTGTTCACCGAGGACCACCTCGATCAGCGTCGATGCCGGCACCGGGTTGAAGAAGTGCAGGCCCAGGAAGTTCTGCGGCCGCTTCAGCTCGCGGGCCAGGCCGTTGACAGACAGGGAGGACGTGTTGGAGGCGAGGTAGGCGTCGGGGGCGAGTCGTTGCTCGATCCCCTGCAGGGAGGAGACCTTCAGGTCCCAGTCTTCGGGGACGGCCTCGATGACCAGCTGGCGGTCTTTGAAATCGTCGTAGTCCACCGTCACCGAGAGCCGCGAGACCATCTCGTCGAGGTTGCCGTCCGTGGCACCGCGCTCGATGCTTTTGGCTGCCGCCGATTCCACCCGTTCGCGGGCAGCCTCGGCCGATTGCTCGTCGCGCTCGACCACCAGGACGTTGGCCCCGTTGATCAGGAAGGCGTGGGCGATGCCGGCCCCCATGCGGCCGCCGCCGAGCACCCCGACAGCGTCGGGAAGGCCAGCGTCGGGAAGGTTCGCGGGGAGTGCGGAGGTGCTCATGGCTACTTCTTCCGGTCTGACGTGGTTGATGGATGCGCGGCTGGCCTTTCGGCTGGCGCCATATCTGATTTCTTATCTGATTTCTTATCCAGGAACGCCTGCATCCGGTCAAACTTGGCCTGGGACTCAAAGAGGATGCCTTGGGCCAGCTGGTCGATCAGGGGATGCGACTCCGCCGGGGCGTGGAACACGGACTTGGTGATGCGTACGGCCAGCGGATCCTGCCGGCAGATCCGGTCAGCAAGGACGTGTGCCGCGTCCATCAGCTCCGGAGCTTCGTGGATCTCGGTGATGAGGTTGACGGCGAGGGCGCGCTCGGCCCGCAGCACAACCCCTGCCAGCAGGATTTCCTTGGCCACGGCCTCCCCCACGAGTTCCTTGAGCCGCCAGCTGGCACCGGCCGCGGCGAGGATGCCCAGTCCCGTCTCCGGGTTGCCGATCCGCACGCCGGGTGTGCCGATCCGGAAATCCGCCGCGTAGGCCAGCTCGGCCCCGCCGCCCAGGCAGAAGCCGTCGAGGGCCGCGATGACGGGCAACGGCAGCTTGGCGATCCGGACGAAGATGGTGGAGTTGATGCCCTGCAGGGCGTCGTCGCGGCGGCGAACACGCAGTTGCCCGATGTCCGCCCCGGAGGCAAAGACGCCGTCGGTGCCGGCGATGATGAGCACTTTGGGGGTCTGCTCGAGGTAGGCGCAGACCAGGTGGAGTTCGTCGACCATCTGCTGGTCGATGGCATTGCGGACCTCGGGGCGGTTGAGCAGGACCACCAGCCGGTCCCTGCGCTCTTCGATTTTCAGTGTGCTGAACTCGCCCGGGTTGAGCCCGGAGCCGGCGGCCGCCACTAGACGCGCTCCAGCAGCATCGCGGTGCCCTGGCCGACGCCGATGCACATGGTGGCGAGGCCGATCCTGGCGTCTTCGCGTTCCATCCGCCCCAGCAATGTGATGGCGATCCGGGAGCCGGACGAACCGAGCGGGTGCCCCAGGGAGATTGCGCCGCCGTCGCGGTTCACGATCTCCGGGTCCAGGCCGAGCCGGCGGACGCTGGCGAGCGACTGGGTGGCAAACGCTTCGTTGAGTTCGACGGCGCCGAGATCGTCGACGCTGAGCCCGGTCCGGGCCAGTACCTTCCGGGTCGCCGGGACCGGGCCGATGCCCATGATCTCCGGTTCGCAGCCGGCGGAGGCCCCATCGATGATGCGGGCCCGGGGGGTGAGTCCGAGGCGCTTGATTGCGGCTTCGGACGCGACGATGATCGCGGAGGCTCCGTCGTTGAGGGTGGAGGAGTTTCCCGCCGTGACGACCGAACCGCCGGCGACGACGGGCCGCAGCCCGGCCAGGACGTCCATGGTGGTGCCGGCGCGGGGTCCTTCGTCGGTGTCCACGACGGTTTCGCCTTTGCGGGTCTTGACGGTCACGGGGACGATTTCCCCGGCAAAGCGGCCGGCCGCGATGGCGGCCAGCGAGCGTTCGTGGGAGCGGACGGCGAAGGCGTCGGCGTCCTCCCGGGAGATGCCGTCCACCCGGGCGACTTCCTCCGCCGTTTCCGGCATGGAGTACGTCATCTTGCCGTCGCGGGAGAACCCGCCCTTGGCGAACAGCGGGTTGACGAAGCGCCAGCCGATGGACGTGTCGAAGATCTGGCCGGGCTTGGCGAAGGCGGTCTGCGGCTTCTCCTGGACCCAGGGGGCGCGGCTCATGGATTCGACGCCGCCGGCGATCACAATGTCAGCGGCACCGGACTTGATCATCTGGCTGGCCATGATGATGGCGCTCAGGCCTGAGGCGCAGAGCCGGTTTACCGTGATGCCGGGGATGCGCAGGGGCAGCCCGGCCAGGATGGTGGCCATCCGGGCGACGTTGCGGTTTTCCTCGCCGGCGCCGTTGGCATTGCCCAGGATCACTTCGTCGATGCTGTCCGGGTCGACGCCGGCGCGGGCCACAGCCTCGCGGACCACGAGGGCGGCCAGGTCATCGGGGCGGACCGCGGAAAGGGCGCCGCCATAGCGGCCGACGGGAGTGCGGGCACCGCCTACGAGAAATGCCTGTGGTCCTGCAACTGCTGATGCCATGGGTACACCCTTCACGCGATACACGTCGCTGTCATCGATAAGAACTTCCGTCCGGGCGGCACCAGGCTTCGGGAGCACCAATTTACCGACCGTTCGTTCTATAAAGATTACACGGCGCGGCAAGGGGGTCAACCAATCCGCCGGATTACACGACGACGACGCCGAGGTGGCTCGCCAGCAGCGGGGCCAGCAGGGTGAGCTGGTAGTCGTCGATCACGAGGCCGGCGAGGCTGCCCAGCCCGCTGATAATCCGGAAATCCGTGCCGCGGAGGTCGACGTCCTTGAGCTTCGCGCCGCTCACGTCTAGGGTGCCGATCGTGCAGTTCTTCAGCGCCACCCGGGTTGCCGTGGCGGACCCGAGGTCCAGTTCGCCGATGATGCAGTCACTGATCTGGACGTCGGTCAGTTTGGAGCCGCGCAGGTTGACGTAGTCGAGCTTGCCGCCGTCGATCCGGACCGACTGCCAGCCGCTTTCATAGAGTTCGGCGGAGCCCCAGCGGGGATTGCCGATCTCAACGTCACGCAGGCTGCTCCTGGCCGCGGTGAACACCGGGGCGTACATCTCCGAGAGGATGCAGTCGCGGAAGGTGGCGCCACGCAACTGCGTGTCATTGAAGGAGACGCCGGCGAACTCGCATTCGGCGAAATCCGTTGCGCTCAGTTCCAGCCCGTCGGCGGCCGCCCGGCAGTACCGGACGCCGTCGTAGCGCTCCCCGCGCTGGAAATCCGGGGACGGGTCCTCCCGCAGCTCCTGCAGCCGGACGGGTGCGAGCCGCGGCGGCGTGACCTTCGGCGCCCTCGCGGCCCGCGGTGCCGGTGTGGGCGGCGCCATCAGAGCGACTCGGCCTTGGCCGCGATTTCCGCCAGGTCCCGGGCAAGGGCCTTGCGCGTGATGCGCATGCCGATGGGGCCCAAGACCGCCATCATGACCTTGCTGAGCCGCGACGGCTTGAGCACTTCGGCGCCGAACGTCAGGGTAAGGTCCGTCCCGCCGTCGCGCTCGGTCAAGGCGAAGCGGCTGGTGTAATCGGCGCCGCCCTGCAGGGCCTTGACCGTCGTGCTGCCGCCACGGTTCTCCGATGGCGGCTCGGACTGGGATACCCACATCTCCACGGTCTCCGCGCGCCCCATCATGGTGCGGGTTTCCTTCCAGCGGGTACCGTCGGCGTAAGGCCCCTCCGTGAGCATCTGGATGGAGTCAACGCCGGACAGCGTCGCGGCCGATCCCGGGATGTCAGAAATGACGGCCCACACCTTGTCCGCCGGGGCGTTGATGTGTTGGATCAGGGTGGTTTTGTGGTCCATACTTCCGAGCCTATCGGGAAGATCCCCGCTGGGAACCCCCTGGGACCCTCAGGAACCCTTAGGAACCCTTAGGAACCCTTAAAGTAGTAAGCATGCTTTGTGTTAGGCTGGAAATACATTGAATTTCAGTCGGAAACGAAAGGTGGTTCACACCATGGGTATCGGAGACAAGATTCAGAACGAAGCGGAGCACCTCGGCGGCAAGGCCAAGGAAGCTACCGGAAACGCCACTGACAACGATCAGTTGCGCGCCGAGGGCCAGAAGGACCAGGTCGTCGCGGACGCCAAGAAGGTCGGCGAAAACGTCAAGGACGCCTTCAAGAAGGATTAATTTTCCTGCAGATGGCGGCGTCGGACTTTCCTTTGGGGGATGGTCGACGCCGCTTTTTTGTGCCTGAATCCCGCCCGTTCAGCTCGGGATTCCGGAAAGGTTTGCAAGACTGACCGGAAGACACCAACCGGGAGGATGCAATGACCAGCAAGAATGCAGGATCCGGCAGGCCCGACAGCGCCGATCACAACAGCACCGGCCGCGACGGTACTGCCTTAGGCAATGCCGGTGTGAGCAATGTCGATCTCAGCGCGGAAGGCGTCGCCTCCGGCGGCTCGCACACCCTACGCGGCTACCTCGCCGAACCTGTGGGCGAGGGGCCATTCCCGGCGGTCCTGATGATTCATGAGGCCTTCGGCCTGGACCACATCACGGTGCGCCACGCGGACAGGATGGCCGCCGCCGGGTATCTGACGCTGGCCGTGGACCTGTTCAGCGACGGCGGGGCGCGCCGCTGCCTCGTGGCGACGATGCGGTCCCTTGCCGCCGGTGAGGGCCGTGCCTTCACCGATCTGTCCACTGCCCGGGCCTGGCTGCAGGACTCCGGCCGGAGCACGGGCAAGATCGGCGTCATCGGTTTCTGCATGGGCGGCGGCTTCGCCCTACTCCTCGCGAACGACGGCTTCGATGCCGCCGCCGTGAACTATGGCAGGCTCCCCCGGAACCCCGTCCAGGCCCTGTCCGGCGCCTGCCCCATCGTGGCAAACTTCGGCGCGAAGGACCGCACGCTGCCCGGCGCCGCAGCCAAGCTTGAGTCCGTCCTGGGCGGGATGGGCGTGGAGAACGACGTCAAGGAGTTCCCGCAGGCCGGGCACGCCTTCCTCAACGATGTGGAGACGGGACCCAAGGTGCTCCGACCGCTCTTCCGGGTCATGGGCATCGGCCCGGATCCACAGTCCACCCCGGAGGCGTGGCGGCGGATCGAGGACCACTTCGCCAAGTTCCTGTTGGCCTGAGGCTTATTCGACGGCGGCGGCCACCTTGCAGAAGGTGACCGCCGCGGTCGTCGTGGTTCCAGAAGCTAGCTGAAGAGCTCGCTCTTGGGCTCGTTGTTCTTGACCTTCTGCCAGCCGAGCCACAGCACGACAACGAAGAACGGGATGGTGGCCAGCGTCCACAGGCCCAGGTGGAACACCTCGCCGGTCTTGCTGGTCATCGTGTCGAAACCGATCAGCACGCTGATGGCCAGCAGCGCGATGAGCCCGGCCCAGCTGGTCCACGGCGAACCCGGCATGGGAAGGCTGGAGACCTTGCCCTTCTGGTGCCGCAGCGCGATCTGGCTGGCAAAGATGGCGCCCCAGGTGAAGATGACGCCGATGGACGCCGTGTTGAGCGCGAGGTCGAAGGCGTGCGAGCCGCCCAGCCAAATGTTCAGCATGATGCCCACGAGGTAGAACGCGGCGATGGCGAGGATTGCCATGTAAGGCACGTGGCGCGACGACATCTTGGTCAGCCACTGCGGGGCATGCCCATTGTTGGCCATGGTGCGGAAGACGCGGCCGATCGAGTAGAGGCCGGAGTTGCAGGAGGACAGCGCGGCGGTGATGACGATCATATTCATGACGTCGCCCACCCAGCCGAGGCCCATCTGGCCGAACACCGTGACGAACGGCGAGACACCGGCCTTGTACTGGTCGGACGGCAGCAGCATGGCCAGCAGCAGGACGGAACCGACGTAGAACACCACGATGCGCAGGACGACGGCGCGGATTGCCTTGGGCACTTCACGCTTGGCGTTCTGCATCTCACCGGCGGTGATTCCGACGAGTTCGATGCCGTTGTAGGCGAAGATGACGGCGTTCAGGACGAGCACCATCACGAGGGCACCCTTGGGGAACATGCCGCCTTCGTCGTGGAACAAGTTCGCCACGGAGGCGTGCCCGTTGCCGACCTGGGCATTCGTGACCACCATGAAGGTGCCGACGGCGAGGAAGATCACGATGGCGCCGACCTTGAGGCAGGAGGCCCAGAATTCAAACTCGCCGAACGCCTTGACGCTGAGCAGGTTCACGGCGACCAACAGCGCGAGCGCGGCAATGGCGGACGCTTCGACCGGCACGTTGGGGAAGAAGAACTGGAAGTAAAGGCCGATTGCGATCAGTTCCGCGATCCCGGTCATGCCCCAGTTGATGAAGTACATCCAGCCGGAGATGAAGGCGCCCTTCTTGCCGAACATCTCGCCCGCATAGCTGACGAAGGAGCCGGAGGTCTGGCGGTACATGATGAGTTCGCCCAGGGCACGCATCAGCAGGTATGCGATGACGCCCGCGATGGCGTAGGAGAAGATCAGCGCCGGGCCGGTCGACGCCAGGCGCCCGCCGGCTCCCATGAAGAGGCCGACGCCGATCGCGCCGCCCATCGAAATCATGGTCACGTGACGGCCGCTCAGGGTCTTCTTGTAGCCCTCGGCGCTGAGGGTCGAGTCAACGGCGGATTCCGCCGGCGCGCTCTTAAGTTCTGTGGGGGTAATTGATGGCACAACGGTTCCTTGTAGGTCGAATTATGGCCGGGACGGGACCGGGATTCGGTTACACAGCATTCGGCTATTGCCCCGGTGGGGTAGCAACGTGTACCGAACCTCACAAAGTGAAAGCTTCGCGCGGCTCATCCATCGTACTAGAATTCCTGACTTGTCCGTGACGCGGGCAACACCAGATGGGTACTACGCCTAATTAATGGCGTCTGATCTGGAAAATGGCCGAACAATGTTCTATGGGGGCTCCGCAAATCCTGGCCTATCGTCCTGCTACGCCAGAGCGCCGTCCCGCATGGCGTAGCGGACCCAGTTTCCGGCGCCGGCCCCGTGCCCGGTTTCGCTTCGCTTGGCGCAGGTGCTGAACCACTCCCCCAGCGCGCGGTCGTGGCTGACCATGACCAATGTCCCTTCGAAGTCGGAAAGGGCCGCCTCAAGCTGTTCCACCAGTACGGGCGCCAGGTGGTTGGTGGGCTCATCCACCAGCATCGTCCCGAAGCCGCCCAGCAGGAGCCGGGCCAGCGCCAGCCTGCGTTGTTGCCCCGCGGAAAGGCTGCCCACCGGTACGTGGAATTCGCTGGTCCGGAAGAGGCCCAGGCGCAGCAGCGCCTCGGCGTGCTCATCGATGTTGCCGCCCAGGCCCGAAGCAAAAGCGGGCAAAAGACGCAGCGCCGGGCGCTGCGAGAGTTCCAGCTCCTGCTGCAGGTAGCCGATCCGGCCGTGCCTGACCACGCTGCCCTTGGCCGGTTCCAGTGTGCCCGCCAGGACGGAGAGCAGCGTGGACTTGCCCGCACCGTTGGGGCCCGTGATGAGGATTTTCTGGCCCGCCTCCACCCGGAAGTCCGTGGGTTCCAGGCGGCCGGGCACTGCCACCCCCTTCGCCTCAAGGGCGGGGCCCGCCGCAACGTCTGCCCGCAGGTCCGTCGCCAGCTTCAGGGGCACCGGGGGACGGTCGATGGGGTTTGCCTCCAGCCGGCGCAGACGCTCCTGGGCATTGCGGACCTTGCTGGTGGCCGCCTTTTGCCACGTGCCGGCCTTGAAGTCGAAGCCCATTTTGTCGCCGTCGCGCTGGCGGGCGTAGCCCATCTTCCCTGCGACCGTGTCCGCCTGGAGCTGTTCGGCAGCCATCGCGTCCAGCCACCCGTGGTACTGCTGCGCCCAGCGCTGGCGTTCGGCAGCCTTCTCCCGCAAGTAGCCTTCGTAGCCGTTGCCATACCGGTTGACCGTCCGGCGTTCGGCATCCACCTCAATCACGATTGAGGCCACTTTGCGCAGCAGCACGCGGTCGTGGGAGACCACCACCACGGTTCCGCGGTGCGCCGCCAGCCGCGCCTCCAGCCAGGCCGTGCCGCTGGCGTCAAGGTGGTTGGTGGGTTCGTCCAGGAGCAGGATGTCCGCGGGATCGGCGAGTACGCAGGCCAGTGCCACGCGCTCCTGTTCCCCGCCGGAGAGCGAGCCCAGTGTCCGCATCCGGTCCAGCCCGCCCAGGCCAAGCCGGTCCAGCGCGGCCTCCACCCGGGATTCCGCGGCGTAGCCTTCCCTGAGCTGGTACTGCGTCTGCAGGTTTCCGTAGCGCTCCAGATCGTCGGCTTCGGCGCCGGCAAGCCCGTCTTCCAGGCGGTCCAGCTCGGCCTCCATGGCGCGGAGCGATTCCAGTGCGGCGTCGATCGCGTTGCTCACGGTGAACTTATCGGGCAGGCCAAGGGTCTGGGCCACGTAGCCAACGCGGCCCTGGCTGGCGGCGGTGCCCTCGTCCGGGGCCTCGAGCCCGGCCAGGATCCGGAGCAGCGTGGATTTGCCCGCACCGTTTTCGCCGACGATCGCCACATGTTCGCCGGCCGTGATGGCAATGTCGACGCCGGCAAACAGCTGGCGGTCCCCGTAGCCATGGGATACGCCCGAAAGGCGGAGATGTTCGCTCAAGGAGTCCTCGCAAGTAGGTGCCCAGCCTGCCGGCGGCGGCTTAAGTCCTCAAGTATGGCACCGCCGGCTGGTGCGGAGGTACCGAGGCGCCCGCCGCCGTCGGGCCGGTGCTCAGGCGGCGAGGACAACCGCGTTCTTGCGCCGGGCCTTCGCCAGCCGCGTCCCGATCAGGCCCTGCCGGGGGCTGAACAGGTAGACGGCGGCGAAGGCGGCCCCCTGAGTGAGGACCACCATGGCGCCGGAGGCGGTGTCGAGGTAGTAGCTGAGGTAGATTCCTGCGATGGAGCACACCGCGGAAATGACCGGCGCGATCACCAGCATGCGGGAGAAGCGGTCCGTCAGCAGGTAGGCCGTGGCGCCGGGGATGATCAGCATGGCCACCACCAGCACCACGCCCACGGTCTGCAGCGCCACGACGGAGGTCAGCGCCAGCAGGCCCAGCAAGAGGGCTCCGAGGCGTTTCGGGGACAGGCCGATCGCGTGGGCGTGGGTGGGGTCGAAGGCGTAGAGCGTCAGGTCGCGCCGCTTGAGGATCAGGACGGTGAAGGCGACCACGCCCAGCACCAGAACCTGGATGAGGTCCGGGATGCTGACGCCGAGCAGGTTGCCGAAGATGATGTGGTTCAGGTCCGTTTGGCTCGGCGTGACGGAGATGAGCACCAGGCCCAGGGCGAACAGCGAGGTGAAGACAATCCCGATCGCTGCGTCTTCCTTCACCCGGCTCGTGTTGCGGACCACTCCAATGAGGGTCACGGCAATGAGCGCGAACACCAGCGCCCCCAAGGCGAAGGGCGCCCCGACGATGTAGGCGAGCACCACGCCCGGAAGCACTGCGTGGGAGACGGCGTCGCCCATCAGCGACCAGCCGATCAGCACCAGCCAGCAGCTCAGCACGGCGCACACAATCGCAGCCAGCGCCGTGGTGATGATGGCACGGACCATGAAGTCATAGCTCAGCGGTTCGAGCAGGATGTCGAAGAGATCCATGGTTCAGCTCCTGCCCTGTGGGTTCGAAACGGGGAGTCCGGGGACGTCTCGATCGGCGGAGACAGCGACGGCGACGGAGTCGGCGTCGGCGTCCGGGAGATCGCGGACAGCGACGGCGACGGAGTCGGCGTCGGCGTCCGGGAGATCGCGGTTGAGCACGTCGAGGCCGAAGGCCATGGCCAGGTGCTCGGGTTGCAGGACCACCTCGGGCGGGCCGTGCATGAGGACCTTGCGCATCAGAAGCACGGCTTCGTCGCAGAGCTGCGGGAGGGCGTGCAGGTCATGGGTGGAGATCAGGATGGTGCAGCCGTCCGAGGCGAGCTCTTTCAGCAGGCGCGTGATGGTTGCTTCGGAGCGCTTGTCCACCCCGGCGAACGGCTCGTCGAGGAGCATCATGGTGGCACCCTGGGCGATCCCCCGGGCCACGAATGCGCGCTTCTTCTGGCCGCCGGAGAGCTGGCCGATCTGCCGGCCGGCGAATTCGGACAGTTCCACCCGGTCCAGGGCGAGGTCGACGGCGGCGCGGTCCGCCTTCGAAGGGCGGCGGGTGAACCCCTGGTGCCCGTAGCGGCCCATCATGACGACGTCGCGGACGGACAGCGGAAATTGCCAGTCCACGTCCTCGCTCTGCGGGACGTAGCCGATCCCGCCCTCCTTGCGTGCCTTGGCAGGCGGCTCACCGTTGATGAGGACGCGGCCGGCGTCGGGCTTGATCATTCCCATGATCGCTTTGAACAGCGTGGACTTGCCGGAGCCGTTCATGCCCACCAGGCCGCAGATCCGGGAAGCTTCAAGGGACAGCGACGCGGCGTCGAGCGCCAGGACGTCGCCGTAATGGACGGTGACGTTTTCCACCAGAATCGCCGGATTGCTCATGATGCCGCTCCTGTCAGGCCTTCGGTGATGATGTTGGAGTCGTGCCGGATGAGGTCCAGGTACGTGGGGACGGGCCCGTCCGACTCGGAGAGCGAATCCACGTACAGCACCCCGCCGAACGTCGAGCCCGTGGCTCCCACCACCTGGCGCATCGGGGCGTCCGACACCGTGGATTCGCAGAACACGGCGGGGACCTTGTTGGTCTTCACGAATTCGATTGCCTTGGTGATCTGTTGCGGGGTGGCCTGCTGTTCGGCGTTGACGGCCCAGATGTAGACCTCCCGGAGGCCGGCGTCGCGCGCCAGGTACGAGAACGCGCCCTCGCACGTCACGAGGGCCCGCTGCGCCTCGGGGACAGTCGCAAGCTTCTGGACCATCTCGTCCTTCACGGACTGCAGCTTGGCCTTGTACGCCGCGCCGTTCGCCTCGAAGACCGCCGCGTTGTCCGGATCGAGCTTCGAGAACGCCTTCACCATGTTGTCCACATAGATCTGAACGTTGACCGGCGACATCCAGGCGTGCGGGTTCGGCTTGCCCTGGTAGGAGTCCTCGCTGATGGACATCACGTCCACGCCGTCGCTCACCACGGCGTGCGGAACGTCCAGGCCCTCAACGAACTGGGCGAACCACGCCTCGAGGTTCAGGCCGTTGTCCAGTATCAGGTCGGCCTTGGAGGCCTTGCGGATGTCCCCGGGCGTAGGCTCGTAGCCGTGGATCTCGGCACCGGCCTTGGTGATTGATTCGACCTGCAGTTTGTCCCCGGCCACGTTCTGCGCCACGTCGGCAAGGACTGTGAAGGTGGTCAAAACGACCGGCTTCCCGCCCCCGGAACCCTGGCCCTGGGCGGCGTTCCCGCATGCGGCGAGGGACAGGCAGAGCAGGACGGCAGCGACGGCGGCGCTGGCAGTGCGGGCAGGACGAGATCGACGGACGACTTTGGTGCACCGAAAAGAAGATTTAGGCATACCGAATATTCTACGTGACCGTGCCGCCCTCCCCCGGCGCTAGGCTGGTGACATGGGCACAGCTCTCCGCACTTCACCGGCGCCGCGGCCGGAGCTATATCAATTCACGCGGCTCGATCTCACCACCGCCGGACTCTATGTGGCCGTGGCCGCTTTCTTCACCGCGGCAGGGGACGTGCTGGCGCCGCTGATGCTGCAGATCTCGCCGAATCCCGCGGTGGCCTCCTATTCGGTGAACCTGATCTTTTACGGGTCCATCGGCGTCCTGGCCCTGGTGGCGGCCCGGCACATCGCCGCGCGTGATCTCCGCGTCCTGGCCACGAGGCGGTGGTTCACGCTCCTGATGGTCCCGCTGGCGGTGGTGGCCATGATGATCCTGACCGCGATCCTCGTCGCGGTGAGCGGTCCGGTTCAGACGTCGGCGAACCAGGCCGCGCTTCAGGCCCTCATGCAGCAGGTCCCTGTCTGGCTGATGGTGCCGTTGCTGGTGATCGTGGGCCCCTTCGTGGAGGAATACATTTTCCGCCACCTGCTGATCGGCAAACTCAGCCGCCGGGTCAACATCTGGATCTGCTGCGCACTGTCCGTGATGCTGTTCGCTGCCCTGCACATCGTGGGCCAGGAAGATCTGACCCTGCCCGTACTGATGCCCTACCTCGCGATGGGCGCCGTCCTGGTGTTTGTCTACGTCTGGACCGGCAAGAACGTGATGTTCTCCTACTTCGTGCATGCCGGGAAGAACCTCTTGGCCGTCATCTTCATCTATGCCATTCCGCCCGAGGTCCTGGAGCAGCTGCAGCGGATGCAGGGCTGAGCCGGGCGCGCGCGTCAGCGCCCGCTGGCCGCCGTTGCTCCGACAGGTTGACTTTGCCGCGGAAACACTGCCGCGAACTGTCATCTCGCGGAGATTTGCAGGCCCGGGACCCTTCCGGCCGGAGGGCACGGCGTCGTAGTTTCTTTCCATGACACTCAACATCCAGATCGCCGTCGACTGCTTGAACCCCCATCAGCTTGCCGACTGGTGGGCCGAAACCCTGGACTGGGCCGTGGAGCCGCAGGATGAGCACTTCATCCGCTCCATGATCAACCAGGGCTTCGCCACCGAGGCCGACACCCTGCGGCACCACGGCAAACTCGTGTGGGGTGCCGGTGCCGCCATCCGCCCGCCCGACGAACTCGACGCCAAATCCCCGGCCCGCCGCATTCTCTTCCAGACGGTCCCGGAGAAAAAGACCATCAAGAACCGGGTGCACTGGGACGTGCGGCTCGCGGGCGCGGACAAGGACGCCGTGCGCGCCGCGCTCGAAGCCCGCGGCGCCACGTTCCTCTGGACAGCCAACCAGGGACCGCATTCCTGGCACACCATGGCCGACCCGGAGGGCAACGAGTTCTGCATCAGCTGAGCCGATTACTAGACTCGGACTGTGAGCAACGAAATCCCCGCCAAGGTATCCGACGTCTTTGACCCCACCCGGTGGCGCACCGTGTCCGGTTTTGGCGACTTCCAGGACATGACCTACCACCGGCAGGTGGAGCGCTCCGAGGACGGCACCGTGGTCCGGGACCTGCCCACCGTCCGCATCGCCTTCGACCGGCCGGAGGTGCGCAATGCCTTCCGCCCCGGCACCGTGGACGAGCTCTACCGCGCCATGGACCACGCCCGGATGACCCCGGACGTGGCAACTGTCCTGCTCACCGGCAACGGCCCCTCCGCCAAGGACGGCGGCCACTCGTTCTGCTCCGGCGGGGACCAGCGGATCCGCGGCCGGGACGGCTACCGGTACGTAGTACAAAACACTGATGGTGAAACGACGGAAACCATCGACCCCGCCCGCGCCGGCCGGCTGCACATCCTGGAAGTCCAGCGCCTCATGCGCACCATGCCCAAGGTGGTCATTGCCGTCGTCAACGGCTGGGCAGCCGGCGGCGGACACTCCCTCCACGTCGTCTCGGACCTCACCATCGCCTCCCGCCAGCACGGCAAGTTCAAGCAGACCGACGCCACGGTGGGCAGCTTCGACGCCGGCTACGGCTCAGCGCTGCTGGCCCGCCAGATCGGCCAGAAAGCCGCCCGCGAAATCTTCTTCCTGGCCCGCGAATACTCCGCCGAGGACATGGTCAGGATGGGTGCCGTCAACGAGGCGGTGGACCACGACCGGCTCGAGGACGTGGCCCTGGAGTACGCCGCGGACATCGCCCGGCAGTCCCCGCAGGCCCTCCGGATGCTCAAGTTCGCGTTCAACCTCGCCGACGACGGGCTCGCCGGCCAGCAGGTCTTCGCCGGCGAGGCCACCCGGCTGGCCTACATGACGGACGAGGCCGTGGAGGGCAAAGAAGCCTTCCTCGAAAAGCGCGACCCGGACTGGTCCAACTTCCCGTACTACTTCTAAGGCGCGCTGTGACTTCCGGAGCCATGAACATCGAGCCCGCGCTCAAGGCGCTGGCCGCTGCCCTCCACGGCGAGGGTCCCGCCGTCGAACTGTCCGTCGGGCCCGACGGCTCACCGGCGCTGGGGTTTCCTGACACACCCGGCATCGGGGACGCGGCCGTTGTGGTGCGGACCTCCGGCTCCACCGGCGCCCCCAAGGCGACCGTCCTTACCGTCGAGGCCCTGGCGGCCTCGTCCATGGCGACCGCCTTTGCGCTCAAGGGCGAGGGGCAGTGGCTGCTGGCCCTTCCCGTCCAGTACGTGGCCGGCGTCCAGGTGCTGGTCCGCTCGCTCTTTGCGGGGACCCGGCCCTGGGTCATGGACCTGTCCGGCGGCTTCACGCCGGAGGCCTTCACCGCCGCGGCGCTGGAGCTCACGGACAAGATCCGTTTCACCTCGCTGGTGCCCACCCAGCTTCAAAGGCTGCTGGACGCGCCCTCAGCCGAGACCCTGGCGGCGCTGCGGCGCTTCAACGCCATCCTGCTCGGCGGCGGCCCCGCGCCCGCGGAGCTGCTCGCCGCGGCCCGGGACGCCGGCGTACGCGTGGTGATCACCTACGGCTCGTCCGAGACCTGCGGCGGGTGCGTGTACGACGGCTTCCCGCTCGAGGACGTCCTGGTCCGGGTGGAGGACGACGGCCGGATCCTGCTCGGCGGGGCCACCATCGCCGCCGGCTACCTGGACACCCCCGCGCTGACGGCGGAGTCGTTCGTAGAAGTGGACGGCGTCCGCTGGTACCGGACCAATGACTTGGGTGAACTGGACGACGACGGCAGGCTCACCGTGCTCGGCCGGGCCGACGACGTCGTCATCACCGGCGGCGTCAAGGTGTCCGCCGCGCATGTGCAGGCGGAACTGGAGAAGCTCGACGGCGTGCTGGCCGCCTTTGTGGCCGGCGTCCCCTCCGCCGAGTGGGGACAGGCCCTCGCCGCGTACGTGGCGGTGACCGACAGCTCGCCCGAGGGCCTTGCGGGCTTTACCCGCGACGCCGCCTGGGGCCAGATCCCGGGCACCCTCGCCCCGAAGACCGTGCTGGCCGCCGGCCAACTGCTGATGCTGCCCAACGGGAAACCGGACCGGCTGGGCATGGCTGTCCGGCTCAACGACCTGCATCAGGGAAAATAGATAGGCCGGGCACTCCCGGCGCCGCCAAACCAACACGAGGTACTGACCGTGGCCACAGCCGCTCAATGGATCCAAGGCGCCCGTCTGCGCACCCTGCCGGCCGCGATCGCGCCCGTCCTGATCGGCACCGCGGCCGCGTATGAGATGGACGCGTTCCGCCCGCTCAACGCCGTGCTGGCCGGGCTGGTGGCCCTGCTGCTGCAGATCGGCGTGAACTACGCCAACGACTACTCGGACGGCATCCGCGGCACCGACGAGGACCGGGTGGGCCCGCTGCGGCTGGTCGGCTCGGGCGCCGCGAAGCCCGAGCACGTCAAGTACGCCGCGTTCGCTGCGTTCGGGCTCGCCATGGTCTTCGGCCTGGCGCTGGTCATCATGACGCAGACCTGGTGGCTGATCCTCGTGGGCATCGGCTGCGTCCTCGCGGCGTGGGGCTACACCGGCGGCAAGAATCCCTACGGATACCTGGGCCTGGGCGATGTGTTTGTCTTTGTGTTCTTCGGGCTGGTGGCCACGCTCGGCACCACCTACACGCAGGCCGGCCAGCTCAGCCTCGCTGCCATCATCGGCGCCATCGGCACGGGCCTCATTGCCTGCGCACTGCTGATGGCCAACAATGTCCGGGACATCCCCACGGACCGGAAAGCCGGGAAGAAAACCCTGGCGGTGCGGCTTGGGGACAAGCATGCCCGGGAAAGCTACGTGCTGATGCTCGCCGTCGCGATCCTGCTCGTGATTGTGCTGGCACCGACCCGGCCCTGGATGCTCATTGTGCTGCTGCTGGTCCCCGCCAGCCTCATGCCGTCCTGGCTGATGATTGCCGGCCGGCGCCGCAAGAGCCTGATCCCGGTCCTCAAGCAGACGGGGCTGATCAACCTCGGCTACGCCGTGCTGTTCTCGCTGGGCCTGGTGCTGAGCCGCGGGTTCTAGCCGCTTTCCCGGGCCGCTGCCCGGGAAAGCCGGTGCCTAGGAGTCCTTGGGGCGGGTGTCCGTGTGGACAGTGATGTCGGGGTGCTTGTCGACCAGGCGGTCCTCGGCGTCGGCGTCGGCCACTTCACCGGCGCTGCGCATTGGCTTCGCTTTGCCGGAGAACCGGCTGTGCAGCGACGCGGCGGCCGCGTCGCGCTGCTTCTGGAAGAAGAGGAAGCTGATGGCGAAGGCCATCATGCCGGCGCAAACCACAGCCAGGAACCACCCCAGCTGCAGGTAGACGAACAGCGCGAACAATGGCACAAACAGCGCCAGCCGGATCAGGGAGTATTTCAGGAAAGCCACACTGCAAGTTTAGCCGTCCGATCGGCTCCGCTGCCCAGCCGGTGTTCGCCGGGGCCGCTTCCTGCCCTGCCGGCGGCACGGGAGAAGCCGGAGACTCCCCCGGACGCTAGACTGATTACATGCTCCGTGTAGTGGTTGTCGTCGCCGTTCTCGTCGTGTTTGTCTACGGACTGGTCGACGTGATCCGCACTGATGCCCGCCAGACCAAGGGCATTTCCAAACCGGCATGGATCGTGGTCCAGATCGTCCTTCCCGTGATCGGCGCCATTCTCTGGTTCCTCATCGGGCGCCCGCGCGGCACCGGACCGGCCACGGCCAGCTACAGCCACCCCGTCGCCCCCGACGACGATCCCGACTTTCTGCGCAACCTCGAAATCCGGCGCCGCAACCAGGCCGAGGTCGAGCGGATCAAGAGGCTCAAAGCCGAGCTCGATGCCAAGGAGCGCGGGGCCGACGGCGGTCCCTCCGCCGGGACCGGCGAGGCACGCGGCTCCGAATCCGGCGACGCCGGCACACCGGGCACCGACGAGGTCAAATAAGGCCGGTCAGGCCAGGCCTGCTGGTTCTTCCCCGACGGGCTCCGTGCCGCACCGTTTGCCGCATCCGGCCTGCGCCGTGGACAACCGTCGGACCCCGGCCGCGCGGCCGCAGAATGCTCCTGTGCGTCCTCCCCGCGGGCTTCCCCGGCATCTCCTGAACCAACCCTTCACCGTGGCCCGGGCCCGCCCGGCAAGCCCCCCGCCCGACGGACGCGAATGGCCGCTAAGCGGGGCGGCTTAGCGGCCATTCGAGGCGAATCGTGGTGTGGCGAAACGTGTTCCCGCGGCCCGGGAAGGACCGCGTGCGCAGCGTCTACAGGCCCGAGTAGGAGTGCAGTCCGTTGAAGAACTGGTTCACAATGGTGAAGTTGAAGACGACGCAGAGGTAGCCGACAATTGAGAGCCAGGCCGCGCGGGTTCCGGTCCAGCCGCGGGTGGCGCGGGCGTGCAGGTAGCCGGCGTAGACCACCCAGATCACAAAGGTCCAGACTTCCTTGGTGTCCCAGCCCCAGAACCGGCCCCAGGCCTTCTCGGCCCAGATGGCACCGAACATAAGCGTGAAGGTCCAGCCGACGAAGGCGATGGCATTGATCCGGTAGGAGAGGTTCTCGAGGCTGAGCGCCGACGGCACCAGGCGCATGAACCCGAGCTTGTCACCGCCGCCGGCCGCGACGGTCTTCTGCCGGTGGGCCTGGACCAGCTGCAGCGCGGACATCGCAAACGTCAGGGTGAAGAGCGCGGATGAGATCACTGCGATGGAAACGTGGATGATCAGCCAGTAGCTCTGCAACGCCGGCACCAGGTGGCCCACGGGCGTCCAGAAGGCCACGGCGGCCGCGACCAGCATGATGATGGCCAGGCCGATCACGAAGGTGCCCAGGAAGCGGAGGTCGCGGCGGATCAGCACCAGCAGGAAGACGGCCACGGCGACGAACGCGCCGGTGGTCAGGAACTCGTACATGTTGCCCCACGGCACCCGGCCGGCTCCGATGGCCCGCGTGATGACACCGGCCGCGTGGATGGCAGCGCCGAGTACGGTCAGGGCGACGGCGACCCGTGCGGGGACGCGGCGCTCGGCGGCGTAGCGCATGGCGCTGTCGGCGGTCCGGCCGATCCCGCTTCCGCCGTCGCCGGTGCTGCCCGAGACGGACGACGACGGGCGCTCGGCCCGGCCGACAGGCCCGGCCACGTCCGAGTCTGCGCGGTCAACGGCACCGCTGGCGCCTACGCCGGCAGCGACCGGAACGCGCGCCGCCTCGGCGTCAGCGAGCCCGGCAGCCTTGAGGTCCACCGCGCGCAATACTTTGCTGCTCTTGGCCAGGTCCCAGGCGAAGGCGATGAACGCCACCGTGTAGGTGCCGGCCGCGAGGAGCATGAACAGCTCGCTGTACTGGCCCATGGTTTCGTTGATGGGGAGCATTACTGATCCTTCTTTGACTCAGGCGAGCCGGCTGATGACGGGATGGAGTCTGTTGCGGAACTGTCCTGGGCGGCCTGCTCCGGGCTGGCGCCGGGCATGTCCGCAGCCGCCCGGTCATTATCCGCTTTCCCGCTGGGAGCTGACTGGGAGCCAGCGGAGGCGCCGCCGTCCAGTTCCCATTCCTTTGCGAGCAGCGACCGGATGCCGGCGGCTTCACCGGCGAGCCGGTGATCCTCGCCGCGGGCCAGGAGGCCGTATTCCACCATGGTGCGCCCGTCTGCGTGGGTTCCGGTCCGCACCCAGACGCGGCGGCGGTTGACGTACAGCGAGGTGACCAGGCCGGCGACCGCCAGGAGTGCGAAGATCAGGGCGTAGAGCTGGCCGGGGTTGTGGTGGATGTCCACGCCGACGTAGCGCTTGACGCCGTCGAAGCTGATGGACCCCTTGCCGTCAGGCAGGGTGAAGCTGGCGCCGGGCGTGAGCGTGATGCCGCCGGCGTCGAGGTTCCGGGCGTTGAGCGGAGTCAGCTTCTTGACGTCGAGTTCGAAGACGTTCTGCGGGGCGCCGTCGTTCAGGCCGAGGTCGCCGTAGTACGAGTTCAGGGTCAGCTGCGGGTTGATCAGCTCCGGATCGCCGCTGAAGGAGACGCCTTCCTCGGTGACGAAAGCCGTGGGCAGGAAGAAGCCGGCGAAGGCGAGCTGTTCCGGTTTGGCGTCGGGGACCTTGATGACTGCGGAGGAGTAATAGTTGTCGCCCTGGAGCTTGGCCACCACGGGGCCCTGCATGGCCACATTGCCGGCGCCGTCGCGGACTGTGACCACCGGCGCGTAGCCGTTGCCGGTGAGGTAGATGCTGGTGCCGCCCAGCGCGAGCGGGTCGTTGACCTTCAGCATGTCCTTCTTGGCGGGCGAGTCTGGGGTTTCCTTCGTGGTCACGTCGGCCTTGAAGTCGATGGGCTGGCCGAACTTGCCCTTCGATTCGCGGTCGAAGGTGATCTGGAACTTGTCCAGCTGGACCGAGTACGGCTGCAGCTGGCTGCTCTGGAAGTTGGTGCCGGGGGTGAACTGGTCGTAGCCGACGAGGGTGTTGACGAACGTGTCGCCCTCCACCAGGATCCGCTGGCCGCTGTAGCCGAACAGGCCGCCGACCGCGACCGAGACCAGGACACCGATCAGCGAGGTGTGGAAGACGAGGTTGCCGACTTCCCGCAGGAAGCCCCGCTCCGCCCCGAGGGACGGCCGCGCGCCGTCGCGGTCCCGGACATCGACGCGGTAGCCGCGCTTCTTCAGCAGTCCGGCCGCCTCGGTGATGGCCGCCGACGCCGGGATCCCGGCGTCGGCAGGGATCACGAGCGTGCCGTATTCAGGCAGGCGGGAGAGCCGGGCTGGCGTGCGCGGCGGCTGGGAGCGCATGGCCTTGTAGTGCGCGATGGCCCGGGGAACGACGCAGCCGATGAGCGAAATGAACAGCAGGATGTAGATGGCCGAGAACCACGCCGAGGAGTAGACGTCGTACAGCTGGAGCGTGTCCAGGAGCTTGCCGTAGTCCGGGTGGTCCTTGATGTACTGCGTGACGATGGACGGGTTGGCGGGCCGCTGCGGGAACAGCGAGCCGGGCACCGCCGCGACCGCGAGCATCAGCAGCAGGAACAACGCCGTGCGCATGCTGGTCAGCTGGGTCCAGGCCCAGCGGAGCATGCCCAGCGGGCCGAGGACCGGGAGGACAGCCTCCGCTTTAGCGGTGGATACAGCGGTGGATACAGCATCTGCGGTGGGCTTGTCGGCCGGAACAGGCGTGCCCTCCGGCGTGGTGCCGGGGGCCGGGGACTTCTTCTCTACGTTCACTCGCTCGCTCATCAGATCGGCAATTTCACATCGGTTTGGAACCAGTACTGCAACCCGGAAACCCAGGTTCCCCACACGCCGCTGGCCATTAGCAGGCCCAGCACAATCAGGATGGCGCCACCGGTGCGCTGGATGGCGAGCCGGTGTTTGCGGAAGAAGGACATCACGCCGATGCCCCGGCGCACGGCCAGGGCGATCAGCAGGAACGGGATGCCCAGCCCCAGGCTGTACACGAAGGCCAGGAAGGCGCCCTTGGCGGCGGAGGATCCGCCGGACAGACTCAGGAGCTGGACGGCGGAATAGGTGGGCCCGATGCACGGTGCCCAGCCCAGCCCGAAGGTGATGCCCAGCAGCGGCGCTCCCCACAGCCCGGCGGGCGGCTTGGCATGGATCTTGGCGTCGCGCTGGAGCCAGCCGAAGCCGCCCATGAACACGACGCCCATGACGATCACGAGGACGCCGAGCAGCTGGGTGATCCATTTGTTCTGCGACCCGGTGATCAGCGTCCCCAGCTGGCCGAACGCCCCGCCGAGCAGCACGAAGATCACCGAAAAGCCCAGGACAAAGAGCCCGATGCCGGCCAGCATCCGGCCGCGCTTCTGCTTCTGGAGGTCGACGCCGGTCAGTCCAGTGACGTAGCCCAGGTAGCCCGGGACGAGGGGCAGCACGCACGGCGACAGGAAAGAGACGAATCCGGCCAGCAGCGCCACGGGGATGGCAAGCAGGAGGGAACCGTTCAGGATGGCTTCGGCGAAGGGGCTGTTCACGATGGCGGGCCGTCCGCTACTCGGCCACGGCGGCGGCAATAAGGGACTTCAGGGTGCCCTTCTGGATTTCGCCGAGGACACGGGAGGCCACCCGGCCCTGCTTGTCCAGCACCAGCGTGGTGGGCACCGCCCCCGGCGGGACAAGGCCGGAGACGGCCAGCAGCACGGCGCCGTCCTTGTCGTTGAAGCTCGGGTAGGTGAGGTTGAACGTCTTGTCGAACGCCTCGGCGGTGGCCTTCTCGTCGCGCAGGTTCACACCGTAGAACTGCACACCCTGGCTCTTGAAATCCTGGTGCAGGGCCTCCAGTGAGGGCGCCTCCACCCGGCACGGGGCACACGCGGCGAACCAGAAGTTGAGCACTGTGACCTTGCCCTGGAAATCCGCAGCGGACACGGCCGTCCCATCGAACAGGGTGCCGTTGATGGCAATGGGGTTCTTGCGGTCCGCGACGGCGAACTCCGTCACCGACCCGTCGCCGGCCACGTAGTTCTTGTTGTCGCCGGCCTTGGCCTGCTTGGCGAGCGCATCCTCTTGCGCGCAGCCGGAGAGCCCCAGCACGACGGCGAGCGCCGCCGCGCCGCCCGCACTCAGCATGCGCCGGCGGGACAGCGGCGATCCGGACAAGGGTGAACTACCGCCTGTCATGCTCAGGCTCCCGGGGTGCTGGACGCACCGGGCAGGAGGACGGCGGCGGGCTCGCTGTAGTCGACGCGCACAAGGGCGCCGTCGTCGTCGAACACGAGGGACGTGACCGAGGTGAGGGTGCATTCCCGCTTACGCGGATCATGCCAGAGCGGTTTGCCTTCGGCGCTGAGCCGGGTGGCCCAGATGGGCAGCTGGTGGCTGACCAGAATGGCCTCGGCGCCGTCGCCGCCGAGTTCGATGGCCCGCAGCCGCGCGTCCTGGACGGCGGCGATGACCCGGGCGGCCTGCTCCTTGTAGGGCTCCCCCCAGGAGGGCCGGAACGGGTTGCGCAGCATCGGCCAGTGCCGGGGCCTGAAGAGTTCCGCCTTGGAGACGTGCAGCCCCTCGAAGTAGTTGGCGGCCTCGATGATCCGTCCCTCGGTGGTGATCTCGAGATTGAGCGCCTCGGAGATGGGCTGCGCCGTCTCCTGTGCCCGGGTCAGCGGCGAGGCGGCGAGGTGGACGATCTTCACCCCCTGCGCGGACCGCTCACTGAAGTGCTCCGCAAGCATCTGCGCCATCTCCCGGCCGAGCTCGGAGAGGTGGAATTCCGGCAGCCTGCCGTACAGGACGCCATCGGGATTGTGGACCTCGCCGTGGCGAAGCAAGTGAACAGTGGCTTGGGGCATGTGTACCAGTTTCTCAAAGATATCGGGCGATTCGAAATCTTCTACAAGAAGTAGAACTGAAGAGATTTGAGAAATGTTCCCCACCGTTGGAATAAAAGATGCAAATGCATGTTTATACTTGGTGAAGCAGTTAGTTGAGACTTCAACAAATGAGGTTTCAGGTGACGATCAGACCTACCGCACCACCCACCCGACTCAAGGAGAAACACCATGGCTCTTCCCGCCAACGTCACCACCGGCACCTGGACGCTCGACAACTCGCACAGCGAGATTGCCTTCACCGTCCGCCACGCAGGCATCAGCAAGGTCCGCGGCCAGTTCAAGGATGCGGAAGCTACCCTGAACCTCGCCGAGAACGTCGCCGATTCCAAGGTGAACGCCACCATTAAGACCGCGAGCTTCGACTCCGGCGACGTCAACCGCGACGGCCATGTCCGCGGCGAAGACTTCTTCGACGTCGAGAAGTTCCCGGAGATCTCCTTCGTGTCCAACTCCATCGTTGCCAAGGGCGACGCCTATGAGCTGCAGGGCGACCTCACCATCAAGGGCGTCACCCGCCAGGTGGCCCTGGAGACCGAGTTCAACGGCGTGGCCGTTGACCCGTTCGGCAACACCCGCGCCGGGCTGTCCGCTGAAACCACCATCAGCCGCAAGGACTTCGGCCTGACCTGGAACGCCGTGCTGGATGCCGGCGGCGTGCTGGTCAGCGACAAGGTTGCCGTCAGCCTCGAACTGGCCTTCATCGCTCCCGCAGCATAGTCAGAACCTGCAGCTTCACCCCGCTTCGTCACTGCGACGAAGCGGGGTGCTGTGTTTAAGCGAAGGAAACCCCGGACGCCGGTATTCTCGCCCGCCGGGACGGCCCCTCCAGGGGAGTCCCGATATGGCCCGCAACGGGCTGAAATTCCGTAGATAAGGGCTGTATCGCGGTCTACAGTGAGAGCCATGAGCAACCCAAATGAGGTACCCCCGCCGCAGCAGCCGGATGCCCGACCGCCGAAGCCCAGCAGCGATCCGCCCACCGGCGCCGAGCCGCCCCGGGTCAGTCCGCCGGCCCCAGAGGGATACCAGCCCCCGCCGGCCGGCTATCAGCCGCCACAGCAGGGCTACCAGCCGCCACAGCAGGGTTACCGGCCGCCCGGCCACCAGGCACCGGGCCAGCAGGGCTACCAGCCATCGCCGGGCTACCAGGCACCCCAACCGGGCTACCAGGCACCGGCGCAGCCTGGGGCCGCGGGAGGGTTCCGCTTTGAGATGCCCGCCGACCGGCCCAGGAACTTCAACGACGTGATGCCCCGCGGCGGCTTCTCCGGGATGTTCAGCGTCACCGGAATGCCTACCGAATTGAAGGTGTCCTACTGGGTGTGGCTGATCGGCGGCCTCCTCGGGCTGCTGGGCGGCGTCATCGGCCTCTTCGGGTCCTTTGTCCTGCTGGCGGTCGTGCCGGGCATCGGCGTCCTGTTGCTTCTGCTGGTGCTGGTGGCACTGGCGCTGGCCGCGGCGCAGATCATCCTGGCCATGAAAATGAAGGAAGGCCGGGAGTGGGCACGGTTCGCCCTCACAATCGTCGCCGGGGTGTCCCTGCTCCTGGCCATCATCGGCGCCGGCGCCGCGGACGGCCGCAACGGCAGCGGTTGGCCCGGTTTCATCATCAGCCTCGCGGCCACCGGGCTGATGTGGCTGCCAAATTCGCAGGCCTGGTTCGCGTCCTTGCGGGGCCGCGCCTGACGCGCGGCCCGGCCGCAGCACACGGCGGGAGGCCGCAGCGGGGCACCTGCCCCGTGGCGGCTTCTTCGGCGCACGGACCCTGCCGCCGGATTCGGTTGAGAATACCTCTCCGGAATGATCCGCGCCGCGGCTGGCCCGCTGTACGGTTGAAGTAAACCATGCTGGGGGCAGGGCAGGATGACTGGTCCCGGTAGCCGATCCCGATCGACTTACAAAGGACCGACCATGAGTAATCCTCCAGTCCCGCCGTCAAACCCGGACGGCTCCGTCCCCGGCGATCAGCCCACGCCGCAGTATGGCCAGCAGTCGCCGCCGGCTCCGCAGTACGGCCAGCAGACCCCGCAGGCTCCCCAGTACGGCCAGCAGACCCCGCAGGCTCCCCAGTACGGCCAGCAGACCCCGCAGGCTCCCCAGTACGGCCAGCAGGCCCCGCAGGCTCCCCAGTACGGACAGCAGGCGCCGCAGTACGGAGCGCCGCAGTATGGCCAGCAGTCCCCCCAGGCCCCGCAGTACGGCCAGTCCCCCTACGCCGCCCAGTACCCCGCCGGCCAGCAGCAGGCTCCCGGTGGCGTGCCCAAGCTCGTCAATATCGCGTTCTGGCTGATCGTCGGCTCCGGCGCAGTGTGGCTGCTCTCGCTCCTGCTGGCCATCTTCACGCTGGACACCCCGGCGGTGCGGAACATGTTTGAAGACCAGATGGCGGCCAGCGGCGCCGCGGAGGTCAACTTCAGCGAGATCAAGCCCTTCCTCGTCGGTACGATCGTCGTCTTCGCCGTGATCAGCGCCGCACTGTACGCCGTCGTCGCCCTCAACGTCCGCAAGGGGAAGAACTGGGCCAGGATCCTGGGCACGGTCTTCGCCGCGCTGTCGGTCTTCAGCCTCTTCCCGCTGAGCATCGGCACCCTTGCGGTGCTCGCCGGCATTGCGGCCATCGTGATGCTGTACCTGCCCGCGACGTCGCCGTACTTCAGCAAGCAGCAGCCGTTCGCCAATCCCTACGGCCAGCCGGGTGGCACGTTCCGGAAGTAGTCCGCAGGCTTCAGCGCACAGGGCGCGGGAACCGGGAGGTCTGACTGAGGCTAGTCAGCATCCTCCGGATCCTGCGTCCTTTGTGCGTGATAGGCCAAAATCTGGAGTTCGGTCGCCATATCCACTTTGCGCAGGTTGACTCCCGGCGGAACCTGCAACATCACCGGCGCGAAGCTGAGGATGCTCCGCACTCCGGCGGCAACGACCCTGTCGCACACGCTCTGCGCCACTGCGGCTGGAAGTGCCAGGACCACCATGTTGGCGCCCGTCCGCTGCAGGACCGGTTCGAGGTCGGCCGCGTCGCTGACCCGAAGCCATCCCACCTCGCTGCCCACCACCATCTGGTCGGCATCGAAAATCGCCACAATGTCGAATCCTCGGGATTCAAAGCCGCCGTACCGGGCGAGAGCCTTGCCCAGGTTGCCGGCGCCGACGATCGCGACTTTCCAGTCGTGCGTCAGCCCCAGGGCGGCGGCAATATTCCGGTTCAGGTATTGAACCTCGTAGCCCACTCCGCGCGTTCCGTAGGACCCCACGTAGGACAAGTCCTTGCGCAGGGTCGACGGACTGACGCCGGACGCCTCGGCCAGGGATTCGGAGGAGACGCGGTCCACGCCATCGGCCAGCAGCGTGGTGAGGGCGCGCAGGTAAATGGTCAGCCGGGCCACGGCCGCGGGCGGAATCTGCTTGGCGGCAGTCCCGGCCGCCCCGGGCACAGCCTCGGGGGATGAGTCCAGCGAAGTCACTATCTGCTCCATTGCGTCGCGTTGTGCTTCCCACTCTAAAGCCCCCGCAGTTCAGCCAACAAAGCAGTCACGTTCAGGGCTGCGTGTCCAGCGCCCGTCGCAGGGTCCGCGCCAGGCGGACTTCATCGATCTTCCAGAAATCACGCTGGATGCCGTCGACGAGCACCACGGGGATCTCCTCCGCGAAACGCTCCCGCAATTCCGCATCGTCATCCACCGGTTGCTCCCTCCACCCGATCCCGAGGGCATCCGTGACACGTCCGACGACGGCGCGCGCCTCCGCACACAGATGGCAGTCGGCTTTGGTGATCAGAACGACGTCGGGCAGGGTCGCGGGCTTGGGCATGGTTCCACGGTAGTCCCGCACCCCGTCCGGCGTCGAAGCGCGGCGCCGCGGGCCGCCGGAACCCCCAGGCGACGGAACCTGATCAGGCATTGACTAGACTCGAGGCATGCCCGAGGAGAAGTACGTCGCTGTGGTCACGCGGCCTGTTGCAGCACCGCAGCACGGCGAAGCCGCCTTTTTCGACGTCGATAACACCCTCATGAAGGGCGCCAGCCTCTTCCACGTGGCCCGCAAGATGCACCAGCGCGGCGCGTTCACGATCCCGCAGGCCGCCGGTTTCGCCTGGAAGCAGTTCATGTTCGTGCTGCGCGGGGAAAACATGGACGACGTGCACGCCGTCCGGGACTCCGCCCTGACGCTGGCCTCGGGATTCACGGTTGAAGACGTCGAGGCGCTCGGCGAAGAAGTCTACGACGAGATGATCGAGTCCCGGATCTGGCCCGGAGCCAAAGCCCTGGCCGAACAGCATCTCAGGGTGGGCCGCAGGGTCTGGCTGGTGACAGCGACGCCGATCGAGGTCGCTACGGTGATCGCCACCCGGCTCGGCCTGACCGGTGCCCTAGGCACGGTCGGCGAAATCCTGGACGGCTCGTATACCGGCCGCCTGGTGGGCGACATCCTGCACGGGCCGGCCAAGGCAGTGGCCGTGAAGGAGATTGCCCGGGTCGAGGGCCTGGACCTCAACCGGTGCTGGGCCTACAGCGATTCGCACAACGACATCCCGCTGCTGAGCATGGTGGGGCACCCCGTCGCCATCAACCCCGACTCCCGGCTGCGCCGCCACGCCCGCGAGCACAACTGGCCGGTCTACGATTTCCGCTCCGGACGCCGGGCCGCCACGCTGGGCCTCAAGGCCGCAACGGTGGGAGGTGCCATCTACGGCCTCTGGCGGGGATTCTCCCGCTTCCGCGGCCCCACCCGCTGACCAGCAGGCTGATCCGTTCACTGCGCCGGTTCGGGCCGCCGCTCCGGGGGGCCACTTCGGCCGCCGGGCCAGGGCAAAAGAAAATGCCCGCCGCCGGGTAGGCAACGGGCATTTCACGCAGTGCGAAGTATTGCTACTTCTTATTGCGGCGCTGGTGGCGCGTCTTGCGAAGCAGCTTGCGGTGCTTCTTCTTGGCCATACGCTTGCGACGCTTCTTAATAACTGAACCCACGAAAGTTCCTTACCGGCTAGATGTAGTACCTGCCGGTTGGTAAGGGTCCGCGGGCTAAGCAGCAGACTGTACAACTGACAGGTTCTTACAATGACGTAAAACGTTCCTTAACAGGGTACCGCCTATCCGGGGCACACCATGACCGCGACCCCGGTATGGTGCCCGCGGCCGGTATCCGGTTCCGCAAAACTCAGGCAGTCTCCGTGTGTCCGTCAACAACAGCACCCTTGAGATACTGTTCCACGGCATTTTCCGGCACCCGGTACGAGCGGCCGAAGCGGACAGCGGGCATCTCTCCGGAGTGGACGAGGCGATACACAGTCATTTTGGACACCCGCATCAGTTCCGCGACTTCAGCCACGGTCAAGAAGCGTGCGTTGGAGAAATTTGCCTCAGGAGACATCTCTATTCCTTTTGCTCAAGCGAACGGCAGCCCATCTGAATGACATGGCGGTGTGCCGATGCTGAGCCATCTAACAACCATGTGTTAGTAACTCTAGGTGCTCGTGGTGCCAATGTGAAAGGTTTCGCAGGAATCCCTACGGACTTTCCGCAGGAATCGGCAAAGATTGCCGAGCCTACGCCTTCGTGCGGCGTATCCGGGCCGACGCCGCCAGCTGCCCGAGGACCGATACCGTCACGTCCCAGTCCATGCAGGCATCCGTGACACTCTGGCCGTAGGCCAGATCGTCACTCCCGGCGGCATGATCCGCGACGTCGAGGTTCTGCGCCCCGCCGACGAGGAAACTCTCCAGCATGACTCCTGCGATGGCACCCGCCGACTCCCCCGCGTTCTCCAGCTGGGCGCCGATTTCCAGGGCCACCTCGGCCTGGCGGTGGTGGTTCTTGCCGCTGTTGGCGTGGCTGGCGTCCACGATCAGCCGCGGGTTCAGCTGCCGCGCGGACAGCGCGGCGGAGGCTGCGTCGACGTCGGCGGCCGAGTAGTTGGGGCCCTTGCGTCCGCCGCGGAGAATGATGTGGGTGTCCGGATTCCCGGCCGTTGAGACGAGCGCGGCCCGGCCCTCGCCGTCGATCCCGAGGAACGCCTGGGCCGCCGCGGCGGCGCTGCAGGCGTCGAGCGCGACCTGGAGGGCGCCGTCGGTCCCGTTCTTGAAGCCGATCGGCATCGACAGGCCCGAGGCCAGCTGCCGGTGGATCTGGCTTTCGGTGGTGCGGGCGCCGATGGCTCCCCAGGAGACCAGGTCCGCCATGTACTGGGGGCTGATCGGCTCGAGGAATTCGGTGGCCGTGGGCAGCCCGAGGGCGGTGACCTGCTGCAGGAATCGGCGGGCGGCGCGGAGCCCTCCGGCGATGTCGTGGCTGCCATCGAGCCGGGGATCGTTGATCAGGCCTTTCCAGCCCACCGTGGTGCGCGGCTTCTCGAAGTAGGTGCGCATGACGACAAGCAGGTCTTCCCGGTGCTTCTCGGCCTGGCTGACCAGCCGGCGGGCGTATTCCAGCCCGGCCTTGGGGTCATGGATGGAACACGGACCGACGATCACCAGGAGGCGGTCATCGACGCCGTCCATGATGGCGCGGACCTCATCCCGGCCCCGGCCGACGACTTCGGCGGTCCGCGTGTCCAGCGGCAATTCAGCCATCACGGCCTGCGGGGTGGGCAGCGGGGTGAACTCGCTGACACGGAGATTGGAGGTGGCCTGCTGGGATTCGTGGGCTGCTTCGATGCTCATGTTCGGGTCCTGTTCCGGGATGCGGAGCGGGCCCTGATCAGAACCCGCCGAGAAATGGCGAAGGGCAGAGAATGATCTCTGCCCTGTTGGCTCTGAAGGAAGGTTGGATGCGTGTCAGCTCGACGCGGGCCCCTCCAGAGCCAACGAAAAATACGCATACCAACGGTTTGTCATAACCCCGACCATAGCTCCGGCATTGCCTCCGCCGCAAAATCCGGGACGTAACATTCCAGCCGCGGCAGGCAGGTCAGGCCCCGGATCCCAGCCCGGCCTCCGCGTAGTAGCCCTCGATGTGGTCCGCCACCAACTGCGCCGCGCGGCCGCCGTCGTGGGCGCTGATGGCCGCCAGGATCCCCCGGTGTTCCGCCCGGAGCCGGGCCGCGGTGGCGTTCCAGTCCGGCAGGTTACCGGTGAGCCGGCCCGCGTAGTCCTGGATGGCTTCACGCAGGGACCCCATCATGGCGCTGACCACGGCGTTGCCTGCGGCATCGGCGAGCGCCAGGTGGAAGCGCACGTCCAGTTCGAGGAACGCCTCCGTGCCCTCACAGCTGTCCATCTGTTCCAGCAGCCGGGCGGCCTCGGCAAGGGCCGGCGACTCCGGGCGGGCCCGAGAGGCTGCCCAGGATTCCAGCAGCACCCGGGTCTCCACAATGTCCTTGACGGGCAGGTGCGAGGTGGCCACGTGCAGCCGGAGGGCCGAACCCAGGGCCGCGGTGGGGTCGGCAATCACCACGGTGCCCGCGTCGGGGCCGGAACCGACCCCGGCGCGGAGAACGCCCATGGCCTCCAGAACGCGGATGGCCTCACGGACCGACGTGCGGGAGACCTGGAGCTGCTCGGCGAGCGACCGCTCCGCGGGCAGCCGTCCGCCGAGAGCCAGCTGGCCGTTGGAGAGCTGGCCCTCGATCCACTTCAGGACAAGCTGGTGGGTGCGCATGGCCCCATCGTACTTGATGTGGTTGGACCACACCCTTAGACTGTGGTTGGACCACATGCCTGGCGGAGTTTCGCCGGGCTCGCAGACACCCAGGAACACGAGACCTGCCCGGAGGCAGCCATGACGCAGACGATCGAGCCCGGCAACCCCGAGGCGCCCACCACTCCCGCAGCCACCACACCGGACAACCACGCGTCCGGTGCCGCGGCCGGGACTGTTCCGGCGGCCCTGAAGCGACGTATCCCGAAGTACTCGGACCTCGCGCCGCTGATGCAGTTCAAGAAGCCGGAGTTCAGCCGGGAAGCCAGGCTCCGCAGGGCCAGCACCATCTGGGACCTCCGCGACATCGCCAAGCGCCGCACGCCCCAGGCCCCGTTCGACTACACCGACGGCGCAGCGGAAGCCGAGATCACGCTGCGCCGCGCGCGCCAGGCGTTCCTCGACATCGAGTTCCGGCCCGGCATCCTGCGGGATGTATCCAAGGTCGACCTCGGCACCCAGATCCTGGGTAAGCCGTCGCTGCTGCCGGTGGGGATCGCCCCGACGGGCTTCACCCGGATGATGCAGTCCGAGGGTGAATACGCCGGCTCCCGGGCCGCCGCGGCAGCCGGCATCCCGTACACACTCTCCACGATGGGCACGGCGTCCATCGAGGACGTCGCGGCCGCCGCCCCGGACGGCCGGAACTGGTTCCAGCTCTACCTCTGGACGGACCGCGACCGCTCACTGGAGCTCATCGAACGCGCCGCCAGGGCCGGCAACGACACCCTGATGGTCACCGTGGACACGGCCGTCGCCGGCGCCCGCCTCCGCGATGTCCGCAACGGCATGACCATCCCGCCTGCCCTGACGCTCAAGACCGTGCTGGACGCGTCCTACCGCCCGGCCTGGTGGTTCAATTTCCTCACCCACGAGCCGCTGACGTTTGCCTCGCTCTCCCGCTACACGGGAACGGTGGCGGACCTGATCAACTCCATGTTCGACCCCACCCTGACGTTCGAGGACCTCGACTGGCTGCGTGAAACCTGGAAAGGCAAGCTCGTGGTCAAGGGCATCCAGACCGTCGAGGACGCCCGCAAGGTGGTGGACCACGGCGCCGACGGCATCATCCTGTCCAACCACGGCGGACGCCAGCTGGACCGGGCACCCATCCCGTTCCATCTGCTGCCCGAGGTCACCGCAGCGTTGCGGAAGGACCACAGCGACGCCGCCGTCATCCTGGACACCGGCATCATGAGCGGTGCGGACATCATCGCGGCGCTGGCCCTGGGCGCTGACTTCACGCTGATCGGCCGGGCCTACCTCTACGGGCTGATGGCCGGCGGGCGGGCCGGCGTGGACCGGGCAATCCAGATCCTGAAGACGGACATGGTCCGCACCATGGCCCTGCTGGGAGTCAGCCGGATCTCCGAGCTGAACCCCGACCACGTCCGGCTGCTCGGCAGGTAGCCCGCGAAATGACAGTTGGCGCAGGTTACTTCTTCCGGCCGAACTTCGGCAGGTTGGCAAGCAGGTCTGCGGCCTTCGTGGCGGCCCGCCCCACGGAGCGTCCGATCTGTTGCGGCATTTTGTCCTCGCCGGCCGTTCCGACGGGGAGGACGACGGCGGGACTCAGCGGGCTGCCCGCGGTCCGGCCGGACAGTGCGGCGGCGGCCGGCGGCGCCGCGACCGGCACGGCAGCGGACGCCATGCTGTCAGGGACAGGCTGCGGCCGGGTGTCGGCGGGCACCGGCGGAGCCTCCGGCGTTGCGGTTTTCGGACCACCGACGTCGAATGTCTCCAGCCAGCTGGCAACGCCGGCCAGGGGCTTCGGGTTCAGCGCGTAGTAGCGTTTCTGGCCCTGCGCGCGCATGCTCACGAGGTCCGCTTCGCGGAGCACTTTGAGATGTTTGGAAATGGTGGGCTGGCTCGCCTCAAGCTCCTGGACCAGTTCCCCCACTGCTTTGTCCCCCTTGCGGAGGGCCACCAGAATGTCACGCCGGGTTGCCTCAGCAATGACGGCAAATACGTCGTCTGTCACCATGCCCTCCACACTAGCGACATATACGCCGGATGGCATCAACTATTTCCTGACCCGCTAGTCGAACCAGGGGTCCAGGCCGTAGAGCGGAAAGACTTCCTTGCGGGTCGCCATCACGGTGCGGTCCACTTCGTCGTTGGGGTCGAAGCCGACCTCCCAGGAGCGCCACCAGAGGTCGACGTCGTCGCCCATAACCGCGGGCGGTTCCACGCCATATTTGGCCCCGTATTTGTCCCGCACATAGCGGCGCCAGTCCTCCGGGACCGGCGTGCGGAGCGGCACCGGGCGTCCGGCGGCGATCGCGATCAGATGGCTCCAGGATCGGGGCACCACGGTGACGACGTTGTAGCCGCCACCGCCGGTGGAGATCCAGCGGTTGCCGCAGTGGCGGGCGGCGAGGTTGCCGATCGCCGTCGCGGCCTCCCGCTGTCCGTCCACGCTGATGTTCAGGTGGGTGAGCGGATCCAGCCGGTGCGAATCGCAGCCATGCTGGCTGACAATCACTTCCGGTTCGAAGGCTCCGACCAGTTGGGGCACCACCGCGTGGAAGGCCCGGAGCCAGCCGGCATCGCCCGTGCCGGCCGGGAGTGCAACGTTCACGGCACTGCCCTGTGCTCCCGGCCCGCCGGTCTCGTTGGCGAATCCGGTGCCCGGGAAAAGTGTCAGCCCGGACTCGTGCAGGGAAATGGTCAGCACCCGGGGATCGTCCCAGAAAATGCTTTGTGTGCCGTCGCCGTGGTGGGCGTCGACGTCGATGTACGCGACCCGCTGGACCCCGCCGTCGAGCAGCCGCTGGATGGCGAGGGCGGCGTCGTTGTAGATGCAGAAGCCGCTAGCGCGCTCGCGTGAGGCATGGTGCATGCCGCCGCCGAAGTTCACCGCGCGGACCGCGCTGCCGTCCAGGATCGCGGCGGCGGCCAGGAGTGAGCCGCCGGCAAGTCGGGCGCTCGCCTCGTGCATGCCGGCAAATGCGGGATCGTCCTCGGTGCCGAGTCCACGCTCCAGGTCCGGGGTGTCCGGATCCGCGCTGACGCGCCGGACGGCGGCGACGAACTCGGGGCTGTGGACCGTGCGGAGGTCCTCGTCCGAGGCCACGTCCGGGGCCGCCACGGTGACGTGGTCCAGGTCCAGCAGGCCGAGGCTGCTCGCCAGCCGCGCCGTGAGCTCCATCCGCTCCGGGGCCATCGGGTGGCCGTGGCCGAAGTTGTACGCGGTCATCTCCAGATCCCACACCACCGTCGTCGGCAATGCGGTCTGGGCGAGTCCGGGCAGGTATGTCATCAATCACAGGCTACCGGAGCGTGCCGGCCCGATCCCCCGTCATTGCGCGGGGTTTAGTGGTTTACTACTGGAGGAAGCCGTTTCAACCGAGGACAAGCCACACATGACGCAACGCCAGTCGAGGTCCACGAGCCCGGCCAGCTGGCACCCGGGAGCTTCGGAGCGGGAGGGCCTGTGGATTTTCACCCGCCTGCGCGACTTCATCGACCACATCGCCAACAGTTCGCCTGCCCGGCTCGCACTGACGACGTTCGGCGTCGTCATCCTGATTTTCACGGGCCTGCTCTCATTGCCGGTGTCATCCGCCACGGGTGAAGCCACTCCCCTGCACCAGGCCCTTTTCACCGCGGTGTCCGCCGTGTGTGTCACCGGGCTGACCGTCGTGTCCACCGCCGTGCACTGGTCCTTCTTCGGCCAGCTCATCATCCTGATCGGCATCTTCGTCGGCGGCCTCGGCACCCTGACGCTGGCCTCGCTGCTGGCGCTGATGGTGAGCAAGCGGTTGGGGGTCCGCGGAAAGCTGATCGCCCAGGAGGCCATGAACGCCGGCCGGCTGGGCGAGGTCGGTACGCTGCTGAGGATCGTGATCGTCACCTCCGTCGTCATTGAGGCGGCGCTCGCCCTCCTGCTGATCCCCAGGTTCCTGACGCTGGGGGAAAGTTTCGGCCAGTCGGTCTGGCACGGTGTGTTCTACTCGATTTCGGCCTTCAACAACGCCGGCTTCACCCCGCACTCGGACGGCATCGTCCCCTATGAGACCGATCTGTGGATCCTCATCCCGCTCATGATCGGCGTCTTCCTGGGCAGCCTGGGCTTCCCCGTAGTCATGGTGCTCCAGCAGAACGGGCTGAACTGGAAGAAATGGAACCTGCACACCAAGCTGACCATCCAGGTCTCCTTCATCCTCCTCGCCGCGGGCACCGTGCTGTGGGGCCTGCTGGAGTGGGAAAACATGCGGACCATTGGCGGCATGGACCTCGGCGACAAGGTCACGCACTCGCTCTTCGCATCCGTGATGACCCGCTCCGGCGGCTTCAACCTGGTGGACCAGAACCACATGGATTCCACCACGATGCTGCTGACGGATGCGCTGATGTTCGCCGGCGGCGGCTCGGCGTCGACGGCGGGCGGCATCAAGGTGACCACCATCGCCGTGATGTTCCTGGCGATCGTGGCCGAAGCCCGCGGTGACTCCGATGTGAAAATCTACGGCCGCACCATCCCGGAGGGCACCATGCGGGTCGCCATCTCGGTGATCGTGGCCGGCGCCACGCTCGTCGCGGTGTCGGCGTTGCTGCTGCTGCACATCAGCGGCGCGTCCCTGGACCGGGTCCTTTTCGAAACCATTTCCGCCTTCGCCACCGTGGGGCTGAGCACCAACCTCAGCGCCGAACTGCCGCCGTCGGGCGTCTACGTCCTCAGCGTCCTGATGTTCGCCGGCCGCGTCGGAACCGTCACCCTTGCCGCCGCCCTGGCCCTGCGCCAGCGCAGCCAGCTGTACCACTACCCGGAAGAGAGACCGATCATTGGCTAACTCCTCAGACGCCGTCAACCGGCCCGCCCATAACGCCCCAGTGCTGGTGATCGGGCTGGGCCGCTTTGGCGCATCCACCGCCGAACAGCTGGTCAAGCAGGGCCGCGAGGTGCTGGCCATTGAACGCGACCGGACGCTGGTGCAGAAGTGGGCCAGCGTCCTGACCCACGTCGTCGAGGCCGATGCCACGAATATCGATGCGCTCCGCCAGCTCGGCGCGCAGGAGTTCAGTTCCGCGGTGGTGGGTGTGGGCACGTCGATCGAGTCCTCCGTGCTGATCACGGTCAACCTCGTGGACCTCGGCATTGAGCACCTCTGGGTCAAGGCGATCACACCTTCGCACGGCAAGATCCTGACCCGGATCGGCGCCAACCACGTCATCTATCCGGAGGCCGATGCCGGCGTCCGCGCCGCGCACCTGGTCTCCGGGCGCATGCTGGACTTCATCGAGTTCGACGACGACTTCGCGATCGTGAAAATGTACCCGCCGCGCGAGACGGTGGGCTTCACCCTGGAGGAGTCCAAGGTCCGCTCCAAGTACGGGGTCACGATCGTGGGCGTGAAGTCCCCCGGCGAGGACTTCACCTACGCCCGGCCGGAGACCAAGGTCTCGGCACGGGACATGCTCATCGTGTCCGGCCACGTGGACCTGCTCGAGCGGTTCGCCGCAAGGCCGTAAGGCCGCGGCGTATACCGGGGGCCGGGGCCCGTACAGGGGCCCCTCCGGCTCCCCGGGTCGCAGCCCCGGGTCACTCCCGGGTCGCTGGTCAGGCGAGCTGCTGGGTGATCTCGGCGGCCCGGGCGGCGGCGGCACGGGCGCCGTCGGCCAGGATCCCAGGGAGACCGCGCTCATCGAAGGTGGCGATGGCGCGTTCGGTGGTGCCGTTGGGGCTCGTGACGGCCCTCCGGAGCGCCGTCGGATCGGCGCCCGGCTCGGCCAGCATGAAGCCGGCCCCGGCGACGGTCTCCCGCGCGATCAGCAGCGACAGTTCAGGGTCGAGTCCCAGCTCGACGCCGGCGGCGGCCATTGCCTCGGCCAGGTAGAACGCGTACGCCGGGCCTGAGCCGCTGATCGCCGACAGAGCGTCGATCTGATGTTCGGGGACCTCGACGACGGTGCCGGCCGAGACCAGGAGGTCCTTGGCCAGCTGCAGCTGCGCGGTGGTGCAGTTGGTGCCCGGGGAGACGGAGACGACGCCGCGGCCCAGCTTCGCCGGAGTGTTGGGCATGGTCCGGATCACGGGCTGGCCGGCCGGAAGCGCGGCCTCCAGCTGCTCTAGGGACACTGCGGCGGCGACGCTGATGACGATCGTGTGCGGCGACAGCGAATCACCGATCTCCCGCGCCAGGTCCGCGATGCCCACGGGCTTGACGCCCAGGATCACGACGTCGGAGCCGGTGGTGGCCTGTTTGTTGTTTTCCGGCTCTTCCTCGCCGGCGATGGCGGTAATGCCGTGGTGCCGTTCGGCAAGTTCGGCGGCGCGCTCGGCACGGCGGACCGTGGCGACGATGTCTGCCGGGTCGGTGCCGCCCTTGATCAGGCCGCCCAGGATTGCCTCGTTCATTGACCCACAGCCCAGGAATGCAATTCGGATACTCATGCACCCATCATTGCAGTCCGGTCCGATTCACAGCCAGCTCCCATCCTCGGCGCAGCGTTCTCACAAACTCCGGGACTACCTTGGTAAGTACCTCATTGAGGGTGCGAGTGATACGGCGGCCATGCGGATGGCTGCCCGGCACCGGTGGTCTGCGGCGGGTTTTCCCCCATTTTCCCGCAGCAGACGGCCGGTGCCTTCGTCGTTAACGGCGGTGCGCGGCCGGCCGCTCGTACTCCGCGGAATCCGGTGCCCGGCCTGGATTTCCAGCCAACGCACAGGTAAATCTGCTGGAAAACCCAAACTCGGCGAATAGCGTGGAAAGTGCCTCCTCAACCAAGGCGCGAGTGATGATGATGGCGCCGGGCGGCTGCAGAAGAATTCCCCCAATTTCTTCTGCGGAATCGCCCGGCGCTCACTCATTCAAACCGCCGCCCCGATCACGCCCCGCCGATCAACCCGCTGTACCGGTGAGGCCGCGCAGACGGGCCTCGAGGAATTTCCGGTCGGCGGCATTGCCCGCCAGCGGCAACGCCGCCGTGTACGCCGCGGCGGCCTCGTCAGTACGGCCCAGCCGGACCAGGAAATCGGCGCGGACAGCATGGAAGAGGTAGTAGGTAACCAGCCCGAGCCCGTTGACGAGGCGCAACGCGGCGTCCGGGCCTTCGAGTTCGGCCACGGCGACTGCCCGGTTCAGGGCGACAACCGGGCCGGGGGCGACGTCAAGGAGTTGGTCATAGAGCCGGAGGATCTGCCCCCAGTCCGTCTCCGCCGCGTCGGCGGCGTCGCTGTGGACTGCGTTGATCGCAGCCTGCAGCTGGTACGGGCCGGGCTGGTTCCGCCGCAGGCACTGGCGCACCAGCTCCTGGCCCTCGGCAATCAGCCCGCTGTCCCACAGCCGCCGGTCCTGGCCGGGCAACAGCACCTGCCCGGCGTCGGCGTCCGGATGCGAGGGATCCAGCCGGGCCGCGCGTCGTGATTCGATCAGCAGCATCAACGCCAGCACGCCCTTCACTTCGGCTTCATCCGGCATCAGCGCGTCCAGCAGCCGGCCCAGCCTGATCGCTTCCTGGCACAGCTCCGCACGGACGGGGCCGGCGCCGGAGCTGGGACTGTAGCCTTCGTTGAAGATGAGGTAGACGACGGCGAGCACCGCCTGCAGCCGCGCCGGGAGTTCGGCACCCTGGGGCACCCGGTAGGGGATCCTCGCGTCCCGGATTTTCGCCTTGGCCCGGACCAGGCGCTGGGCCATGGTCGCCTCCGGCACCAGGAAGGCGTGGGCGATCTCCGCCGTCGTCAGTCCGCCCAGCAGCCGCAGCGTCAGCGCCACCTGGACTGCCGTGTTCAGCGCCGGGTGGCAGCAGGTGAACATCAGCCGCAGCCGATCATCGGACACCGTACCCTCCCCTGACAGTTCCGCCAGCAGCTGTTCCTCGGGCGACGCATCCGGATCGCCCGCCCGGGCTGCCTGCAGCAGCACAGCGCTGGCCTGCCGGCCGTCCCGGCTGGCCTCCCGGCGCAGCCGGTCGATCGCGCGGTTCCGGGCGGTGGTGATGATCCAGCCGGCCGGACTTGGCGGCATGCCGGCGGAAGGCCAGCGCTGCACCGCGGCGACGAAGGCATCCTGGACCGCATCCTCGGCGATGTCGATGTCGCCGAAGATGCGGGTCAGGACCGCCACCGCACGTCCGTACTCCTGCCGGAAGACGCGGGCGATTTCCGCCTCCGCGGACGGGCCGGACCGGCCCGGTCCGGCGGCCGGGGCCGGGGGCTCACTGGCGTGCGCCATGTGAGTGCCGCTAGTGCTGGATGGGCCGGACTTCGATGGGCAGGGTGGTGGCCCGGGCGAGCTTCCCCGCCCAGCCCAGCGCCGCGTCGAGATCGGATGCGTCGATGACGGTGAACCCGCCGAGGTGCTCTTTCCCCTCGGCGAAGGGACCGTCCGTGAGCAGCACCTCGGTGCCCTGCTGCCGGACGACTGTGGCGGTTTGAGTGGGGTGGAGCCCGGCTGCGAACACCCAGGCGCCGGCAGCCTTCATCTCGCGGTTCAGGGCTTCAAGGTCCCGCATGATGGGCGCTAGGATTTCCGGGTCCGGGGCCGGTCCGACGGGCTGGTAGACGCTGAGCAGGTACTGTGCCATTGCGGTGTCCTCCTTAACGGTTCGGCCGGCTGGTTGCCGGCCTCTCACCAACTAAACGAACGGGCCGCGTCCGGATCGACACCGGACCGGCGGGCAGCGCTTACCGGATGTCGGCGCCGCGGCCTTCGGTCGACCGCATCGCGGCGGCTGACTGGGCCCGGCCCACATGCGGTGCGGGTTCCAGAGGCCCGTCGAAGACCAGCTGGTCCAGACGCCGGAGGATAAGCCCCTCACGCAGGGCCCACGGGCAGATCTCCAGGCTCGGGAACTCGAACAGCTCCAGGGCGGCCTCCGCCACGAGTGCCCCTGCCAGCAGCTGGGGCGCCCGTGCCTCGGAGACGCCGGGAAGATGCAGCCGGTCCTCCACCTCCATGGCGGAGATGCGCTGCGCCCAGAGGCCCATGTCCGTGGCGAACAGTTCCCGTTTGACGTAGGGGCCGGCGGCGCTGGGGGCTGCCCCCGCAATGCGGGCCAGCGAGCGGAAGGTCTTGGACGTTCCGGCCACGAGGTTCGCCCGGCCCAGCCGTTCGAAGTTCCGCACTACCGGCTTGAGCGTGGCCCGGATATGGCGCCGCAGTTCCTTGACGCTCTTGGCCGAGGGAGGGTCCTCGTGCAGCCAGTCCCGGGTGAGGCGGCTCGCTCCGAGCGGGACGGACATCGCGAGTTCGGGGAGTTCGTCCTGTCCGTAGGCCATCTCGAAGGAACCGCCGCCGATGTCCAGGTCCAGGATGGGACCGGCGCCCCATCCGTACCAGCGCCGGACGGCAAAGAACGTCATGGACGCCTCCTCGCTGCCCGTCAGCTCCTGGAGCGTCACCGTGGTCTCATGCTTGACCCGGGCCAGGACGGCCGGGCCGTTGGTGGCTTCGCGGATTGCGGAGGTGCAGAAGGCCAGGAGGTCGTCGGCCTTGTGCTTGGCCGCGAATTCCCAGGCCTCGAGGACGAACTCGATCAGCTCATGCTGGCCGGCGTCGCTGATGTTTCCGGCGCCGTCGAGGAACTGGACCAGGGACAGCGGCCGCTTATGCGAGGCGAAAGGCACCGGGCGTGCGCCCGGATGCGCGTCGACCAGCAGCAGGTGGACAGTATTTGAGCCGATATCGAGGACGCCAAGACGCATGCTGCCATTATTCCTCCGGTGAGGCGGCTGGCCTAACTGCGGTCAGGCCTGCGGGCCGTCCTGCCCTGGAGCGTCGTCCGATTCGTCGGACGGCTTGAAGTCTCGGCGGATGTTGGCGACGCCTTCCGGATCGATCTCGAACCCAAAGGCGGCACCGGGGTTGATCACCATGCCGAGTTCGTCCCCGAGGTTGCCGATGATCGCGGCGCCCTGGGTGCCCAGCACGTTGGGCGCGGCCGCGAGGTACTGCTCACCGACGCGGCTGGGGTGCGAAAACACGGCCAGGACCGGCTTCCCGGAGGAATTGGCGAGCACGAGCGGCTCCACCTGGGAGTCGGCGCCTTCGAGGGCGTCGGAGCTGACCACGTAGACCTCGTTGTTGAGGAAGGCCAGGATGACGTCGACCGGGTTGGCGTCGGGCTGCTCGCCCCGGGCGAGCTTCTCTTCGAGGTCGTTCAGCGGCTGGATGTCCACGGGAGTCGGCTTTTCAGTCATAGTCCTACTCGATCACGCCGCGCCCCCCGTCCGCAAACGCGAATTCGCCGGTCCGCTGCGGGTTCGCCGGAAACTTCCGGCGAACCCGCGCGCTTCCGGCGAAGTCGGTGTGGCGGCTCCTACTTCTTCGCGGCAGCCTTGCGGGCGGGAGCCTTGCGGGCCGTCGTTGTGCGCTTGACCGGTCCCTTGGCGCGCTTTTCGGCAAGGAGCTCGACGGCGCGTTCCCGGGTCAGTTCCTCGAGCGAGGTGGTGCGCGGCACTGTGATGTTGGTGACGCCGTCGGTGATGTACGGGCCGAAGCGGCCTTCCTTCACCACGATGTTCTTCTCCGAAACCGGGTCCGGGCCGAATTCCGCGAGCGGCGGGACGGCGGCGCGGGCGCCGCGCTGCTTGGGCTGCGAGTAGATCTCCAGCGCCTGTTCGAGCGTAATGGTGAAGATTTCTTCCTCGGAGCCGATCGAGCGCGAGTCCGTGCCCTTCTTCAGGTACGGGCCGAAGCGGCCATTCTGCACCGTGATCGGGTTCCCGTCGGCGTCCTGGCCCAGCACCCGGGGCAGGCTCATGAGCTGCAGGGCCTCATCCAGGGTGATGGTGTCCACGCTCATGGACGCAAACAGGGATCCGGTGCGCGGCTTGGCCTTGACGGGCTTCTTCGGCGGCTTGGGCTTGCCGTTCTTGTAGTACTCCACGGGCTGGTTGGCGAGCTGCTCCTCGGTCATTTCCGGGATGACCTCGGTGACGTAGGCGCCGTAGCGGCCGTTCTTGGCCACTACGGTATGCCCCGTGTGCGGATCCGTGCCGAGCACGCGCTCTTCCGGTGCCGCGGTTTCCATCAGCTCGATTGCCTTGGCGGCCGTGAGCTCATCCGGGGCCAGGTCCTCGGGAACGTTGGCGCGGGCCGCTTCAACCACTTCGCCGGTCTCGGGATCCACGGTCGCGACGGAGCTTTCCAGATACGGGCCGAACTTGCCGACCCGCAGCGTGATCCCGTCCGTGATGGGGATGGAGTTGATCTCGCGGGCATCGATCTCGCCGAGGTTGTTGACGATGCTCAGCAGGCCGGGCTCGGAGTCCGCACCGAAGTAGAAGTGCTTGAGCCAGGCCGGTCCGGCCGCCTGGCCGTTGGCGATCTTGTCGAGGTCGGCTTCCATGTCGGCCGTGAACTCGTAGTCCACGTAGTCGTGGAAGTGCTGCTCAAGGAGCCGGATCACGGAGAACGCGATCCAGCTCGGGACCAGCGCGGAGCCCTGCTTCCGGACGTACCCGCGGTCCTGGATCGTGGAAATGGTGGAGGCATAGGTCGACGGACGGCCGATGCCCTTCTTTTCCAGCTCCGCGGTCAGCGATGCTTCGGTGAATCGCGGCGGCGGCGAAGTCTCATGGCCGACGGCGACAATCTCGTTGGCGGTGAGCGCGTCGTCCTTGGCCACGTTGGGCAGCCGGCGCGCTTCCTCGGACTCGTCGTCGCCGCGGCTTTCGTCTTTGCCTTCTTCGTATGCGGCGAGGAAGCCGGGGAAGGTGATGACGGTGCCGGAAGCCGAGAATTCGGCGTCGCGGCGATCGGCCGGGTTTCCAACAGTCACGGCACCGAGGCGGATGGTGGCGGTGGAGCCCTTGGCGTCGGCCATCTGCGAGGCGACGGTGCGCTTCCAGATGAGCTCGTAGAGCCGGAATTCGTCGCCGGAGAGCTGCTTGGCCACCTGGGCCGGGGTGCGGAACGAGTCACCGGCGGGACGGATGGCCTCGTGGGCTTCCTGCGCGTTCGCCGCCTTGCCGCTGTAGACCCGCGGCGACTGGGGCACATACTCGGGCCCGTACAGCTCGGAGGCCTGGCGCCGGGCGGCCGTGACGGCCTCGTTGCTCAGCGCGGACGAGTCCGTACGCATATAGGTGATGTAGCCGTTTTCGTAGAGGCGCTGGGCCACCTGCATCGTGCTCTTCGAGGAGAAGCGCAGCTTGCGGCCTGCCTCCTGCTGCAGGGTGGAGGTGGTGAACGGCGCGGTCGGGCGGCGGGTGTACGGCTTGGTGTCGACGGAGCGGACGCGGAAGTCGGCCTCCTGCAGCCCCGCCGCGAGCGAGGTGGCGAGCTCCTCGTTGAGGTGGACGGCGTTGCGCGACGTGAGCTCGCCGCTGTCGTTGAAGTCCCGGCCGCTGGCGACCTTTGCGCCGTCGACGGCGGCGAGCTTGGCTTTGAAGGAGCCGGAACCGGTGCCGAACTGGCCGGTGAGGTCCCAGTAGGAGGCTGCCTTGAAGGCCATCCGCTCGCGTTCGCGGTCCACCACCATGCGGGTGACGACGGACTGCACGCGGCCGGCGGAGAGGCCGCGGGCCACTTTGCGCCACAGTACCGGGGAGATCTCGTAGCCGTAGAGGCGGTCCAGGACCCGCCGGGTTTCCTGGGCGTCCACGAGGTCCTGGTCGACGTCGCGCAGGTTGTCCATGGCGCGGTGGATGGCTTCCTTGGTGATTTCACCGAAGGTCATCCGGTAGACGGGAACCTTGGGCTTGAGCACTTCCAGCAGGTGCCACGCGATGGCCTCGCCCTCGCGGTCCCCATCGGTTGCGAGATAAAGAGCGTCGGCATCTTTGAGCTGCGCCTTGAGTTCGGCGACCTTTTTCTTCTTGTCCGAGGACACCACGTAATAGGGCTTGAAGTCGTTTTCAATGTCGACGGCGAACTTGCCGACCGACGTCTTCTTCAGTTCCGCGGGGAGCTCCGAGGGCTGCGGAAGGTCGCGGATGTGACCGATGGAGGCCTCCACGATGAAGCCGTCGCCGAGGTACTTGGCGATGGTTTTGCTCTTGGCGGGAGACTCTACGATCACGAGTTTCTTGCCGGTTTTGGCCTTGCTTGGCACGGTGCTCCTACAGAAAAAGGTTGCTCGGGCAGATGCGCCCATACCCGCCTAGTTCACCATATTTTGCAGATTCCCGCGCATCCGGGTGGAAAACCCGGGCTTCCCGCGGCGACTTCCGGCCGTAATGGGTCGCCCGCCTGTGGCGGCCGGACGGCCCGCCCGAGGGGCCGGCCGGAGGCCACCCCCGTGAGGGGCCGGCCGGAGGCCACGTGAGGGGCCGGCCGGAGAGCCGGCCGGGGCCACCTGGGGGGCTCAGGCCGGGCGTGTCAGGAGCCGGCCCCGGGGGCGCCGGCGGCCGGAGCCCTGCCGCGGTCATCCGGGATCATGGACCACATGGTCGCCATGCGTTCGGCACCCTCGGGCACGTGGTCGGGGTCTTCCAGCTCGTAGTCGCGCAGGAGGTCGAAGAGCCGCTCCGTCAGTTCGGTCCGCTGGGCCGGCGTCAGGTACAGCAGGTTGCTGGCCAGCACCACGGAGGAGTCGGCCGGTTCGCCGCGCTTGCGCCGCTCGTCCCGGGCCTTGGCGTAGGCGTTGACGCGGCGGCGGTAGGCGTCCAGCTCAAGGTCCAGCACGGCGAACTCCGGACTCGCCACTCCCCCGCCGGAGTTGATGGTGAAGTCTGTGCCCGCGGCTTTCCAGCGGCGTTCGCGGGCATCGCCGGCGGTGGCGGCCGGAACCACGATGCCCCACTTTTGCAGGGCGCGCAGATGGTAGCTCATGGCACTCGGGGTGAGGCCGGTCTGCGCGGCAAGCTCGGTGGCCGTCCGGCTCACCTGGGTGGAATACAGCTCGGAAATGACCTCCAGCCGGGCGGCATGGGCGAGCGCCCGGATCGCCTTCGGATCAGTGATTTCCACTTTCTTTTCCGGGCGCTGCCGGCGTTTGGCGGACGGCGGAACCGGCGACTCCGCCATTGGGGTTTCTGCATTCACGAAACCAGTCTATCGAGCACCGCCAAACTATGAAAGAAATGTTTGACACTATCTTTCGCCAGGGGCGTAGTTTGCTATTTATGAAACAGGTGCTTCATAAATTGCCGGCGAATGGGCCGGACCCTGCAGCCGCTCTGGCGCAACCGCGACTTCCTCCTCGCCAGCAGCGCCCGCTTCGCCGCGACCGCCGGCATGGGCGCCGTCGTCGTCAGCGTCATGCTGCACCTGCAGAACCTTGCCGCCGCCGGCCAGACGCCGGTTGCCGGACCCTGGCTGGTGGCGGCCTACCTGCTCTGCTCGGCCTTGCCGCTGGTACTGCTGGCCCCCTGGGCGGGACGGCTGGCGGACACCCGGGACTCCCGCACGCTGGCCACGGCGTCGTCCATTGTCAGCGGACGGACCCGGGCCGGGTCCATTGCCGCACTGGCCCTGAGCGGACTGCTGGGCGCGCTGTTGCCGGTGCGCCTGAGCTTCCTGGTCGCCGGGGCGGGCGGAGTCCTGGTGGCCCTGGCCGTCGCGGCATATGTCCTGCCACGCTTCGGCCACGAGGGCGCGCAGCCGTCAGGCGGGCAGCAGGAAGCCGTCGCGGACCAGGTTCCCCACCTCGCTGAGCAGCGCGCCGCGGAACGACCCGGCGTCGAAACCGTCGTAGCCGCCCAGGAGAGCCTCGAGGGCGCCGATGATCTGCCCGACGGTCAGATCGCCGTCGCACGCTGAGACAAAGCCGGCCAGCTCGGTGCTCAGCAGGTTCGTACGGCGGAGTCCCGCACCCTGGCGCAGCAGGATGACGCCGGGGTGTTCGGCCCCGGGACGCTGGTGCCGTTCCTCGGTTACGTCCTCGGCGACCAGCAGGTGCGCGTCGGCCAGCGCCTGGCCGGCCAGCCAGTCCGCACGCTCGATGGCGGCGCCCAGGTGCGGCCCGACGGGCTGTTCGATCGGGTAGGTGATCTCCTCGAAGCGCGAGACCACCGGGCGCGCACCGTCGGCCGGGCGTCGCATCCAGATCATTCCGAAGCCGATGGCCTCGACGTTCCGGGCCGCGAAGTCGTCCAGGTATGCGGCGTAGGAGTCCTGGTAGAGCCTGCGGTCCCGGGATTCGGAGGCGTCCTGCAGCCATGTCTCCGCGTACTGCTCGGGCCCCACCTGCTCACGCTGGATGAACCACACGTCGGTCTCCGGGCTGGCCCAGCTTTGCGGCCGGTCCGCCCAGGGCGAGCCCGCGGGGATCTCCCAGTTGCCCAGTAGCTGGGCCGTTCCGCCCGGGGCCAGGACCGAGGGCAGCTCCCGGACCAGCGAGGAGACGATCCCGTCCCCCGGGAGACCGCCGTCGCGGTAGGTGAACTGCTCCGCCGCGGCCTCGCCGGGGCTGCGGGGCGTGATGACGAACGGCGGGTTGGAGACCACCAGCCCGAATTCCTCGCCCGCCACGGGTTCCAGCAGCGAACCCAGCCGCAGGCTCACCCGGGCCTCAAGGTCGGCCGGATCCACGTGCAGCGCTTCGGCGTTGAGCAGCAGGTTGAAGCGCGTGAACGCGAGGGCACGTTCGGAGATATCGGTAGCTGTCACATGCTCCGCGTGGTGCAGCAGGTGGAAGGTCTGGATGCCGCAGCCGGTCCCGAGGTCGAGGGCCCGGGCCACGTGCCGGCGGGCGGTGACCTGCACCAGGGTGGTCGAGGCCTGCCCGATCCCCAGCACATGGTCATGGCGCAGTACGCCGGCGCTCTGGTGGGCAGCGAGGTCGCTGGCCACCCACAGCTCAGCGCCGCCGCCCGCCTCGGTCCCGTCGGCGTCGGTCCCGGCCGCGCCGTCCCAGCCGTAGGGCCGGAGGTCCGCCCGCGCGTGCACCAGGCCCTCCGCGGACTGCTCCACTAGGCCCAGGTCGAGCAGGCCTGCGGTGCGGATACCGGGCAGGGCAGCATCGAGGGTGCCGGCCGGCTGCGGTTCCGCCAGCAGCCACAGCCGGACGACGGCGGCGAGCGCCGCCGTCGTCCGCTCACCGCCGGCGGCGCGTTCCGTGACGATCAGCGCCGGGATGAGCTGGTCCCGGCTGAGGGCTGAGTGCGCGGCCGGGCCGAGCAGCCCCGCCACGCCGTCGACGGTGTAGCCGATGGTCCGCAGGTCCGCGGCCAGCAGTTCGAGGAGCCCGGGGAGGTCGCTGCGGGGTGCGTCGGGGACGTTGCCGTCGGTGAAATGCGTTGAGTCAGTCACCGGACAAGTTTAGAGGTGCCTGGTCAGAGGTGCTTCCCGGCGTAGATCCGGAGGGCGTCGCGGACGAAGGCCGCTCCGGCCTCCCCGCCGTAGTTCGCGGCGAAACGCGGATCTGCCACATACATCTCGCCCAGCCCGGCCACATAGCCCTTGACGTCCGCGCCGCCTCCCGCGGCGGACGCGGGTGTGCCCGGAATGCCGGTGAGCCACTCGACCTGGCGGCGTGCCAGTTCCTGCGCCGGCCCGCTGTCAGGCGCCATGCCTGACGCCGCCGCGGCCATCCAGTCGGCGCTCAGCTGCTGCGAGCGCTGCTTCCAGGCGGCCTGGCCGGCCGGGCCCATCCCCCGCCACCAGGCGTCGGACGTGGCATATGTTTCGTCGCCCCACCGTTCCTCCACTTCCTCCTTGTACTGGGTGTGGTCAAAGCCGTCGAACATCTTCTCTGCCATGATCTCTCCTCCTTCCTTCACTGCTGCGATGGTTTGCTGGACCGAGGCGATCTGCCGGGCCAGCCGGTCCTGTTCCTGCCGGAGCCACTCCAGGTGGCGGCCCAGGGCTCGTGCCGCGTCCGATTCGTGTCTGATCACGTCGGCGATCACCGGCAACCCGAGTCCGAGGCCACGCAGGAGCAGGATGCGTTGAAGCCGCACGAGTGCTGTCTGGTCGTAATACCGGTATCCGTTGTCGCCGGTGCGGCTGGGCTTGAGCAGCCCGATGTCGTCGTAGTGGCGCAAGGTCCGGCTGGTGGTGCCGGCGAACTTGGCGATCTGTTGCACGGACCAGTCCAAGTGGCGGCCCTCCTCCCGTGTCCCGGGTGCTTTCCTGCGTGTCCTCTCACTCTAAAGCTTGACGTAACGTCAAGGTCAAGGGGGTCCGGCGGATGTTCCGCACGGGCGTGCCGTAGCATTTGAGCCATGCAGATGCAGCAGCGATTTATCAGCCCTCGGCCGCTTTCCGGCCGCACGGGCTACGCGACGCGCGCATAACTGCAGCCGCCGGGGTCCGTCCGGTGCAGTGGCTGAGGGTGAGTTCCCACTTCCCGCCGCCCTGACACGAAGGACCCCCCCCCTCATGAAGAAGTACCTGACCCCAGCCGAGTTGCACTCCGCCCTGGACCTCCGCGACCTCAGCGATCCCGCCGCCGGCCCGCACGCCCTGCAGTTGGTGCTCGATGACGTGACGGCAGGGCTGGAACGGCTCTGGAACGTCGGGACGTCGATGCACCGGCTCAGCCCGCTCGTCGCGACGGCCGACAACTACGACCGCCTGGGTTACTCCCCGGACGACGTCACCAGGGACTCGCGCTACTCGCGCCACGTCAGTCCCACAGTGATGCTGCGCAGCCACACGTCCGCCGGGATGCCGGCCCTGCTGGACTCGCTCCGCGGCGAGCTCGGGCACTACGACCGGCTGCACGTCCTGCCCGGGCTGGTCTACCGGCGCGACTCGATTGACCGCACCCATGTGGGCGCCCCGCACCAGGTGGACCTGTGGCGCCTGAAGGCCCGCGGCCTGCTCGGTCCCGCCGAACTGCACAGGATGATGGCCGCTGTCGTGGAAGCCGTGCTGCCGGCCGCGCTGTACCCGGACGTGCAGTGGCGGGCCACCCCGTCGGCCCACAGCTACACGGACGGCGGCCAGCAACTGGATGTGCTGGTGGCCCTGCCTGACGGCGGCAGGGAATGGCTGGAGCTGGCCGAGTGCGGCATCGTCGGCTCGCACATCCTGCGCGGCTCCGGGCTGAACCCGGGACGTTGGGCCGGGCTCGCCCTGGGCATGGGCTTGGACCGTGCCCTGATGCTGCGGAAGGGAATGGCCGATATCCGGCTGCTCCGCTCGGAGAACCCCGCCGTCCGGACGCAGATGCTGGATCTGGACCCTTACCGCCCGGTGTCGGTCCTGCCCGAGGTCCGTCGCGACCTCTCCCTCGTCCTCGGGTCGGCTGATGACGCCGACGTCGAGCTGCTGGGCGACCTGGCGCGCACCACGCTGGGCCCGGAGTCCGATGTGCTGGCCGCCCTGGAGATCCTGGCGGTGACCGCGGCGGAGGCGCTCCCCGCCGCCGCCGTCGCACGTCTCCGGATGGCGCCGGAGCAGGTGAATGTGCTCCTCCGGCTGGTGCTGCAGCCGCTTGACCGCACGCTGACTGATGACGCGGCGAACCGCCTCCGCGACCGGGTGTACCTTGCCCTGCACCAGGGAAAAGTGCTCGAACTGATTGCGGGCTAAGGCAGGCAGGGCGCCCCCACCCCGGTCCGGACGACCCGACCCCGGTCCGAACGACCCGCCGGCAACCGGTAAGTTGGTGAAATGCGCTTCCGTTCCCTTCGCCTGCCCGGCACCCCGATGCTGCGGCGGCGGTTCGCCGGCGCTGCGGCCGGTGCCGCCATCCTGTTCGCGGCCTCGGCCTGCTCGGCCGCGGGTTCCATCGAATCAGCCGATGTGCCGGCGTGGAAGGCCACCGCCCTTCCTTCGGCCACCGGAATCGTGTTCGAAGACGCGGGCAAGATCCTCAACCGGAATCCGATCGTGAAGACGGCCGCAATACGGGCCGGCAGCTACACCCTGACCATGAGCTGCGACGGCGGAGGCAAGGCCTTCTTCGACGTCTCCCTCGACGGGACACGGCTGACCGAGGCAGGGGCCGCCTGCAACGGCAGCCGCGAGACGGCCCGGATCAAGGTGCCCGCGGACGGCACCGTGCAGATCAGCGCGGCCAGCGTGGACGCCCCGCTCATTTTCGCCTACCAGCTGGCGCCCGCCAGCTGACACGCCTGGCGGCCTTGCTGCCTTGCGCTCCCGGCGCCAGCCAGTAGGCTCAGGGGCATGTCTGCTGCCCGGGGTCTGCGAGGGACGCGCCGGGCTGCGCTCGCGCTGGCCCTCGCCGTCGGCGCCCCGGGACTGGCCGGATGCGAATATGCGGACGACGTCGGCCTGGACGCCGCCGCTGCCAGCCCGACCGCCCGGACTTCTCCGCCCAGGGCGCCCCTGCCTACCCAGGAGCCGGAGCTAGTAGCGACCGAAGCCCGGAACATGGCGGAGCTAGACCGGATTCTGGGAACCGGCCCCGAGGATGTCCTGATGCGGGGGGCAGGCGGGATCGGCGGCAGCGGATTCCGCAACTCCCTCCGGTCCGCGGAGAAGGGCACCCATGCCGTCTCCGTCGCGTGCGTCGGCACACCGAATGCGCTTTTGTTCGTTTCGCAGGACACCCGCCCCGGGGGCGGCAGTCTTCAGCTCAGCCTTGATTGCGGCGCCCTGGTCGAGACCGCGCTGGAGCTGGAAGCCGGACGGGTCTGGGTCCAGCTCGTCAGGAACAGCTCCGAACCCGGCACCGGAGCCGTCGCCGGCTTCCGGATCAGCCCCGGCGGTCCGGGAGGCCCGGCGCCGTAGCGGCCCAGGCCGGGGTGCCGGAGGCGCGAGCCGGCGCCGCCTGTTGAGCGCCCCACAGGGGCGGTCCGGTCCGGGCCCCGCCGGGTCGCGCGGGCCGCTCGGGCGCCCCACAGGGGCGGTCCGGTCCGGGCCGTTAGACTCTGGCAAATTCGTTCCGTCGCGCTTAGAGTCTGGGCATGCCTGTGCGGGGAACTGTGCCGGGAACGAGGCTGCCACGGATTAAAACCGCGGCAGCTGCCATCGCGCTCTCCACCACGCTCGCACTGGGCCTCGTGTTAGCTGGCTGCGCCTATGAGTACGACGACGGCCTTTCCAGCGATGACGGGTCGGGGCAGCCCACACCGACCTTCACGGATGCCACGCGGACGCAGGATCCCCACCTGAACCAGCCCGCCGAAGGGGCCGAACTCGATGCCTGGGTCCTGGAGGTGTTGCCCGACGCCCAAGGGCAGGTCTTCCATACGAGTTTCGGGACGCTCGAGGCCGACGAGGAAGTGAAAGAGACCACAACCGAGCTGCCCAAGGGCACGTATGCCCTGACCCTGGCCTGCCGGAGCACCCGCAGGGTGTCCTTTTCCATCGAGAGCGGTGAGAACGAGCTCGTGGATCTGAGTCTCCGGTGCGGGACGACCAGGGTGAACGTGGTGCAACTGGTTGCCGATGCGTCGCTCTCGATCAAAGTGGATGCGAACGAAGCGGCGAACTTTGCATACCGTGTGAGCCGCATCTAGGGGCTTCCCGGCCGGTCAAACGTCCGGATCGTGCCTCAGGCGGCGCAGCCGTCGGGGCAGCCGTCGGGGCAGCGGAGGGTTTCCGGGCTGGCGGCGCAATCCGCGCAGTAGAGCGTCAAGGTCCTGCACGCCGGGTTGGAGCAGTTCTCGAACTTGCTGGTGGGTGCTGCGCACCGGGCACACTCGCCGATCGTCTTGGCGTCCTCGCTGAATTCGAGGTGCATACGCTTGTCGAACACGTACAGCGAGCCCTCCCACAGTCCCTGGTCCTTGAAGGCCTCGCCGTAGCGGACGATGCCGCCGTCGAGCTGGTAGACCTCTTTGAAACCGCGGTTCACCATCAGACTGGAGAGCACCTCGCACCGGATGCCGCCTGTGCAGTAGGTGACGACAGGTTTGTCCTTGAGCGAGTCGTATTTGCCGGAGTCGAGTTCCTTGATGAAGTCGTGGGTGGTGGCGACGTCCGGGACGATTGCGTCCTTGAACTTACCGATCTGGGCCTCGAAGCCGTTGCGCCCGTCGAAGAAGACGACCTCGTCGCCGGACGCCTTCCTGGCCTCCACGAGTTCGTGGAGTTCCGCAGGCTTGAGGTGCCTGCCGCCGCCTACGACGCCGCTGGCATCCACCCTGAGCTCGCCCGGCGCACCGAAGGACACGATCTCGTCCCGCACCTTGACGCTCAGCCGCGGGAAATCCGCGGCACCGCCGTCGGACCACTTCACGTCGATGCCGTGGAAGCCCTGGTATTCGCGGGTGGTCTTCACATACTGCTTGACCGCCTGGAGTTCGCCGCCGACGGTCGCATTTATGCCGTCCCTGGAGATGATGATGCGTCCGGTCAGCCCGAGTTTTTCGCACAGGGCACGCTGCCAGAGACGGACAGCGTCGGGATCCGCGAGGGGGGTAAAGCCGTAAAAGAGCACAATTCGGTTCAAAGCCACGTATTTAAGGGTACTGGAGGGTCCGATTGGCGGAGCACCCGATGCTTCGGTGACGGACCGCAGGGCACGGAAGGACCGGCGTCGAGAGCGGGCTGGTCAGCGGTCCGGTCACAATTTCGTAAGCAAGTCCGGTTCCCGGACCCGGCCACTGTTGCTTGTGGCGGGGCTGGAATACGCTCATCTCATGAGTCTTGACGCCATGGTTGAAGACACCACCCACCTCCTGGAAATCTGGGTGGCCGGATGGGCCGGCTGTCGTGGGTATGAGACGCGCCGGGAGGGCCGGTTCCCGGCGGCTTTGCGCGCGGACTCAACCCGCGAGTGGGAGTATTTCGCCCACGATCCCTCGGATTCCGAGTTCGCGCTGCTGGCCGGCCGCACCGCCGAAGTCCCGGCCCGTATCCTCACCGTCCTGACCAATGACGTGGCCCGATTCACCGCGTTGGCGCAGACCCACGGGCTCAACGTCACGTCCGCTACCCAGACGATGATGATCGTCGATATGGAGACCCAAGACTCCGAGGACCCCTGGCTCTCCGACGACGACCTGAAGCTGTCAACCTCCGAGACCGGCCGGGTCCACCGTGCCGTGGTCCATGCCGGAGGCGAAATTGCCGCCAGCGGGCAGGTCTTCGTTGTGGACCGCACGGCGATCTTCGACAGGATCGTCACGGAGCCGGGGTATCAACGGCGCGGGCTTGGCAGCTTCATCATGAAGGCCCTGGCCGCGCAGGCGTTCGAGCACGACGTCGAAACCGGGTTGCTGCTGGCCTCATCGGACGGCCAGAAACTGTACTCCCACCTAGGTTGGGGCACGGTCTGCCAGGTGCTGATGCTCTCGGCCTCGGACGAAGGTTCGGACCTGTCGGTGAGCTGACGCCTCGCCCGGTCGATTTGAGCCCGGGTGAAAGAATGTCTGAGTGAACCCACATGAGTCCCTGATTCCACTGCTGGGCCGGGGCCCGGACCCGGAGCAGCTCCGCCATGTGCGCACCATCCCCGCCCGCCAGGCCGTGCACGCGCCGTGGCCCGGGTGGGCGCATCCCGAACTGGTGACCGCCTATGGCTCCCTGGGGATCCACGAGCCGTACCGCCACCAGATCGAGGCCGCCGAACTGGCCCACGCCGGCGAAAATGTCGTGATCGCCACGGGGACGGCCTCCGGCAAGTCGCTGGCTTACCAACTGCCGGCTCTGGACGCGATCCACCGGTCCGAGCTGCGTGTCCTCGCCGATCCGGGCAAGATCCACGACGACGGCGCCGTCACGCTCTATCTGTCCCCCACCAAGGCCCTGGCGGCCGACCAGCTGGCCGCCATCCGGGCGCTGAACCTCCCCACGGTCCGGGCCGAAACCTACGACGGCGATACCGATCCGGCCTCGCGCCGCTGGATCCGCGACCATGCCAACTTCATCCTGGCCAATCCGGACATGCTCCACTTCGGCATCCTGCCCAACCACGCCTGGTGGGCCCGGTTCTTCCGCCGGCTGCGCTACGTGATCGTGGACGAGGCCCACAGCTACCGCGGGGTCTTCGGATCCCATGTGGCCAACCTCATGCGCCGGCTGCGCCGCATCTGCGCTTACTACAGCCCCGGCGGCTCCCATCCCGGTCCGGTGTTCATCGCCGCCTCCGCCACGGCCTCCGAACCGGGCAAGTCGTTCGGCCGGCTCATCGGCGCGCCGGTCCGCGCGGTGGCCGAGGACTCCTCCCCGCACGGCTCCACGACGGTGGCGTTCTGGGAACCCGCCCTGACCGAGCTCCGCGGCGAAAACGGCGCCAAGGAGCGCCGGACCGCCGTGGCCGAAACCGCGGATTTGCTGGCCAACCTGGTGTCCTCCCGGATCCGGACCATTGCTTTTATCAAGTCCCGGCGCGGCGCGGAGACCATCGCCTCGATCACGAAACGGCTCCTGGACGAGGTGGATCCCAGCCTGCCGCAGCGCGTCGCCGCCTACCGCTCGGGCTACCTTCCGGAGGAGCGGCGGGCCCTGGAGCGGTCCCTCCGGTCCGGCGAACTCCTAGGCGTCTCCAGCACCTCCGCCCTGGAGCTCGGCATCGACATCTCGGGGCTCGACGCGGTGCTGGTCGCCGGCTGGCCGGGCACCCGGGCGTCTTTGTTCCAGCAGATCGGCAGGGCCGGGCGCGCCGGCCAGGATGCCATCGCCGCCTTCGTGGCGAGCGACGATCCGCTGGACACGTACCTCGTGAATCACCCGGAGGCGATCTTCGACGTCTCGGTGGAAGCGACCGTCTTTGACCCCTCCAATCCCTATGTGCTGGGCCCGCACCTGTGTGCCGCCGCCGCTGAACTTCCGCTGGGCTACGCCGAGCTGGAGCTGTTCGGGGGCACGGCGGAAAAGCTGCTGGACCAGCTCGTGACCCAGGGCTACCTGCGCAAACGTCCCGCCGGCTGGTTCTGGACCCACCCGCAGAGCGCGGCCGCCATGGTGAACCTGCGGGCCGACGGCGGCGGCCCGGTAAGCATTGTGGACGCCGACACCGGTTCCCTGCTGGGGACCATGGACTCGCCGCAGACGCACTACCAGGCCCATACCGGAGCCGTGTACGTCCACCAGGGTGACAGCTACGTGGTGGAGGACCTGAACGAGGACGATCACTGCGTGATGGTCCGCCGCGCCAATCCGGACTACTACACCACCGCCCGGGACGTGACCCAGATCGAAGTGCTCGAGACCCAGCGCACCACCCAATGGGGCGATGTGGCTGTGCATTTCGGGGACGTGAAAGTAACAACGCAGGTGGTCTCCTTCCAGCGAAAAGCGCTGATTTCCAACGAGATCCTCGGCGAGGAACCGCTCCAGCTCGGCGCCCGGGACCTGTTCACCAAGGCCGTCTGGTTTGTGATGGACAACCGTTCCCTGACCGGCGCGGGGTTGATCGAGGCGCAGTTCCCCGGGGCCCTACATGCCGCCGAACACGCCGCCATCGGGCTGCTGCCCCTCGTGGCCTCCAGCGACCGGTGGGACATCGGCGGGGTGTCCACGGCCATCCATGCAGACACTGGGGTGCCCACGATCTTCGTGTACGACGGGCACCCGGGCGGCGCGGGCTTCGCCGAACGCGGCTACGACAAAGCGAGGGTCTGGCTTACGGCCACCCGCGACGCCATCAAGGCCTGCGAATGCGAGTCCGGCTGCCCGTCCTGCGTGCAGTCGCCCAAATGCGGCAATAAGAACAACCCCCTGGACAAGGACGCCGCCGTGACGCTGATCGGTGTGCTGTTGAAGGACGCGGCCGAGTGGATGGATTCCGGTCCGGAAGGCGGGGGTCCGGTGGCCGACACGGCGCACGACGCGGCGCATAGCCTCGCGGACCGGTCCGCGACCAAGCTCCAGGCCTGAGCCGGGTCCGCCCGGGACTGGCCGTGGCTACGGCGCGGTTCCCGGGGGTGGAGGACCGGCGCGTGCCAACCCTGTGGCCGCCCCGAGCATGGTTCCGATGTTGAGCTCGGTCCGGACCTGAACCGTTTCGCCGGTCCCTTCGGTGCAGTTGAGGACCCGTGCGTTGTTTCGCCGCGCCACTTCCGCAGCGACGGCACACGGCTGGCCCGCAGTGATTCCCCGGGCCGCATCCGCTGCCGCCAGCGCCGCCAGATCGGCAGCGGCAGCGGCCCGCGACGCCATCACGGCCGCCTGGGCCAGGAGGAGGGCCACGACTGTCGCCATGATCAGGACCAGCCCCAGACCCACGGCTAGAACTGTTCCCGAGCCGCGCTCCGGCGGCGGCTCCGGGTTTACTGAGACGGCACGAGATCCCTTCATGCGCGCCGCCCGACGGACGGGTGATTCCGGGCATCCGGAGCCGGGGCGACGGAAGCCGCCGGGGAGGACTCGCCCCGGGCCCAGGCGCGCGCGGTCAGGGTCCACGGGACAAGCGAGCCCACGGAGCCCGGCACCCGGCCGGAGACAGTGACGCTGAGCCAGCCGCCGTCGTCCGCCACGGCCGACACCGCTGACTCGCCGGCCAGCCGGCGGACGATTACGTCAACTGCAGCAGCGCCCTCGCCCCGCGCAAGGGCCCGTGCCCCGGCCCGGGCGGCTTCCTCGAATCGCAGCTGCGTCACCCCTGCGGCCGAGCCGGCCAGCAGCAGGGCCAGTAAGAGCATGACGGCGGGCAGCGCGACGGCGAACTCAGCTGTTACCGCTCCCTGACAGGAGCCGCAACGGGGATCCGGCTGGTCCCGCCAGCGGCCGCCGGCCGGTGGAGACGCGGCTCCCGGGGATCCCCGCAGCGGTGTCCGGGCCGCCCGCCTGCATGCCTTCCCGGCGACGGGCTCCCGGGACGTCACGGCAACGCCAGGGCCGTGCGGATGAGGTTGAGCAGGAAGCCCCGGACCTCGTCACTGCGCATGATGAATACAAGCACCCCGGCAAACCCCACCGCGGCCAGGGTGGCGATGGCGTACTCGGCCGTGGCCATGCCGGCCTCGGCCGGGCCGATCCGCCGGCTGCCGCCGCCGCGGACCGGGACAGCGGTGCGGGCGCCGGGAAAGATCTCGTGGACTTCCGCGGTTCCGGCTTCTGCCGTGATTCGGGGGTGTTCTGCGGGCGCGGCTCGATGGTTCGACATGTGTTTTCCTTTCACGGGTTCCGGCGGGAATGCCGGCTGTCTCGACTCTGCCCGCTCCCTGGCATACCGGTAAGCAGGGAGCCGGTCCAAGTGGATAACGTCCCGCGCCAGCCGGCTGTGGAGGAGTACTGGGGCCGTGGAAGCCCACCGGGACGCCGGCCGGGCTGCGGTGCGGTCTGCCCGGTGGCTAAATGCGTGGAGGCGTTGGGACGCGCCGGACCGGCAGCAATGGCGGTGGTTTGGGACTCCACCGATCAGCCGCGGATCAGCCGGGCAGCATCGCCAGCAGCACGGGAACGACGCCGAGACACACAAAGGCCGGCAGGGAGCACAGCCCCAGGGGAACAACGAGCCTCACGCCAAGGGCAGCAGCTTGCTTCTCGGCGGTCCGGAAGCGTTCGCGGCGGATCCGGGCCGCCTGCGCGTACAGGATGGCAGAGGATGGCGCCCCGGTCAGGGCGGCGAATCCCAGGGCGTCCTGCAGGGCAAGGAGCTGGGGCGACCTGGTGCCTGAGCTGCGCCAGGCGGTTTGCCAGTCCGCGCCGATCGCAAGCGCCGCCACAACGGGACGAAGCTGGATACTGATGTCCTGTACGGCCAGGGCCGCCACCAGCTCCAGCGCGCGGCCAAGACCGGCACCGGCGTCCAGCATCGCACCGATCAGTTCAAGCATCATGGCCGTGTCGCGAAGACCCGGCCCGCCAGCCAAACCTCCGCCGGCGCCGGCCTTCCCGGAAGGCCCGGCGCGTCCGAAAGGTCCGTCGAGTCCGGCGGGTCCGGCCTGCCACCGCCCGGGCCGGTGCCGGCTGAGTCTTCGTCGCGTCCCGGAGCGGCCGGCCAGCGCCACCACCGCGGCCCCGGCCAGCAGCACCGCAACCGCCACACCGGCCAGTTCGGCGTTCACCGTGCCGGCCCCGCCGCAGACCGGACGAGCTTGGCCGACCAGATACGTCCGGCGGCCGTGAGGACAACACCCGTGGCGAAGGCCAGCAGACCTGCGGGCTCCTGCAGCAGAATCATGACGGGATCCACGCCCAGCAGCGTGCCCAGAACAAGGCCAAGGACGGGCAACCAACTGAGCAAGCGCACCGTCGCCCTCGGGCCGGCAAGCGCTGACTGCCGGGCGGCTTCCGCGTCGTCCTCGGCTTCAAGCTGGGCGGCAAAGCGCGTCAGTACATCGGCCAACGGACATCCGCTGGCCTCCGCCACGTCGAAGCAAGCGGCCAAGTCGATCCACGGCCCAAGCTCCCGGGCCGCGGCACCACGTCCTGATCCCCGGCACGTACCTGCGAGTCGGCCCACGGCCGCGCTTCGGATGGCCTCCGACACCGGGGCACCGCACCTCGCCGCGGCACGGGCCGCAGCCACCGCGGCCAGGGAGGCCGGAGCGAGCACTGCGCCGCCGTGGCGCGTCTCGCCGTGCCTTGGCTGTCCCGGCGGGGCCTCCTCTCCGTAGAGCAGCCAGAGTTCATCCCAGAGCCGGGAGGCGCTGCGGCCACCCTTGAGCAGGGCGGCCAGCTGCTGGACCAGAACAGCCATCGGCACGGGAACCGGGTCAGGCTGCCAAGGCAGCCGCGGGCTGCGGCCCTGGCATAGGCCCCGGTCCCGGCCTATGCCAGGGCCGGAATCGATTTGCCACGGTGCGAGCCGAGGCCGAGGTCCGGCAAACAGCCGCCGGTACCGCCTGCCCGGGCCACCCGGCGGCGAAAGTGCCAACCAGGCAGCGAGAGCCAGCACTCCGATCAGGAAGAGACTCACACCGGGACGTCCTCCACCCCGGGATCCAGGCCCAGCCGATCCGCCAGCCGCGGCCACGCGGGACCGTAACGGACCCCGGTCCCTCCGCCGCCGACGTCGAGTGCAACGCTGACCGCCAGACCGGATCCGGTGTCCTCCAGCACGCCGATGCAGGCCACGTACCGGTTGTTCCCCGCCCGGGCCACGTGGACCACGGCGTCGAGCGCGCTGGCTGTCTGCAGCCGCACGGCGTCCTGGCCCATGCCGGCCAGGGCACCCAGGGCGGTCAGCCGGGCGGGCACCGCGGCGGCGGTGTTCGCGTGGATGGTTCCGCCTCCGCCGGTGTGGCCGGTGTTCATGGCTGACAGGAGTTCCCTGACTTCAGCGCCCCGGCACTCGCCCACAACCAGCCGGTCGGGACGCATCCTCAATGCCTGCCGGACCAGTTCGCCCAAATCCACGACCCCGTTTCCCTCGAGGTTTCCATGCCGGGATTCCAGCGACACAACGTGCGGGTGCACGGGGTTCAGCTCCGAGGCGTCTTCAATCAGCACGAGCCGTTCCGCCGGGTGGCACAAGCCGAGGAGGGTCGCGAGGAGCGTGGTCTTTCCGGAGCCTGTTGCGCCGCTGATCAGGAAACTCAACCGGCGTTCGATGCTGCGTTCCAGCACGTCCTGGACGAGGGTCCCGAACATGCCAAGCTGCCGCAGCTCACCCATGGTGAAGACCTTTTCCCGCCGGATTCTCACGCTCAGCAGGGTCCCGGCAGTGGAGATCGGCGGCAGGACCGCATGGACGCGGTAGCCGCCGTCGAGCCTGACATCCACGCAGGGAGACCCGTCATCCAGACGCCGGCCGCCTGCCGCGACAAGCCGTGCGGCGAGGGCGCGGATCTGCGGCTCACCGGAAAAGACGACCGGCGCCTTCTCCAGGCCGTTTCCGCGGTCCAGCCAGACCGCCTCCGGGCCGTTGACGAAAATGTCCGTCACGGCGGGATCCCTCACCAGCGCCTGCAACGGACCGAGCCCGTTGAGCTCCGCGCTGATGCTTTCGACGGCGGCCAGGGCTCCGGCAGTGCCCAGAAGGCGTCCGGTCGCGTGCACGGCGGCGGCCACCCGGGACGGTGTCACCGGCCCGGTCCCGGACATCACCGACTCCCGGACTGACTCCAGCAGCCGCACATCGGCGGCACTGTGCGCCCTCGGCCGGTGTCCTGGCGGGCGCAGGGTGCTGTTCGTATCCGGCGGGACAGGCGCCGCATGCGCACTCATCCGAGATCCCCGCCGCTGAGGTCGAGAAGTGCCTCGGCGAACCGGCGGACGCCGCGTTGCTGGCCGGATTCCAGCAGACGGCCTCGTTCCGTGGCGGCTGCGACCCCTCTGACCTCAGGCATGATCCCATGCAGCCGCAGCCCCACCGCTTCGGCGATATGAAACTCATCCAGCGCGGCCCCCGGCTTAACCCGGAGCACAAGAGCTGTCTCCACCGGTGGCAGCTCGTGCAGCAGCCGGGCGGTTGCGACGGCCGCGCGCAGCTGGGCAGGCGCCAGGAGCACCATCCGGTCGCACTCCCAGGCGAACGCCCTCAGCACCTCCCGGCCGCGGCCGATGTCCAGCACCACCAGCTCGAAGGCGCGCCGGGCCGCGTCCAGAACCCCCGACACCGAAACGGCATCCACCCCGGGCTGCTCCCGGTTGCCGGGCCAGGACAGGAACGAGAAGCCGCCGGCCTCCGGCAAGGAATCCCTGAGCTGGTACGGATCGATACTTCCGCTGGCCCCCGCGAGGTCCGGCCAGCGGAGTCCGTCGGAGTCCTCGGCGGCGAGCGCCAGTTCCAGGCCGCCACCCCAGGGATCCCCGTCCACCAAGAGGACCCGCGCCCCGTACCGGGCCGCGGCCTGGGCCAGCCAGATGGCGGCCGTCGTCGCTCCGGCCCCGCCGCAACCACCGGTGACGCCGAGGACGAGCCCTCCGGCCTCGGGTGAGCGGGATCGGCTAAGGTATTCGGCGAGCCATGTCGCAGCCTCGGGGAGGACGGCAACCCGTTCGGCTCCGATGGCGGCAGCGAGATGCCACAGGCTGTCCCCCTCCCCGGCCAGGCCAACGAGCACGGCCGGCGCGCGCCTCCGTGGAGGCAAGTCGAGGATGTCGCTGCCGACCAGCACCGCAGCCGCAAGGTCCCAGAAGGGGGCCGCCTCCGACACGTCCTGCACCGTCCGCAACCGGCCCCCGGCCGCCGCCACGATCCGTTCCACCTCATTGCGCAGCACCTCGATTCCGGTGACCAGCAGGGTCTCCGCTGCCTCGTCCGGCAGCCATTGCTCCGGCCCGTGTGCGCGATTCAGGTGGGAATCGGATTGCTGGTGCCGGCTCATACCGCCACCTTGCCCTGAGGCCGGGCGGACCGAAATCCGTTCACCGCGCTATGTGGACAAAGCTGCCCTGCGGCACAGGGCAGAATTGACCCTATGTATCTGCTGCTCGCCGCCCACGCTGACGGCGCAGCCCTCCAGGAACTCACCGCCGGTGGGGCCCCGCACCCGGATGCCGCCACACCGCGGGTGATTAGCGCCGCCGAACTTCCCGGCGTCGTGCGCCAGCTTGAGAAGCGGCGGCCGCGCTGGATCTGGCACCGCACGCAGGACTGGTACCCCTCCCTCCTGGCGGCCGGCGTGGAGCTGGAACGCTGCTACGACCTCACGCTCTGCGGCGCGATTCTGGCCCATTCGGAATTCACCGCCCACACCTCCTACGCCCGGAACGCCGAGAAGCTGACCCTGGACGATGAGCTGCAGCAACCGCCTCAAGCCCTCCTGCCGCCGCCTCCACCGGCCGACCAGGATGCGCTGTTCGACGATCCGGGGTTCCGCCGCGCGCCACGGCACACTCCGGAGGAACTGCGAGAAGAGTTCGCCGCGCAGCAGGCCGCGCTCGGAGATGCCGGAGCGGCAATCCCGGCGGACAACCGCCAGCAGCGCCTCCAGCTGCTACTGGCGGCGGAGTCCGCGGGCGCCATGATCGCCGCGGAGATGCAGCGTACCGGCGTCCCGTGGCGGGAGGAGCTGCACGAACAGATCCTCTTCGACTACCTTGGCCCGCGGCCTCCGCAGGGGCACCGCCCGGCCAAACTCGAGGCACTGAACGGGGCGCTGCGGCAACTGCTGCATTCGCCTGCGCTCAACCCCGACTCTCCGCAGGAGCTCATGCGCGCCCTGCACCGCAACGGCATCGAAGTGAAGTCGACCCGCCAGTGGGAACTGAAGGAATCCACGCATCCGGCGATCGAGCCGCTCCTGGAATACAAAAAGCTGTCCCGGCTTCATGCAGCCAACGGCTGGACGTGGCTGGATGCCTGGGTCAAGGACGGGCGGTTCCAGCCGGAGTACGTCGTCGGCGGCGTGGTTTCGGGCCGGTGGGCCTCCCGCGGCGGCGGGGCGCTGCAGATCCCGCGCCAGATCCGTGGCGCCGTGCATGCCGATCCGGGCCACAAGCTGATCGTCGCGGACGCCTCCCAGCTCGAACCGCGGGTCCTCGTGGCGCTTGCCCAGGATTCAAAGATGGCCGAGGCTGCCCGGGACAAGGACCTCTACGCCGGCATCGCGGCGCAGGGTTTCGGTGGCGACCGGGCCAAGGCTAAGGTGGCGCTCCTCGGCGCCATCTACGGGGCCACTACCGGCGAATCCGGCCGGCTTATGCCCCAGCTGGCCCGCACCTACCCCCGCGCGGTCGGCTTCGTGGAGCAGGCGGCCCGCGAGGGCGAAGCGGGAAGAACCGTCACCACCCGGCTGGGCCGCAGCAGCCCGCCGCCGTCGGAAGGCTGGCTGCGGAGCCAGCAGTCCGCCACCGCGGAGGAACAGCGCCGGGCGGATTCCCTGGCCCGTTCGCGGGGGCGGTTCACCCGGAACTTCGTGGTCCAGGGCTCCGCCGCGGACTGGGCTGCCTGCTGGCTGGCGGAACTGCGACGGCGGCTGCGGGCCATGCGCACGGACGGCCTCCCTGCCGGGGAACTGGTGTTCTTCCTCCACGACGAGGTCATGGTCCACTGCCCGCAGGACGCCGTGGCCGACTGCATCGTTGCCATCGAGGGGGCCGCGAATGCCGCCAAGGAGCTGCTGTTCGGCCGGATCCCGGTGGAATTCCCGGTCAGCGTCGCCGTCGTGGACTCGTACGACAAGGCCAAATAAGTGGCGTAAGACACCAGATATAACGTACCCGTCGGTAGCGTTGTATATGGTCCGTCTCCCCGGTTACTCTCGAAAAGGCTGGCGTCTATTTGGACACTTCCGCCGGCTGATGCAAAGGGGCATGGATTTGGGGAGGCAGTATATTGGCTGGCATTTTTGAGATCGCCGAAGCTGGGGAGAAAGCGTACTTCTTCAAGCTGACGGCGCCGGATGGAACGGTTGTCGCCGTTTCACCGTTGTTCAACACCATCAAGGGCGCAGCCGCCGGCATCACCGCCGTGCGCGAGAACGCCGCAACCGGACTGATCGTCGACAAGTCCCGGACCCGGAAGAAACCGCCGATCGGCACCGCAGCAGCACGGTCCGCCACGCCGCTGACCGGCGCCCGGCTGGCCCCAAGCTAGGCGGAGGAACGCTCCGGCCGCCTCAGACGTCGATCCCGTAGAGCCGCGTACGGTCCCACGGGACCGCCCAGCCCAGCTGCTCGAACAGCTGGTTGAGGATCATCCCGGTGAACCCCCAGACCACCACCCCGTTGACGGTGAAGGCCGGGCTTTGGAACGTCTGGCCGGCCCGGCTGACCGTCGCCATCACCCGGTTGTCCGGGTCCAGCAAGTCCCGGACGGGAACCCGGAAGACCTGGGAAGATTCGCCGTAGTCGACAACGCGCACGGGTGACTGGGCGGCCCACCACGCCAGGACCGGTGTCACCAGGAAGTTGCCGCGGGGCAAAGCCAGTTCCGGCATGACGCCGAGCACCTCGACCCCGGCCGGGTCCAGCCCGGTTTCCTCCTCCGCTTCGCGCAGGGCGGCGTCAACCACCGACTCCCCGGCGTCGATGCCGCCCCCGGGAAACGCGACCTGGCCCGGATGGTCATCGAGTGTCTGGGCGCGCTGCAGCAACAGGACGTCCAGATCCGCCGGGGCCAGCAACTTCACAGACGCCGCGGGGACAGCATCGAGTCCGCCGAACAGCATCAGCACCGCCGCCTTGCGGACCCGTTCGCCCGGTTCGATGACGAGCTGACGCCAGCGAGGATCCGGCGACGGCGCCGTGCCCGCCTCAACCGCCGCCACCAGCTCGATGAGATCCTGGCGTGCGGTCACCGGGGCTTCCTCTGGGATTCCATCCGGATTTCCGCCGCCCGGTGAGTCTCGGCCAGCAGCTTCGCGAGCAGCTCTTCCTGTCCCGGGGCGAGTTCGTACTTCAGCAGTTTCTTCGCCCTTTCCGGCTCGGTTTCGCCCATCCCGTAGCTGGGGCACCAGTTGGCCACCGCGCAGGCGCCGCAGGCCGGTTTGCGGGAATGGCAGACCCTGCGGCCGTGGAACACCACACGATGCGAGAGCATGGTCCAGTCCTTGGGTTCGAACAGTTCGGCGACGTCGGACTCGACCCGCACGGGATCATCTGACTCCGTCCAGCCGAAGCGGCGGGCCAGCCGGCCGAAGTGCGTGTCCACTGTGATGCCCGGAATGCCGAAGGCGTTCCCCAGCACAACGTTCGCCGTCTTGCGCCCGACGCCGGGCAGCGTCACTAGATCCTCGAGGCGTCCCGGCACCTCGCCATCGTATTCGTCCACGAGCCGGTTGCAGAGGGCCAGCAGGTTCCTGGCCTTGGCGCGGAAGAACCCCGTGGGCTTGATGATGGCTTCCAGCTCCGCGGGGTCGGCCTCCGCCATGCTCCGTGCGTCCGGGTACCGGGCGAACAGCAACTGCGTGATCTGGTTGACCAGCACGTCCGTGGTCTGCGCCGAGAGCACCGTGGCCACCACGAGTTCGAAGGGGCTGCGGAAGTCCAGTTCGGCATGTGCGTACGGGTACTGTTCCGCCAGCGCACGGTTGATGCGGCGCGCGCGACGCTTGCGTCCCAGGAACGTTTCGGCGGACACCGGCCTTGGCTAACCGCGCTCGATGTTGCTGAGGTCGCGCAGCACGCCCACCCTGCCGTCGGTGTGCTGGACCAGGAATTCGCGGCCCCGGTCCTCGAGGGCGAGGACCCAGCCGCCGGGTTCAATGACGAACGCGGGCGCTCCGGTGTGCTCGTCGACGGCGGTCCGGGGCTGGGCGACGGCAAACCAGAACGCCTCGTGGACGGGCTGGGCGTGGTGCTGTTCGGGCCGGTTCGCCGGGTCGACGGTGGCGCCGATCGGCTCCTGCGAGCGCACCTGCGGGTTGACGGTGGTGGGGGCGCTGTTGCCGGTGGCTGCCGGTACCTCTGCGGCCCGGGTTTGCTCGGCGGCCGTTGTTGCCTGGACCTGCCATTCCTCCTCGCGTGCCGGTGCGGCTCCCGTGGAGGCTGCTGTGGCGGCCGGCGCGGCCGGCGCGGCACCGGAAGCCTGGGTCTGCTCCGCCGGGGACGGAACGGACGGTTTCCCGGCATCGGCGGGCGCCGCCGGGGTGGAGGCCGCGGGTGCGGAGGCCGCGGGGGGGACGACGCCGGAGACCTGGGTTGCGGGGGCTGCCGTGGCCTGGCCGGGTGGTGCCTGGCCGGGCGCGGCCGACGGGGCGGCGGTGGTTGCCGGAGCTGAGGCTGCTGCCTGGCCGGGCGCGGCCGACGGGGCGGCGGTGGTTGCCGGAGCTGAAGCTGCTGCCTGGCCGGGCGCCGTGGTTGCCGGAGCGGGTGCGGCCGCGGCGGTTCCCGCGGCAGCTGCGGTGCCCGCTACGGCGCCAACGGCGGAGGCACCGCCGCCCTGGGGGGCGTCCGTGGCTGCTCCCTTGCCGCCGGACGTCATGCGCTTGGCCCAGCCTGCGACCGGGCCGGTCGCGCCCTCCTTGTGCTCATGGGCTTCTTTGGGTTCCTTGGGGGCACGGGGCTTGCGGACCGGCACGGCGGATTCGCGCGCCGCCACGTGGGCCGGGGCCTCCTCGCGGTCCAGGAAGTCACCCGCGAACGGCGGGATCAGCCGGGCAAGGACGGTCGCGGCAAAGAGTCCCAGCGCACCGACGAGGGCCAACAGCATGCTGGGCACATAGGCGCCCGCAACGGCGAGGAAGAAGAAGGCGAGGGCGAAGGACGCCACGACGGAAGCGAATTGGTCCACGGAGAGGGAGCCGATCCGGATTCTCGTGCCGGGGCTGACGCGGCGAGCCACGAACAGGGCGCTCACGATCAGTGGCAGGAGGATGCCGAGGCCCAGGAAGAAGTGGCTGCCCAGATTCCACAGGTTGTAGCTGACAGCAAACATCGGAATCAGCGAGGCGATGAAGAGAATCAACGTGGAGCCGAAAACGGTGACATCCCGCATGGTGAAGGGACCAAGCACGGCCTCGTTTTTCTTGCCGGTCTTTGCCTTGGTCTTGTCCACCGTGAAACGGGGCGCGTCCCCGAAACCGGCAGGGCGGGAGGGACCGCCGTCGCCCTGGTTCTGGGAGGGCGCGTGGAGCTGCCCGTCAGCTTGCTCGTTCATTTTTTGTTCTCCTTAGCATGGCGCCACCCTGGACGGTGCCGCCGAGGGGCGGACAGGGCCGCGCGCGGCCCTGTCGCCTCCGTGGAAGTCCCAATTCCCTCTCAGCCTAGCCAAGTGACGGTCCGATCACTAGCTGACAAGCCGTGACGGGACGGCCCGGTTCAGCGGCGCTTTCCGGCCGGATGGCGGGCCATGAAGCGGCGGGCGAAGTGCCCCGTGAAGGGCCGGACGATCAGGCTCGGTCCGCACTGTCCCGCCGCCATTCGGCGCTAAACAAGCACCGCTCACGGTTCACAGTGTGACGGGGCACACCTACTGTCGTGCCCAGGTATTAGTGTTTAGTGCGGAACAGCTCTTTGCGGTACGCCCGTGATCGGCCGCTGCCCGACGCCGCGCCTGCGGTCCGGCCCGGCGGAGGTCCGGGCGGCACCCGCAGCACGGATCGATGAATGATGAGGTTCACCATGTCCCAACAGACCCCCGGCGCCACGACAACCAACGTCCCCGGCGCCACGTCTTCCCCCACGGCACCCCATCAGGGCGACGCGTTCGAGAATCTGTCGCATGAGAACCGTAAGTTCGCCCCGTCGGCGGAGTTCGTGGCCAATGCCGTGGTTACGGCCGCTGATTATGCGGAGTCCGACGCCGACCGTCCCGCGTTCTGGGCGAAGCAGGCCCGCGGGCTGCTGAGCTGGTCCAAGGACTTCACCCAGGCCCTGGACTGGTCCACGCCGCCGTTCGCCAAGTGGTTCGTCGGCGGGGAGGTCAACGCCGCCTACAACGCCTTGGACCGCCACGTCGAGGCCGGGAACGGGGACCGGGTGGCGATCCACTTCGAGGGCGAACCGGGAGACACCCGCACCTACACCTACGCCCAGCTCACCGAGGAAGTGAAGAAGGCCGCGAACGCCTTCGAATCCCTCGGCGTGGCCAAGGGCGACCGCGTCGCGGTCTACCTGCCCATGATTCCGGAGGCCGTCATCACGCTCCTGGCCTGCGCCCGGATCGGCGCCATCCACTCCGTGGTGTTCGGCGGTTTCTCCGCGGACGCCCTGCGGTCCCGGATCGAGGACGCCGAGGCCAAGCTCGTGGTCACCGCCGACGGCACCTACCGCCGCGGCAAGCCCAGCGCCCTCAAGCCCGCCGTCGACGAGGCCCTGGCCCGGCCCGGCCACACCGTGCAGAACGTCGTGGTGGTCAAGCGCAACGGGGCGGACGTCGACTGGCACGAGGGCCGTGACCACTGGTGGGCGGACACCGTGGACGCCGCGCCCGCCGAGCACACCGCCGTCGGCCACGACTCCGAGCACCCGCTGTTCATCCTCTACACCTCCGGGACCACCGGCAAACCCAAAGGCATCCTGCACACCACCGGCGGCTACCTCACCCAGACCGCCTACACCCACAAAGCGGTCTTCGACCTGCACCCGGAAACCGACGTCTACTGGTGCACCGCCGACGTCGGCTGGGTCACCGGGCACTCCTACGTCGCCTACGCCCCGCTCATCAACGGCGCCACCCAGGTCATGTACGAAGGCACCCCGGACTCCCCGCACCAGGGCCGCTGGTGGGAAATCGTGGAAAAGTACAAAGTCTCCATCCTCTACACCGCCCCGACCGCGATCCGCACCTTCATGAAGTGGGGCAAGGAGATCCCGGCCAAGTACGACCTCTCCTCGATCCGCGTCCTGGGTTCAGTGGGCGAACCCATCAACCCGGAAGCCTGGATGTGGTACCGCGAGGTCATCGGCGCCAACGCCGGCAAAAACGGCGAACGCAAAGAAACCCCCGCGCCCATCGTCGACACCTGGTGGCAGACCGAAACCGGGGCGCAGATGATCGCCCCGCTGCCCGGGGTCACAGCCACCAAACCCGGCTCCGCCCAGGTCCCCCTGCCCGGCATCGCCGTGGACGTCGTGGACGAACTCGGCGAGTCCGTGCCCAACGGCCACGGCGGCTTCCTGGTGATCCGCGAACCCTGGCCGGCCATGCTCCGCGGGATCTGGGGCGACCCGGAACGGTTCAAGGAAACCTACTGGTCCCGCTTCGAGACCATGTACTTCGCCGGCGACGGCGCCAAAAAAGACGAGGACGGAGACATCTGGCTCCTGGGCCGCGTCGATGACGTGATGAACATATCCGGGCACCGGCTCTCCACCACCGAAATCGAATCCGCCCTCGTCTCCCACCCCGCGGTCGCCGAAGCCGCCGTGGTCGGAGCAGCCGACGAGACCACCGGCCAGGCCGTGGTCGCCTTCGTGATCCTCCGCGGGGACGCGGCGGACACTGGCGACGAAATCGTCCAGGAACTCCGCACCCACGTCGGCAAGGAAATCGGCCCGATCGCCAAACCCAAAACCATCCTCGTGGTCCCCGAGCTGCCCAAAACCCGGTCCGGGAAAATCATGCGCCGCCTCCTCAAAGACGTCGCCGAAGGCCGCGAAGTCGGCGACGCGACCACCCTGGCCGACAACACCGTCATGGCCCAAATCGCGCAGTCGCTGAAGAAATAAGCCAGTAGACCCGCGCCACCCCACGCACGGCCCGACGACGGCGCCGCCCACACCCGCGGGCGGTGCCGCCGTCATATCCGGCTCCCGGAATCCGGTGAGGGCCAGCGGCGGAGGAAACCGCGGGCACTCTGCGATACATTGGCAGGCATGAGCGAAGCCACCCCCGCCGGTGCCGGCCGCGGCACCGTCCTGGTCCTCAACGGACCCAACCTGAACCTGCTCGGCACCCGCGAGCCCGAGAAGTACGGCACGGCCACGCTGGCCGACGTCGAACAGCTCGCCAAGGATGCCGGCGCGGCGCACGGGCTGGACGTTGAATGCTTCCAGTCCAACCACGAGGGCGCCCTCGTCGACGCCATCCACGCCGCCCGCGGCAAGGCGATCGGCATCGTCATCAACGCCGGCGCTTACACGCACACGTCGGTGGCGATCAGGGATGCCATCTCCGCGGTGCAGCTGCCCGCCGTCGAAGTCCACATCACCAACGTCCACGCCCGGGAGGCGTTCCGGCACCACTCCTACCTCTCGGACATCAGCAAGGCCGTGATCGCCGGGGCCGGGATCCTGGGCTACCGCTTCGCCGTGGAATACCTCGCAGGATTGCAGCCGGGCCAGGACTGAGCATGTCCCCCGCAGAATCCGCGTCGGCGCCCTCCGGATCGGCCACGGCGGAGTGGTACCGGCACTTCGGCACCGTGGACGCGCCCGGTAACTCGGCGTGCTACGCCGAGTGGGCCGTGGGCATCGCCGCGGACGACGACCTGATCCGGCGCATCGACGAGTGGCCCTACAACAAACGCCAGCCGCTGCTGATGCTCGCGGCGGCCCGGTTTCTGGGCGCGCAGATCAGCCCTTACAGACAGTTCCGGATTTTCCTCGACAGGCACTGGCAGGACGTCTCGCGGATTGTGCTCTCCCGCGCCACCCAGACCAACGAGGCCGGGCGTTGCGCCACACTGCTCCCTGTTTTGGCGCGGATCGCCGCCGCAGAGGATCGCCCGCTGGCCCTGCTCGAGGTCGGCGCGTCAGCCGGGCTGGCACTGTTCCCGGACCGCTACGGCTACGAGTTCCGGTCCGCCGGGCAGAGTGAGGTTGGAGGCCCCGGCGCGCGCACCGGGGCGCGCGAAGCGGCCGGTGCGCGCGAAGTTGCCGGGGCGCGCGAAGCGGCCGGTGCGGTGACGCGGCTGTCCCCGGCCGGGGCGGCGGAGGGGACCTTCCCCGTCCTGCACTGCACCGTCACGGGTCCGGTCCCGCTGCCGGCGGACCTCCCCCGGGTGGTCTGGCGCGCCGGCATCGACCTCAATCCGCTCGACGTCGGAGACCCGGAGGACGTCGCCTGGCTGGAAGCGCTCATCTGGCCGGAGCAGGACTTCCGCCGCCAACGGCTGCGCCAGGCGATCGACGTCGCCCGGGCCGACCCACCCCTCCTGGTCGCCGGGGACCTCAACGAAGAGCTCCTCACACTGGCCGGGCAGGCCCCGCCGGACGCGGAGCTGGTCGTGTTCCACAGCGCCGTCATGGGCTACCTGGACGCCGCGGACCGGGACCGGTTCCGCAGCACCATGGCCGGGCTCGCCCGGGACCGCGGGTGCCATTGGCTGTCCAACGAGGGCCACAGCGTGATCCTCCAGGCGGACGGCTCCAGCGTGGTTCCGGAAATGGACGAGGCCCGGCTGCAAGGCAGGTTCCTGCTGGTCCTCGATGGCACGCCGGTGGCCATTTCGGGCCCGCACGGCCAGAGCCTCGAATGGCTTCCGGCGGCTACTTCCTGATGCACTGCCCGGCGGAGACGGGGCTGTCGAGCCCGGGCGCTTGGGCGGCGACGGGGCCCAGGTCGGTCATGGTGATCGCGAACCCGAGCGCGGATTCGCTCGTGGCCTTGGCAAAGACCACGCCGGCGACCTGACCGTCAGTGGTCAGCAAGGGACCCCCGGAATTTCCCGGCTGCACGTCCCCGGCCAGGCGGTACACGTCCTCCGGCGCCGGGTTGCTGCCGTAGATATCCGGGACGAGCACGGTGGCGATGTCCTGCACCGTTGCCGGTTTGGACTGGAAGGGGCCGCCATGCGGATAGCCGGCAAACGCCGCGGGGCTGCCGGCCGGAAGGTTTGAACTGAGCGGCAGCGGCGCGGAACGCAGGCCGTCGACGGCCAGGACCGCGAGATCGTGCTGGCTGTCAAAATACACCACGCGTCCGGGCAGGGCGCCGCCGCCGGGGACCTCGACCACCGGCTCCGGAACGCCGGCGACCACGTGGGCGTTGGTCACCACCCGGCCCGGTGAGACCACAAAGCCGGTCCCGGTCTGGTTCTGGCCGCACTGGTAGGCGGTTCCGGCGATCTTCAGCACGGACGCCGCGGCCCGGTTCAACGCCGGCGTGTCGGTACTGGCGTCGGGGACGGCCACGGGCTGGCCCTGCGCAAAGCCCTCGAACACGGTGGGGATGCCCTCACCGATCACCGCGGAACGCAGCTGCGCCATCGACGTCTTGACCGGCGTCGGCGTCATGCCGTCGATGTACCGGATCACCTTGGACTCGGCGATCTGCTGGGAAACTAAGGGGACGCCCAGCGCGCCGATACTGAAGGCCAGCATCGACATGACAAGGGCGGAGACCACCACGTTCACTCCGCCGCCCACCAGACGGTCTACGGCCCGGAGCGGGCTGATTTTCACAACGCTGCGGACCCTGCGCCCGATCATCGTGCCCACGCCGTGGCCCAGCACCATCAGCAGGACGACCGTGGCGACGATGGCCGTCAGCCGCCAGCCGGCATTGTCCACGAGGCCGCTGACGACGGGGACGGAAACAAACGCGGCCACGGCGCCCGCCGCGAACCCGCCGATGCCGCCGAGCGTCACCAGGAAGCCGTTGCGCAAGCCATAGATCAGGTAGGACAGCAGCGTCAGGATCAACGCCAGGTCCAAGATGGTCATGCCGAACACCGGAGCTCCTTATAGGCAGGTAAGCCCCAATTCTACCGATGGTGGCTGACAGTTTGCCGCGAATACCCGGACGCCCGGCGCCCACAACGGCTCCAATTCGCGCGTTTCGATGCCAACTACGTCACAGATGCTCCAAAATTCTGGAAGAATGGCTGAAGCGCCCCAGCCGACACAGTAAGTCAGGAGATTTTATGGACATCGAGGTATTGCGCCGCGCCCCACTTTTCGCCACGCTCGACGACGAGGCATTCCGTCTGCTCACGGACGAACTCACCGAGGTGGACCTCTCACGCGGAGCCTCGGTATTCCGGGAAGGCGATCAGGGCGACCAGCTTTACTTCATCGTCTCCGGCAAGGTCAAGCTTGGCCGCACGTCACCGGACGGCCGCGAGTCGCTTCTGGCCATCCTCGGCCCGGGCGAGCTGTTCGGCGAGATGGCGCTGTTCGATCCGAGTCCGCGGACCGCAACGGCCACGGCCGTTTCGGAAACGCGACTGGCCGGGCTGAAGAACGAGAGCCTCAACGCCCTGCTGCGCACGCGCCCGGAGGTTTCCGCGCAGCTGCTGCAGGCACTCGCCCGCCGCCTGCGCCGCACCAACGATTCACTCTCCGACCTCGTATTCTCCGACGTCCCGGGGCGCGTGGCCAAGGCCCTGCTGGACCTCGCGGACCGCTTCGGCCGTCCCGCGACCGACGGCGTCCTGGTGGCCCACGAGCTCACCCAGGAAGAGCTGGCCCAGCTGGTGGGCGCGTCCCGCGAGACAGTCAACAAGGCTCTCGCGGAATTCGTGCAGCGCGGCTGGCTGCGCCTGGAGGCCCGCGCCGTCGTCATCCTCGACATGCAGCGCCTCCGCCAGCGCTCCCGCTGACCTTATTCCGCAGCACAAATTACGCAGGATAGGAATTCCGCAGCACGGAATTCAGCAGCACAAACGAAGGCCGGCCCCGTGACATCGGGGCCGGCCTCCGGCGTTGCGGGCCGGACTGGAGCCCCGGGGGGACATGCCCAGTCCTGGCGCCCAGGAGTGGACATAAGCCCAGTATGTCCACCGGTCCGGGTCAGGGCAGGACATGTCCCTCGCGACCGGGACAAGTGCGGGGAGCATGTCCAGTGGCAGGGCCGGAAAGGGGGCATGCTCCCGGGCGGGGCCGAACGGGGGGCATGTCCCGCCGCCGGGTCCGGGCCAGTCAGGTCAGCGTTCCCGCTGCGGCTCTCCGGCGATGGTCTTGGCCGCTTCGACCTCAAGCATGAGCCGTCCGTCGTCCTCCTCGACCAGTTTGGGCTGGTAGACGTGGGCTTTGCGTTTGTAGCTCAGATACGCGATGCACCCGTTGGCGGCGGCCATCTTTTCCAGCATGATCTCCGAGCCCGGGACCAGCAACTGGCCCAGTGGCAGCCCGACGGAGTTCTCCTGGCCTGCCTCGTCGCCGAGCGCGGTTGTGTCCCGCCCGTTGATGACCTGGCGGACGCAGACCCACCGGCCCCAGACGCCCTTGCTGGCCAGCAGGGAGGGCCGCTGGTTCACGGGCACAGTGGCCGCGAAATAGCGGGTGTTGAAACGCCGGTGCGCGAAGTCGGGGCTGAGCCAGTTGACCAGCGGCTTGAGCAGGTCCGTCCGTACCGAGAGCCCGCGCTTGGCGAGCACCATGGTGAAGGACTTCTCCTGGTTGGCGACGGCCTCCCGGGCGCGCATCCACTCGGGAGTGGAGGTCGCCTCCACCGTGGTGGCCAGGTCGGGCCCCGCCAGCAGGATGCCGGTCTCCTCGAACAGTTCGCGGATGGCGCCCACCACGTGGCGGCGCGCCAGCCCGACCTCGGCCGTCCCCATCTGCTCGGCCCAATGCAGCGGCGAGGGGCCCAGCCAGCCGACGGCGTCGTCGTCGGACGCCTCCAGCGAGCCTCCAGGAAAGGCGAGCACGCCCAGCGGCGAGGACCCGGGCCGGTACCCCAGCCAGGTCTCCAGGCCCGTCGGTGAATCCCGGAGGAGGACAACGGAGGAGGCGAAACGGGGGGCACGGGGCGTCCGTTCGCCGTGTTCAATCCAACTGCGGGCCGCCCCCTCGAGATCCGGAGGGAGGGCAAACAATCGTCGGGCTAACTGAGACAAGGGAATTGACCGGTCCCTCTAGGCGAATTCGGCGATCAGTTCGACTTCAACCGGAGAGTCGAGCGGCAGGACGGACACGCCGACGGCGGAGCGTGCGTGCTGGCCGGCGTCGCCGAGGACCTTGCCCAGCAGCTCCGAGGCGCCGTTGATGACACCGGGCTGGCCGGTGAAGGACGGGTCGGAGGCGACGAAGCCGACCACCTTGATGATGCGCGTGATGCGGTCCAGGTCGCCGATGACGCTCTTCACCGCGGCGAGCGCGTTCACGGCGCAGACGGCCGCGTAGTCCTTGGCCAATTCCGGGGAGACGGTCGGCTCATCCGACGTGCCTTCAGTGCCGGCGGAGACTTTGCCCGTGGCCTCGAGCCGGCCGTTGATGAAGGGCAGCTGGCCGGAGGTGTAGACATGGTTGCCGGAAATGACGGCCGGGACGTACGCGGCCACCGGGGCGGCGACGTCCGGCAACGTCAGGCCAAGCTCGGCCAGCCGTTGTTCGACGGCGGACGACGCGCCCGTGTTGGCGGTGCTGCCGGCGGAATTTTCCGGGGCCGCCGAGGCGCCCGGAACTGCCGATGCTGGGGTGCTCATGGCTACGCCTTCTCCCGCTTCAGGTAGGCAACCAGGCCGTTTCCGTCGGGGCCCGTGACAACCTGGACAAGCTCCCAGCCGTCCTCGCCCCACTGGTCCAGGATCTGCTTTGTAGCGTGGATAATGAGCGGAATCGTGGCGTACTCCCATTTGGTCATGAGCTCAAGCCTAGTCCTTGCCGGTAAAGTGGAAAACATGGCGACTGGTAAAAACCCCCTATTTGACACGGCCACCACCCTCGGAAAGATCTTTCTTTTCCTGGGCGTGAGCGCTATTTGTGGCGTTCTGGTGGCGGGGCTGCTGGTCCCCGCGGCGGCCGTTTCCGGCAGTGCGGCCAGCGGGTCGATTAAGTTCTTCGACACCCTCCCGGCCGAGCTCAAAGTGGATCCGCCCAGCCAGTCGACCACCGTCCTGGCCGCGGACGGCAGTGTGATCGCCACCCTTTACGCGGAAAACCGCACCCGTGTGCCGCTGGACCAGATGTCCCCATACATCAAGGACGCGGTCATCGCCATCGAGGACAGCCGCTTCTACGAGCACGGCGGCGTGGACACCACCGGCATCATGCGTGCCCTCGTCAGCACCGCCCGCGGCAACAAGCAGGGCGCGTCGACGATTACGCAGCAGTACGTCAACAACGTCATCAACTCCTCCCTCGAGGCCGAGGGCAAGGGCGACCAGGTCCTCCTCAACGGCGTCAACAAGGGCGTCGGGGACAAGCTGCGCGAGATGAAACTCGCCATCGCGCTGGAGAAGAAGTTCACCAAGGAGCAGATCCTTGAGGGCTACCTGAATATTGTCTTCTTCAACCGTGACGCCTACGGCATCGAGGCCGCCTCGAAGTTCTTCTTCAGCACCACCGCCAAGGACCTGACGCTGCCGCAGGCGGCGCTGCTGGCCGGCGTGGTGAACAGCCCCTCGTACTACGATCCGATCACCAACCCGGAGAACGCCAAGAGCCGGCGCGACCTCGTGCTGCAGTCCATGCTGAGCCAGGGAAAGATCAAACAGGCCGACTTCGATGCCGCCGTGGCGACCCCGGTCGAGACCAAAGTCACCCAGCCCCGCCAGGGCTGCGCGTACTCGACGACGGCGCCGTACTTCTGCGACTACGTCCTGCACCTGCTGCTCAACAACCCGGCCTACGGCGCGGACGCCAACGAGCGCGGGCGGAAGATCTTCCGCGGGGGCCTGACCATCAAGACCACCCTTGACCCGAATGCCCAGGCTGTGGCCCAGGCCCAGGTCGATGCGTCCGCCGGCGCGAACCCGGACAAGTGGGGCGCCGCGCTGGTTTCGGTGCAGCCGGGAAGCGGCAAGATCGTCTCCATGGCGCAGAACACCGTCTTTTTCCCGGCTGAGGGCAAGTTTGACCAGACCCAGAACTTCAACGTGGACAGCCAGGACGCCAAGGGCCAGGACCTGAACGGGCTGGGCGGTTTCCAGCCGGGCTCCACGATGAAGCCGTTCACGTTCGCGGAGTGGCTCAACGAGGGCAAGTCCATGAACACGCAGCTCAACGGTGCCGTCCGCCGGTATTCGCCGAGCTTCCCCTGGAGGAACACGTGTCCGAGCCCGACTGAAGGCGCCTACGACAGCACCGTCGCCGGCAGCAAGGACCTGCAGAACGCCGACGAGGACCACTACAAGTCCATGAGCGTCCTGGACGGTCTGGCGAACTCCATCAACACCATCACGTTCGCTTCCGCCGCCCAGGTGGACCTGTGCGGCATCCAGAAGATCGTGGACGCTGTCGGTATCCACGAAGGGCTGCCGTTCGGGGACGAGCCGAACCCCAAGATGCCGATGACCCGGCTGAGCAGCCTGATCGGTGCCCGCCAGGCCGCGCCGCTGACCATGGCCAGCGCCTTTGCCACGTTCGCCAACGACGGCAAGTTCTGCGAGCCGATCGCCATCGAATCGGTGACGGACCAGACCGGCGCCCCGCTGCCGGCGCAGGCCACCAGCTGCCGGGATGCCATCAAGCCCGAGGTGGCCCGCGGGGTTGCCTACGCGATGCAGGAAGTGCTCAACCGTGGCTCCGGCTCGCTCATCCAGCCCCGGATTTCGACCCGGACCAGCTTCCCGATCGCCGCGAAGACCGGCACCAACGACAACAACAGCTCCACCTGGGTGGTGGGTTACACCAGCGGCCTGGCCACGGCCACCTGGTTCGGTGACCCCCTCGGCAACCAGCAGCGGCCCGGCCAGAACATCACCATCAACGGCAACTTCTACAAGGGCATCGACGGCTACATGATCGCGGGGCCGCAGTTCTCGAACTACATGGCCCAGATCGCACCGGCGTACGGCACCAACCCGTTCCTGGCCCCGCCGTCAAACATGCTCAACAGCCCGGCACCGGCACCGGCCCCGGCGCCCAGGCCCAGCACGCAGCCGACGCCGGCGCCGGCGCCCAGCGACTCGCCGTCCCCGTCGCCCAGCGACAAGAAGAAGTAGTCCGGTGGCCGGGGGATCCACGCTGGCAGGCCGCGTCCGAAGCATCGGGCGCGGCTTTGCCGTCACCGCGGCGGCGGGGGCAGCGGCTGGGGCGGCCGTGGCAGGCTACGGTCTGTGGGAGAAGAACCAGTTTGTCCTCCGGGAGGAATCGCTGGCCATTCTGCCGGCAGGTTACGGCCCGATCCGGGTCCTGCACATCAGCGACATCCACTTCGTGCCCGGCCAGCGGCGGAAGGCCGAGTGGCTCGCCTCGCTGGCGGAACTGAAGCCGGACCTGGTGGTGAACACCGGGGATAACCTCAGCCACGTCAAGGCGGTTGAACCGCTGCTGGCGGCGCTGCGGCCCCTGATGGACTTCCCGGGAGTTTTTGTGCCCGGGTCCAACGACTATTTCGGCCCGCGCCCGAAGAACCCTGCCTCCTATCTGCTGGGCCCGTCCGGCCAGGGCAAGGACCCGGTGGAACTGGACTGGCCGCGGCTTCGCTCCGGCTTCGGCATGGAAGGCTGGCTGGACCTCACCAACCGGTGCCAGTCACTGGTCATCCAGGGTCTCCGCGTTGATTTCTCCGGCGTGGACGATCCGCACCTGGGCCTGGAACGGTACGCGGGCTGGCCGCGCGGCACCAAGGGCCAGGACGCCAAACCGCACCTGCGGGTCGCCGTCGCGCACGCCCCCTACCAGCGGGTCCTGGACCACTTCACCGGGGACGCCGCGGACCTGCTGCTCGCCGGGCACACGCACGGCGGCCAGATCTGCCTCCCGGGCTACGGCGCCCTCGTGGCCAACTGCGACCTCCCCACCTGGCGCGCCAAGGGGCTCAACGACTGGGAAAGCAACGGACGCACGACGCCGGTGAACGTTTCCGCCGGCATCGGCACCTCACGCTTCGCCCCGGTCCGCATCGCGTGCAAACCCGAGGCCGTGCTGCTCACCCTCGCCGCCCGCCCCTGACCCCGCCGGGGGACATGTCCTCCCCCGGGGTCCACGGATGGACATAATGGGCTTATGCCCATGCTTCGCCGCCAGGAGGGGACATGTCCCGCGGACGGCCGGACTTATGCCCACTCCCCGCCGCCAAAAAGGGACATGTCCCCCGGTTGCGGGCCGGCCGGGCTCTCATAGCGGAACGTAATTTCTGGCCCAGATCCTCACGCTGCCCCAATTGGTGTGAACCCGGTCACCTGATGGCCTAGGGTAGTTGCTAAAGGAAACTACATCCAGTTGCGTTAGATATTCGCAGGCGCGTTTAAGAAGCAGGCATGGCCAAGCAGACTCCCTTTTTCTCCTCAATCAGCCGTCTCTATCCCCACGTCAGGCCGATCTTGCCGCGGCTCATCATGGGCCTGGTCTGCGCGCTGCTCGCAAGCGTCGTGGCCCTCGCCATCCCCCAGGTGCTGCGGGTCCTGGTCAACGAATCCCTCCGGCCCGGCGGGGGCACGGACGCCGTCTGGATCGCCTCGCTCGTGATCCTGGTCCTGGGTGTGGCCGAGGCCGGCCTCGTGGCCCTGCGCCGCCAGTTCGTCATCAACCCCGCCACCACCGTCGAGACCCGGATGCGGGTGTCCCTCTACGCCCACCTGCAGGACCTCACAGTGTCCTTCCATGACCGCTGGGGCTCCGGGCAGCTGCTCTCCCGCGCCATGACCGACTTGAACTTCCTGCGGCGCTGGATGGCCTTCGGCGCCATCATGCTCGTGGTGACCAGCCTGACCGTGGTGATCGGCGTCGTCGTGATGTTCACGATGAGCTGGCAGCTGGCCCTGATCTTCCTCGCCGCCGCGGTGCCGATCATGATCTACGGCTTCCGCTTCCGCACCCGCTTCAGCAAGGTGGCGCGCCGCAGCCAGGACCAGGCCGGCGACCTCGCCACCACCGTGGAGGAGTCCGTCCACGGCATCCGCGTCCTCAAGGCCTTCGGCCGGAGCCGGGAAGCGCTGGAGAACTTCAACGAGCAGGCCGAGGAACTCCGCCAGACCGAGATTGCCAAGGCCAAGCACCTTGCCACCTTCAGCCTGGTGGTGACCCTGCTGCCGGAGCTGGCCCTCGGCGCCGGGCTCGTCGTCGGCATCGTGCTGGCGTCCACCGGCGAACTCAGCATCGGCGCCCTCGTGGCCTTCTTCGCCACCGCGGCCGTGATCGCGGCCCCGGTCGAGTTCTGCGGCATGCTGCTGGCCATGGCACTGACGGCCAAGACGGCGGTGGACCGCCACTTCGAGGTGATGGACTCCGTAAACACGATCACCAGCCCGGAGGACCCGCGCCGCCCCGCCGAGCTCAAAGGCGCGCTCAGCTTCCACCACGCCACGTTCGCCTTCGAGGACGCCCCGGACAAGCCGATCCTGAAGGACATCAGCCTGGAGATCACCCCCGGCGAGACCATGGCCCTGGTCGGCATCACGGGCAGCGGCAAAAGCGCCCTGCTCCAGCTGGTCCCCCGCCTCTATGAGGTCAGCGACGGCTCCATCACGATCGACGGGGTGGACCTGCGCGAATTCAGCGTCGAGGAACTGCGGAACGTCGTCGCCGTGGCCTTCGAAGACACCACGCTGTTCTCCAACTCCGTGCGCGACAACGTGCTGCTGGGCGCGCCCGGCACCAGTTCGCCTGAGGGCCGCGAGGAAGCCCTGGAGGAGGCGCTCGACGTCGCCCAGGCCCACTTCGCGTACTCCCTGCCGGAGGGGCTGGACACCCTGATCGGCGAGGAAGGCCTCAGCCTTTCCGGCGGGCAGCGGCAGCGCATCGCCCTGGCCCGCGCCATCGCCGCCCGGCCCAAGGTGCTGGTCCTCGACGACCCCCTCTCGGCCCTGGACGTCAACACAGAGGAACTCGTCGAGCACCGGCTGCGGGAGGTCCTCGCGGACACGACCACGCTCATCGTCGCCCACCGCCCGTCCACCGTGGCCCTGGCCGACCGTGTGGCGCTGCTGGAGGACGGCCGCATCACCGCCGTCGGCACCCACGCCGAGCTGCTGGCGCGGAACAGCCACTACCGCTACGTGATCGCCAGCCTGGACCCGGCACCGCGGGACCTGGACTCCGAACTGTCAGCCCTCGAGGCCGAGGAGATTTCCCGATGAGCAGCGCTACCTTCGGAACCGCCAACGAGGACAACGCGCACCTGTCCAAGAGCGAGAGCAAAACCGTCCAGCGCCGTTCCCTGGCCCTGTTGCGCTCCCTGATCCGCCCGGTCCGGCGCCGGTTCTGGCTGACCATCGCCGCGGTGGTGCTCTCCCAGGCCGCACGGGTGGCCGGACCGGCGCTGATCGCCTTCGGCATCGACGGCGCCCTGCCGGCCCTGCGCGCCGGCGACAACCTCCCGCTCATGCTCACCGGCGCCGCCTACCTCGCCGCCGCGGTCGCGACGGCGGGCCTCACCGCCCTGTACGTGACCTCGACGGCGAAACTCAGCCAGGCCATGCTGCTGGACCTGCGCGTCCGGGTCTTCCGGCACACGCAGCGGCTGAGTCTGGAATTCCACGAAAAATACACCTCCGGCCGGATCATCGCCCGGCAGACCTCGGACCTCGAGGCGCTGCGCGAGCTCCTGGACTCCGGCGTCAGCTCGCTCGCGTCCGGGACGCTGTTCATGGTGTTCACGGCGGCCACGATCGTCGCCCTCGACTGGCGCAGCGGGCTGCTGGTGCTGGCCGCCGGCGTCCCGATGTACTTCCTGGCCCGCTGGTACCAGAAGCACTCCCAGATCGTCTTCCGCGAATCCCGGGTGGTCTCGGCCCGGCTGATCGTGCACTTCGTGGAGACCATGACCGGCATCCGCGCCGTCAAGACCTTCCGCAAGGAACGCCAAAACTCCGCCCGCTACACCGAACTCTCCGAGGACTACCGCAAGGTCACCGTCCGCTCGATCAACCTCAACGGCATCTTCCAGCCCGGCCTGGTGCTGATCGGCAACGTCTGCGTCGCCGTCGTGCTGCTCTTCGGCGGCTTCCGGGTGCTCAGCGGCGAGCTCGCCGTCGGGGTGCTGTTGGCGTTGATCCTGTCCACCAAACGCTTCTTCCAGCCGGTGGACCAGATGGCAATGTTCTACAACTCCTTCCAGAGCGCCCAGGCGGCCCTCGAAAAGGTCTCCGGGCTGCTCGAGGAAGTGCCCACCGTCCGGCCGCCGAAGAACCCGGTGGCCCTGCACGAGGCGAAGGGCAGCATCGACTTTAGCGGCGTCGAGTTCCGCTACGGGGACGGCCCGGTGATCATCCCGACCATGGACCTGCACATCCCCGCCGGCCAGACGGTCGCCCTCGTGGGGCAGACCGGCGCCGGGAAATCGACGCTGGCCAAGCTGATCGCCCGCTTCTACGACGTCTCCTCCGGATCCCTCACGCTCGACGGCGTGGACCTGCGCCAGCTCACGACGGCGGATCTGCGGCGCAACGTCGTTATGGTCACCCAGGAGGCGTTCCTGTTCAGCGGCTCCGTGGCGGACAACATCGCCTTGGGCCGGCCCGAGGCCTCCCGGCCGGAGATCGAGGACGCGGCCCGGGCCGTGGGCGCCCACGACTTCATCCAGGACCTCCCGGACGGCTACGACACCGACGTCAACAAGCGCGGCGGCCGCGTCTCGGCCGGGCAGCGCCAGCTGATCAGCTTCGCCCGGGCGTTCCTGGCGCGCCCGGCCGTGCTGATCCTGGACGAGGCAACATCCTCGCTGGACATCCCGTCCGAACGGCTGGTGCAGAGCGGGCTGGCTCGGCTCCTGCAGGGCATCGGCAGCGACGCCGGCCGGACCGCGCTCATCATCGCGCACCGGCTGTCCACGGTCGAGACCGCGGACCGGGTGCTGGTGGTCCACGACGGCCGGGTGGTGGAGGACGGCACCCCCGAGCAGCTGATCGGCGGCGGCGGGCGCTTCGCCCAGCTGCACGGGGCCTGGAAGGACTCACTGGTCTGATCCGGCCGGCTGAACCGGCCGGCGCGCGGCCGATTTCGCATCCGGGGCTCCAATCGGATACTCTTGTGAAGTTGCTTTTGTAGCAGCGGATCGGGATGTGGCGCAGCTTGGTAGCGCGCGTCGTTCGGGACGACGAGGTCGCAGGTTCAAATCCTGTCATCCCGACCAATCAAGAAGAGGGTCTTCCATTCGGAAGGCCCTCTTCTTTGTGTGCCGGCCCTTGCGGGCCCGCGGCGCGGGGCAAACGAAACAGCCCCGGGACACGGTTCGCGCATGTCCCGGGGCTGTTACGCCTGGCTGTGGAAGTTACATGGGGTCCGGCCAGTTGCCGACGTTGGTTTTGTTGGACATCGGGTCCGGCCAGTTGCCGACCGCCTGTGCTGCGCGCATTGGATCCGGCCAGTTGCCGACTGCCGTGATTCCGGCGTTATCGGCGATGGAACCTGCGGACAGAACGGCCGGAGCCGCAGCGGAGAACGCCAGGGCGCCCGCCAGAACGGCGCCGGCTGCAATCTTCTTCAACATAGAGATCCTCAATATGAGTCGGGGTCCTTTACCAAGTCAGCACTACCCTTGTTGACATACATTGTAAAATGTTTTCCACAGAGACTGTCAAGCATTTTGTACAAAGAATGTCCGGAATTAGGAGGTATCCGTGGGGAACGGATTTGGGGAGAAGCTCCGCGCGGAACGGCTGGAGCGGGGCTTAACCCAGGCGGAACTGGGCAAGGACCTGTACTCGCCCAGCTACATCTCACTGCTGGAAACCGGACGCCGCGAACCGACCGCAGATGTCATCGAGGAGCTTGCCCGTCGGCTCGAACTCGCACCCAAGGCTCTCGAGGCCTGGAGCCAGCCGGTGTCGGTGAGCGACGCCGAGTACGTGCTCGCCGGGCTCTACGCCAGACAGGCGTGGGATCTCAGGGACTACCCGCTGGCGGCAACGCACGCAGCGGCTGCAGCCCAGATCGCCCAGGACGCGAAAAACACCAGCGCGTGGTGGAACATGACCTACATGCAGGCCGAATGCCTGATCAAGCAGGGGATGTGGCAGGAGTGCAAGAACGTGGTCCAGCACCTCCTGGACCACCCCATGGCCGCGGAATCGGCGGGGCTGGGGGTCAGGGCCCAGCAAATGCTCGCCGCCGCCTCACAGGGGCAGGGGCAGCTGACCGCCGCCGTCAGCCACGCCCAGGAGGCGGTACGCCTCTGCGCCGAGCTGCTCAAGGGCTCGACCATGATCATCGGCGCCCTGCGGGCGCTCATCGGCGCCCTGGCCGAGAGCGGCCGGCTCGATGAGGCCTGGGGGTACTGCCAGGACATGAACGAGCAGATGGACGACCATTCGATGACCCAGCTCGCCGGCGAGGTCGCGTGGGTCATCGGGAACGTCGCCTTCATGCGGCACGACTATCCCGAGGGGATCAAGTATCACGAGCGGGCCGCGAAGCTGCTCTCCCCCGCCAACGACATCGACCTCTGGGCGCGGTTCAACAAGGCCTCCGCCGCCGTCCGGCTGTCCTCCGGGATCGTGGAACCGGCGACCCTGTCCTCGATCGAACGGGCCGAGCTCGCCCTCTCGATTGTGGGCGGCAACAAGACCGACCAGCTTGAGGTCGCGTTCATCCGCGCCCGCTGGCTCTACCTGACCGGCGACATTGTGGCAGCCGTGCAGAAACTGCGTGAGATCCATGCCGAGCGGGAGGCACTGGCCCGGCACACCGCCGGCGAGGTGTCGCTGCTGCTCGGAAAGGCGCTCAAGGCCGCCGGCGAAGCGTCCGAGGCCCTCGTCTACCTCGAGGAGTCGCAGAAGGAGTTCAGCGCTGCCGGCGCATCCGACCGGGTCCAGCAGGCCATGGATGCCGTGCTGGAAATCCGGCTGGCGCAGCGCCGCGCCGAGGCGGCCGCTTCGGCCGAAGCCTAGCCGGACCGGAACCCGGCAGGGCTTCCACCGGGCCCCGGTCCGGGACGATCTGCAAGGCTAGGCGAACGTCCGGCCGGTGAGCTTTTCAAAGGCCTCCACGTAGCGGCTGCGGGTGCGGGCGACGACGTCGGCCGGCAGCGCAGGCGGAGGAGTGTCCGAGGACTTGTCCCAGCCGGATGCGGCCGAAGTCAGCCAGTCGCGGACGTACTGCTTGTCGTAGGAGGGCTGGGCCTGGCCGGGTTCGTAGGTGGCGGCGTCCCAGAACCGTGAGGAGTCCGGGGTCAGCACCTCATCCCCGAGGGTGATCACACCGGTGGTGACGTCGAAGCCGAACTCGACCTTCGTGTCGGCCAGGATGATGCCGCGGCCGCGGGCGATGCCCTCGGCCTTGGTGTAGATCTCGAGGGTGAGCTCCTGCAGCCGGGCGGCGATGTCCTCCCCGACCAGCTCGACGACGGCGTCGTACGTGATGTTCTCGTCGTGCTCGCCCACCTCGGCCTTCGCCGAAGGGGTGAAGATGGCTTCGGCGAGCCGGGATCCGTCCACGAGCCCTTCCGGCAGCGGGATGCTGCACACGGTCCGGGACTCCCGGTACTCGGCCAGGCCGGACCCGGTGAGGTAGCCGCGGGCGATGCATTCGACGGGGAACATGTCCAGCTTCTTGCAGATCATCGCCCGGCCCTCGACCTCGGCCGGGACACCGCCGTCGACCGTGGACGCGAGCACGTGGTGCTCCACGCCGAGCTGGTCGAACCACCAGAGGCTCAGCTGGGTGAGGATGCGGCCCTTGTCCGGGATTTCGCTGGCCAGGACGTGGTCGTAGGCGCTGATCCGGTCGCTGGCGACCACCAGGACACACTCGTGGCCCATCCGTTCGGTGATGGTCTCATCCACCGGAACGTAGAGGTCGCGGACCTTGCCGGAATAGACGTGCTTCCATCCGGGCAGGTCCAGCGTTGCGGTGTCCAGGCCGCCCTTCGGCGCGGACGGGGTTGGTCCGGAGGATTCGGGCGTGGTCATCTCAGGCCTTCGCTTTCGTCGTGGCGGGGGCGGCGCCGGGCGTCGTGACCTTGATTTCGCCGCGGGCCGCCTTGCCGCCGATGTCGGTGCGGAACTGGCCGCCCTCGAGCTGGACCAGTTCGACGCCGTCGTACGCCCGTTCCCGGGCCTCGACCAGGTCGGTCCCCAGCGCCACCACGGCGAGGACCCGCCCGCCGGCGGAGACCACCTTGCCCTCGGCATCGAGCTTGGTGCCGGCGTGGATCACGTGGACGCCCTCGATCGCTTCCACCTTCTTGAGCCCGCGGATGCGGTCCCCCGTCCGCGGGGATCCGGGGTAGTTTTCGGCCGCAACGACGACGGCGACGGCGGACTCCTTGGACCAGCGCAGCGGCTGGACCTTGTCCAGTTCGCCCTTGGCGGCCGCCATCAACAGGCCGCCGAGGGGCGTCTTGAGCCGGGCCAGCACGGCCTGGGTTTCCGGGTCGCCGAAGCGGACGTTGAATTCGATGACGCGGGTGCCGCGCGAGGTCAGGGCCAGGCCGACGAAGAGCACGCCGACGAACGGCGTGCCGCGGTGGGCCATCTGGTTGACCGTGGGCTGGGCGACGCGGTCGATGACCTCCTGGACGAGGCCTTCCGGGGCCCAGTCCAGCGGGGTGTAGGCGCCCATGCCGCCGGTGTTGGGGCCTTCGTCGTTGTCGAAGATGCGCTTGAAGTCCTGGGCCGGGGAGAGCGCGACGGTGTCGCGGCCGTCGCAGAGGACGAAGACGGAGACCTCGGGACCGTCGAGGAACTCCTCGATGACCACGGTGCCGCCGGCGTCGAAGCAGCTCTGGGCGTGCGCCAGGGCCTCGTCGCGGTTGTTTGTGACGACGACGCCCTTGCCGGCGGCCAGGCCGTCGTCCTTCACGACATACGGGGCCCCGAAGGTGTCCAGCGCGTCGGCGGCTTCCTCGGCGTTGCCGGCCACCTTCGCCATCGCGGTGGGCACGCCTGCCTCGGCCATGACTTCCTTGGCGAACGCCTTGGACGCTTCCAGCTGGGCGGCGGCCATGCTCGGGCCGAACACCGGGATCCCGGCGGCACGGACGGCGTCGGACACGCCGGCGGCCAAGGGCGCCTCCGGGCCGACGACGACGAGGTCGACCGTCAGCCGGCTGGCCAGGGCAGCGACGGCGTCGGGGTCGCTCGCGTCGACCGCGTGCGTGGGAACCAGCTTGCTGATGCCGGCGTTGCCCGGGGCCGCGTGGACCTCGGAAACGTTGGGGTCTGCGAGCAAGGATCGGACAATGGCGTGTTCGCGGCCGCCGGGGCCGATGACTAGTACCTTCACAGTTCTCAAGGGTACTTTGTGGACCGGGCAGGCTCCTAAGCTGTGTCTGCCGCTGGACATGCCCCCTCTTCGGCGCCCGGGAGCGTGGGACATGCCCAGTCCTGGCCCCGGGCACAGGACATTGTGCCAACATGTCCATCCCCGGACGCGAGGGGAGGGCATGTCCCGTGGGCGCGGGACAATCCGCGGGGCACCCGGCTACGAACACCCTGTATGAAGAAGCCCAGCACGCAGAAGCAGTCCCGGACGCAGCCCGCGAGGCGTTTTACCGGACCCACGGCCTTGGCCGCACTGGCCGGCGTGGCCGCGGCTGCCGTCGTCCTGTCCGTGGCGGAGCTGATCGGCGCCTTCTTCACGGCACGCGCGACGCCGCTGATCGCCCTCGGCTCGACCTTCATCGACTTCACGCCGCCGTGGATGAAGGACTTCGCGATTGCCACCTTCGGCACCAATGACAAGGCCGCCCTGTTCGGCGGCATGGCGGTGACCATCCTGCTGCTCGCCTGCGTACTGGGCGTGGTGGCCTACCGCAAATGGGCCCTGGGCGTGGCCGGAGTGCTGCTTATGGGCGCGGTGATCGTCGCCAGCGTGGTGACCCGGGCCAGCGTCAAGCCGGTCGACGCGATCCCGTCACTGCTCGGCACGGTGGCCGGGCTGATCGTGCTCAGGCTCCTGATCACCCGGCTGTGGCGGATGTCCGAGTGGCCGGACACGGCCGCGGACCTCGCCGCCAAGGAACCGGAACGTCCTGCCACCAGCAGGCGCGCCTTTTTTGCGGCGACCGGCCTCACCGCGGCCGCCTCCGCGGTCGCCGCGACCGGGGGCCGGCTGCTCAGCGCGGCCCGCAGCAACGTTGCCCAGGCCCGCGGGTCCCTGCAGCTGCCCGCCCCGGCGAAGGCCGCCCCGGCCGTGCCCGCCGGCGTGCAGTCCAAGGCCCCCGGCGTCACCCCCTGGCTGACCCCCAACAAGGACTTCTACCGGATCGACACCGCCCTGAGCGTGCCGGAAATCAATGCCCAGGACTGGGAACTGCGTGTCCACGGGCTGGTGGAGCAGGAGGTCCGGCTCACCTTCCAGGACCTGCTGGACGCGGACCTGATCGAATCCCACGTCAGCCTCACCTGTGTCTCCAACCCGGTCGGCGGCAACCTCGCGGGCAACGCCAAATGGCTGGGCCTGCCCATCCGCGAAGTCCTCAAGATGGCCCGCCCCAAAGACGGCGCGGACATGGTGCTCTCCACCTCCATTGACGGCTTCAGCGCCTCCACTCCGATGGAGGTGCTGACGGATGACCGCGACGCCATGCTGGCGATCGGCATGAACGGCGAACCGCTCCCGCTCGAACACGGTTACCCGGTGCGGATGGTGGTCCCCGGGCTGTACGGCTTCGTCTCCGCGACCAAGTGGGTGGTGGACCTCGAAGTCACCCGCTTCGCCGACAGCAAGGCGTACTGGACCCAGCGCGGCTGGTCCGAGCGCGGACCGATCAAGACCATGGCACGGGTCGAAGTCCCCAAATCCTTCGCCAAGGTCCCCGCCGGGCGCGTGGCGATCGGCGGCACGGCCTGGGCGCAGACCCGCGGCATCACCAAGGTCGAGGTGCAGATCGACAACGGCCCCTGGACCGCGGCGACCCTCTCCGACGAGGCCTCCCTCATCACCTGGCGGCAGTGGTCCTTCGACTGGGACGCCACCCCGGGTCCGCACTACATCAAGGCCCGCGCCACGGACGGCACCGGCGAAGTCCAGACGGACAAGCGCGCGGATCCGGTACCCGACGGCGCCTCGGGCTGGCAGTCCGTCATGGTGACCGTGGAATAACCGGAGTATCCCCCTGAGGCACCTTAGACTTGCCATATGCCCCTGAATTCGCATGCCACCTTCACAGTCGAATCCGCCGTCGAACTGGCAGTCGTTGAACGCAGCGGTTTCATCGAGTCCCGCCACATCGGCTCCGCCGTAGTCCTGGCCGCCGACGGAACCGTGGTCACCGAACTCGGCGACATCACCACCCCGATCTTCGCCCGGTCCACGCTCAAGCCGCTGCAGGCCCTGGCCGCCATGCAGTCCGGCGTGCCCCTGCGCGGGGCGCAGGCCGCGATTGCCTGCGGCAGCCACGTCGGCTCCCTGGACCACATGGACGTGGTCGAGGGCATGCTGAAGGCCGCCGGGGTCAAGGAGGAGCAGCTGCAGTGCCCCGCCGACTGGCCGCAGGACGAGACCGCGCGGAACTGGCTGATCCACTCCGAGCGCGGCAAGTCCCGCCTGGCCTTCAACTGCTCCGGCAAGCACGCCGCGTTCCTCTGGGCCTGCACGGAGAACAGCTGGGACACCCACAGCTACCTCGAGCCCAACCACCCGCTGCAGCAGCGGATCCGTTCCGTGATCGAGGAGTACTGCGACGAACGAATCGCCCACCTCGGCATCGACGGCTGCGGCGCCCCCGTGGCCGCCGTCTCGCTGACAGGGCTTGCCCGGGCGTTCTCGAAACTGGCCAAGGCCCCCGGCGACAAGAACTCCAACGCCCGCGCCGCCACCATCGCCACGTCCATGCTGGACTACCCGTGGGCGGTGCAGGGCCGGGGCGAGAGCAACACCATCGTCATGGACGAGCTCGGCATCCTCGCGAAAATCGGCGCCGAGGGCGTACTGGTCATGGCCACCCGCCAGGGCGTCTCCGTGTCCATCAAGGTCCTCGACGGCAACATCCGTGCCACGACACTCGTCGGCCTGACGCTCCTGGCCGCCTCCGGCGCCGTCGACATCCCGGAGGTCTCGAGCGTGCTGGACAAGGTGGTCGACCCCGTCCTTGGCGGCGGCCGCCCGGTGGGCAAGATCCGCCTTGGCCAGGCCGTCTCCGCGCTGCTGGACTAGGCACCACCGTGGTTGTTTCGCGGCGCCGGATTCCGGTCGAGGAGGGACGCTCGGCGCTGGCCGCCTGGCTGGCCGCCGGCGACGGCGGGGACTCCCCCGCCGTCCCCCGAACCACCCTCGCGACGGCGGTGCGCTACGCCCTGGAGGAAATCACGGCACGGGCGCCGGGGAACTCCGTGGAAGTCCGGGTGCCGCCGTTCGGCGTCACCCAATGCGTGCAAGGCCCGCGGCATACCCGCGGCACTCCCCCGAACGTCATCGAGTGCGACGCCGCCACCTGGCTGGCCATGGTCAGCGGGCAGTTGAGCTGGGCGGACGCCGTGAGCCTCGGCCGCGTCGCCGCATCGGGGCTGCGGGCCGACCTCTCCGGGCTGCTGCCGCTCTAGTGCTCCCGTTCTAGAGGGCTCCCGTTCTAGAGGGCCAGGTCCAGCGGGGACGGCGGTGCCGAGACCGGATGCGGGACCGTCAGCAGCCTGGTGGACAGTGCCGCGACGGCGGCAATGGCAAAGGCGCCGACGGCGATCAGGAGCGACATGACCGCCACGAACCCGTAGCCGTTGGCGCCCGGGTCGAGGAACGGGTAGGGGTACCAGTCCACGAACGGACCACGGGCCAGGCTGTACACGAGATACAGCAGCGGAAAGGCCAGCCAGACCAGGGATTGACGCACGGAAATACGCGTGCCCGGAAGGTCGACCAGCCAGTCGATCACCATGACGGTGGGGATCGTGAAGTGCAGCACCACATTGACCCAGGGCACAGGCGTGTTGACCTCGACGTCGCTGAGCAGCAGCGAGTAGACGATCCCGGTGATTGTCATGTACACCGTCGCCGCGCCCCGCAGGAGCTCCAGCCACCGGGGGCTCCCTCCCGTCCACGCCTGCCGGGCGGCCACAGCCAGCGTGACAAAGGCAATCACGTTGGATTCGATGGTGAAGTAGCTGAAGTAGTTCCAGACCGAAGCGCCGGGAGCGTTCTGGAGCAGGTGGAACAGCTGGAAGAACACGGCCATGAAGCCCAGCATCGCGAACCAGCCGCGGAACAGCGCCAACCCCTTGTTTGCGATCATGAGCCGATCCTAGCCGGGTGGGCAGGCAGCGCCCGGAATATCCCGCTCAGCCGCGCCCGATGAACGGCATTCCCGCGGCCGTGATCACCACTGAGCCGACACTGGCCGACGGCGGCATCCCTGCCATCATCAGCACGGCCCGGGCGGCGTCGTCCACGGGAAACGTCGGCTCGGCGCGGCGGCTGCCGTCGGCCTGCATCGCGCCGGACCCGACGCCGATCTCGTCCACGAGTTCCGTGGCCGCGTTGCCGATGTCGATCTGCCCGCAGGTGATGCCGAAGCCGCGGCCGTCCAGTTCAATGCTCCTGGTCAGCCCGGTCATGGCGTGCTTGGTGACCGTGTACGCCACGGTCCGCGGCCGCGGTGAATGGGCAGCGATCGAGCCGTTGTTGATGATCCGCCCGCCCTGCGGGGACTGCGCCTTCATGGCCCGGACCGCCGCCGCCGCGCACAGCATGGCCCCCGTAAGGTTCACCGCCACGGTCGCGTCCCAGTCCGCGACACTAATCTCGTCCACCGAGGCGGCGGGGCCGAACACGCCCGCGTTGTTGAACAGCACGTCCACCCGTCCCCAGCGCTGCAGCACCGCTGCGAACAGCCGCTCGACGTCGTCGGGCACTGTGACGTCGCAGGGGACGGCGAACGCCTGGGCGTGGCCGGCGGCGGTCTCCAGCAGCTGCGCCTCCCGCCGGCCGGCAAGCACCACCCGGTAGCCCTCGGCGAGCATCAGCCGCGCTACCGCCCTGCCGATCCCTGAACCGGCGCCGGTGACGACGGCGACCGGGCCGAATTGGTGATGTCGTGTCATGCGGGACTCCTGGCTGGCGGTGCTGCGGTTCGGGAAGTTGGATGCCCCGCTAGCGTATGCCGAGATGACATTTCACGGCAGTGTCCGGCGCAAGCATTGCCGTGAACGATCACCTCGCGGGGACAGGGGACTGGCCGCTCCCGGGTTGCCTCGTGCGGACACCGAAGAGATATCCGGTCCAGAACGCGAGGATCAGGAGTCCCAGGCTGATCATCGCGATTCCCACCCACGCCTCGGTCCCGATCAGCAGGAGGCCCTGGACCGGGAAGGGCTGCTGTGACAGCGGCGCATAAGCGAACCAGCCGACGGTCTCCGTGCGCGCCGGGACCATGGTCAAAAGCAGTCCCGCCAGCAGGAGCGCCGCCGCAAGCACGGGCACCGCCAGCCGGGCCAGGAAATTCCGCCGGTCCGGCCGCGTTCCGTCCTCCCCCAATGCATTCATGGACCCACTGTAACGGCGGTCCGGGCCAGGCGGCCGGGCCCTTGCGGCCAAGAGTAAGGTGAAGCATGGCACCGACCGCCGGGGACGTCCTGCTGGGCTACCTCACACAACAGCTCGCTGAACTGCGGCGGCACGAGCCCGGCGTACGCGACGACGACGCCGAATCCGTCCACGAGATGCGCGTCGCGGCCCGCCGCCTTCGTTCCGTGCTGGCCACCGGCCGCAACCTCTTCGCCGGCGCCGGCCCGCAGGGGATCCGGTCCGAGCTGCGCTGGTTCTCCGAGGCGCTGGGCGCGGCCCGTGACCCCGCCGTCATCCACGCCCGGCTCGATGAGCTCCTCGCCTCCGAACCCGAGGAGCTGGTCCTGGGCCCGGCCGCCCGGCACATTGCGGAAGAGCTGGACGCCGCCGCAGCCGCCGGCCGCCGGGGCGCCCTCGCGGCGCTGGACAGTGAACGCTACGCGCGGCTGGTCGCCGGCCTCGAGTCGCTCCTCGGCACCGACAAGCTGTCGCAGAAGGCATCCCGGCGGCCGCGGCGGGCGTTCCGGAAATTCGTCGCCGGCAATTCCGCCCGGCTGCTCCGTGCCGTGGAGGCCCTCCCGCCGGGGGCCGGCGGCAACGCCCCCGCCCTGGACGCCGGGCTGCACGAGGTGCGCAAGGCGGCGAAGCGGCTGCGGTATTCCGCCGAGCTGGCCGCCACCGCCACCGGAGGCAGCGCCGCGAAGCGGATCCGCAAGACTGCCAAGGCGGCGCGCAGGATCCAAACAACCCTCGGGCTGCATCACGACACGGTGATGGCGCGTGCCCTGCTGGCGGACCTCGGCATGCGCTCCCGGCGCAGCGGCGAGAACGGCTTTACCTACGGCCGCCTGCACGCCAGGGAGGAGTCGCTGGCGGCGCGCTCGGAGGCGGACTTCCTGAAGGCCTGGCGGAAGTTCCACGGCTGACGACACCGCCTGCCGGCGCCCGGGGCGGCTCTCTACCCGCGCGCGCGGGCGGCGAGTTGTCCGATGGCGCTGGCCGTGAGGTTCTCGAGCAGCGCCTGCGGGCTGGCGTAGATTTCGACGGCGCCGGCGTCGCGGAGTTCGGCTTCGCTGGTGCCGCCGCACGTCAGTCCGATAGCCGGGATGTCGAGCTTCCCGGCCGCGTAGATGTCCCAGACGGCGTCGCCCACATAGACGGCGTCCAGGGACTGCACGTTCACTGCCTTGAGGGCTGCGACGAGGATGTCCGGGGCGGGTTTGCTCTCCGCTGCGTCGCTGGAACTCGTGGCAGCATCAATGAATGCGTCCGCCCCGATGGTGGCGCGGAGGATTTCCAGGTCGCGGTCCCGGGCCGAGGAGGCCAGGGCGACGGCAAGCCCACTCTCATGGCACCGGGCCAGCAGCTCTTTGGCGCCGTCCAGGGGTCGAAGGGCCGGCCAGAAGGTGGCGAACACGGCCGCGTGCGATGCCATGATCGTGCTGTCCGCGGAGTGATCCCGCTCGGCAGGCAGGAGGCTGGCGAGGATCTTATCCCCGCCCATCCCGATTGAACGGTGGATGCTGGCCATGGGGACGTCGTACCCCGCCTGCCGGAACGCCTGCCACCACGCGGTGGTGTGGAAGTAGCACGAATCGACCAGGGTGCCGTCGACGTCGAACAGTACGGCCGCTCGCTGACCGCCGGGCAGCCCTGGCTGGCCGGTTGGGGCCGGATCAGCGGTGTGCACGCGCTCTCTTTCCCGCCGCGAGCGATCCAACGCTCAGCGCCGTGCCGCGGTTGGCCCCGCCGGGCGTCCGGCGAATGACGCGTGGCCCCGGCGTCATCTCCGCCGATTGTCCGTCCGAACTGCGGTCCCGGATCAGGCCGGTGCCGGCGATCTCGCGGGCCTGGGCCACGCCGGCCACCGCGGCCCGCTTGGTGGGAAACGTGACTGAAATTGCCATCAGGGTTCCTGCTCCGTCCAGCATCCGAATCCGGTAGCCGCCGTCGGGCGCGTCCACGAGCTCGAAATATCCAGCCATCGCACACTCCTTCTATCCTCGACCCCACACCGGGATATTAGTAAGTATACTTATTGATGCTCAAAAAGGAACCGGGGTCGCTGGAGGCACGGTTCAGGCGCCGCCGAGCGGGGTGTCGCTGCGGTGCACGCCGTCAGCCTTCAACTCCAGGGCGCTCATCACGAGCGCAAAGTGGCTGAACGCCTGCGGCGTATTGCCCAGCTGCCGGCCTTCCTCCACCCCCCACTCCTCGCTGAGGAGTCCGACGTCGTTGCGCAGCGCGAGCAGCCGCTCGAACAGCTCCTTGGCCTCGTGGTGCCGGCCGGCCCCCAGCAGCGCTTCCACCAGCCAGAAGGAACAGGCGATAAACACCCCCTCCTCGCCCGGCAGGCCGTCGTCGCTCTCGGCCGGTTTGTAACGGCGCAGGAAGCCGTCGTGGGTGAGTTCGCGCTGGACTGCCTCGATGGTGCCGATTATGCGCGGGTCATCCGGCGGCAGGAAACCCACCCGCGGGATGAGCAGCAGGCTCGCGTCAACCTCCGGACTCCCGTAGGACTGCACGAAGGTGTTGCGTTCGGCGTCGAATCCTTTGGCCATCACCTCGGCGTGGATGGTGTCGCGCAGTTCCTCCCAACGGTCCGCCGGGCCGGTCAGGCCGAAGTCCCGGATGCCCTTGACCATACGGTCCGCCGCCACCCAGGCCATGACCTTGGAGTGGGTGAAATGCCGCCGCGGCCCGCGCATCTCCCAGAGCCCGTTGTCCGGCCAGCCCCAGGCCTTCTCGAGGTGTTCCATCAGCGCCACCTGGACATCCCAGGATTCATCCGTGTGCTCCAGGAGCGAGTTCCGGGTCAGCGACAGGCAGTCCAGCACCTCACCCCAGACGTCCAGCTGCAGCTGCCCCGCCGCACCGTTTCCGGTCCGCACCGGGAAAGAGCCCTCATAGCCGCGCAGCCAGGGAAGTTCCGCCTCCGGCAGCCGGCGCTCACCGTGGATTCCGTACATGATCTGCAGGTCCGCGGGGTCGCCGGCCACGGCCCGCAGCAGCCAGTCCCGCCACGCGGCGGCCTCCTCCGTGTAGCCGGCGGCCAGCAACGCCTGAAGCGTCAGGGTGGCGTCGCGGAGCCAGCAGAACCGGTAGTCCCAGTTCCGCGTGCCGCCGAGCTCCTCCGGCAGGGACGTGGTCACGGCCGCCACGATTCCACCGGTTGGCGCGAAAGTAAGCGCCTTCAGCGTGATCAGCGAGCGCAGGACGGCCTCGCGGTAGGTGCCGGTGACGGTGCACCGGGCGGACCAGCGCTGCCAGAAGGACTCGGTGGAGACCAGGGCTTTTTCGGGGTCCACGGTCCGCGGCCGGCGCAGATGGCTCGGCGTCCAGGTCAGCACGAACGGCACCCGCTCCCCCGCCTTGATGGTGAAGTCGCTGATGGTCTGCAGCCGCTCGCCCCGCAGCGGCGCCTTCGTCACGAGGTAGGCGGCGTCGGGTCCGGCCACCGCGTGGATCCCGTGCGCGTCGTGGCGGACCCAGGGAACGATGTGCCCGTAGTCGAAGCGCAACGCCAACTCGCCGCGCATCCGGACCGTGCCGCGGACCCCCACCACGATCCGCACGATGTCCGCCACGGCGTCGCGCGGCGGCATGAAGTCGATGACCCTGACCTTGCCGCTCGGAGTCTCCCATTCCGTTTCCAGAATCAGCGTGTCCTTGCGGTAGCGCCGCCGTGTGCATTCGCCGCCGCCCTCCGGAGCCAGCAGCCAGCGACCTGATTCCGGGGTGTCCAGCAGGGCGTTGAAACAGGCCGGCGAATCGAAGCGCGGCAGGCACAGCCAATCGATGGAGCCTTCGGTACTGATCAGGGCTGCGGTGTGCAGATCGCCGACCATTGCATAATCCTCGATGCGTGCCATGGGACTTACAGTGCCACACCCGGAGCAGGCCAGGGCCGATGCCGCCCGGGACTAGGATCCAAACATGCCGAAAGAACGGGAGGTCGGGAACAACTGGCCATAGGACCGGGCACTCTTCACGTCCGAACCAGCGGCTGGAGCTATGGCCACTGGGAGGGTGTGCTCTACCCGCCCGGGCTCCCTGCCCGGGACCGGCTCGCGCATTACGCGGCCCGGTTCGTCACGGTGGAACTGAACGCCAGCTTTTACCGCTGGCCGCGGGAAGCGTCCTTCGCGAGCTGGCACCGCCGGCTGCCGGAGCGTTTCCTCCTGTCCGTGAGGGCCCCGCGCGGCCTGACCCACGGCAGGAAAGCTCTACTCCCCCGGGGTCTGGGTGGAACGGATTGCGCGCTGCTGGCACGAGCTGGCGGACAAGCGGGCCGTACTCCTGGTCCAGCTGCCGCCGGGCCGGCTGCACGGGCCGGATCACGAGCATCTCTCCGGCGGATCGTATTCCGACGCTGACCTTCGCTGGTGGGCGGACCGGGTCAGCGAGTGGCGGGCCGCCGGGAAGGACGTCTTCGTGTATTTCAACAACGACGGCGGCGGCTACGCCGTGCGCAACGCCGCCGCGTTGTGCTTGATGCCGGGGGACGCCTGAACCGGCGTTGCCTGACGTATTCCGTTCCCGGGCGGTCCGCTGTGGGAGAGTGGAGGCATGGATTTGGCAACGCAGCACTCACCCCAGCAGCCACCGGTCTCCGGCAACAAAGCGTTCCGGCTGGCCCACTGGGTATCGGACGCCGTCAACGGGCTGCGGCTCAAGGCGGCCCGACGCTGGCACTTCATTCCGCAGACCATCGCGTACCAGGGCTACGGCTCCACGGGCTGGGTCCGCGTGCTTGGCCGGGTAGTGCTGACGAGCAAGGCGACCCCCGGCAGCCGGGCGGAGTTCGCGGCCCAGAACGGCAACCAGAACATCCGCGGCTGGCGCGCCTTCACGTCCGTCCCGATCCAGTTCACGGAAGTGGAAATCGAGATTGGCGGCGTGAAGGCACGTGTGCGGGCGGACCGCGGCGGTCTCGTGGACACCGTTGTGCAGGTGTCGCTCCCCCCGGGCTGGCACACGGCCAAGCTGCGGGCCGCCGGAACCGAGCCGGTGGAAGCCAAGGTGTTCGTTATCTCCCCCGACACCAGGCTGGGGATCGTCTCGGACATCGATGACACGATCATGGTGACGGCCCTCCCCCGGCCCTTTCTTGCCCTCTGGAACACGTTCGTGCTGAACGAACGGGGCAGGATGGCAACGCCCGGCGTGGCAGTCCTGATGGACCGGCTCCTCGTGGAGCATCCGGAGGCCCCCGTGATCTACCTGTCCACGGGACCGTGGAACGCGGCCCCGACGCTGGCCCGGTTCATCACCCGGAACATGTACCCCTCCGGTGCCCTGCTGCTCACCGACTGGGGCCTTACCAATGACCGCTGGTTCCGCAGCGGCCAGGACCACAAGCGGCGGAACCTGGAACTTCTCGCCGAGGAATTCCCTCACATGCGCTGGCTGCTCTTCGGAGACAACGGCCAGCACGATGAAGCGATCTATTCCGACTTCGCGCAGCGGCACCCGGACGCGGTGGCAGCCATCTGCATCCGGCAGCTTTCAGCCGGGGAAGCCGTGCTGGCCGGCGGACACTCGGAAACCGGGGACCACACAGATTCCCCTGTCCCGTGGATCTACTCCCCCGACGGCGCAGGCATGGCCAAAGGCCTACAGCCGCTCAAGCTGCTCTAACCCACCGGGTGCGGGCGTTCGGCGTCGGAACCGGGCGCCGGAGCCCCCGCGCCGGCAGCCGAGTGGCCACCGGGGCCCGCGCCCTGATGGCGGGCCGCGAGGAGCTCCTGGAGCCAGTAGAATGAGGCTTTGGGCGTGCGCACCTGGGTGTCAAAGTCGACGTGCACCAGGCCGAACTGCTGGTTGTAGCCGCCGGACCACTCAAAATTGTCCATGAGAGACCACACGTAGTAGCCGCGCAGATCGATCGACTCGGCGGCCCCGCCCGGCGACGTGGACTGCACGGCTGTTCCGATGTGGTCCGCCAGGAACCGCAGCCGCCGCTCGTCGGGGATGATCGTGCTGTTTGATGCATCGTCGCGGACCAGCACGTCCTCGAAGCTTGCGCCGCCCTCGGTGATATAGACGGGCGGCAGGTCCGGGTAGCGCTCCGCCATCTCGGCCAGCGCCACGGACATGTATTCCGGTTTGATCGGCCAGCCGTAGGCGGTGGTCTCGGTGTCCGGGAACGTGGCGATATGGAAAGGCGCACCCGGAGTGCCGCTGAGGTCGTCCCCCATCGCCTCCGCCATTCCTTCCGGCACGGTGCCGTCCCCGGGCCCGGATCCGACCCGCGTCGGCATGTAGTAGTTGAGGCCGTAGAAATCCAGCGGCTGTGAAATGAGCTCCATGTCCTCGCTGGACGGGCTGAATGCCGAGGAGAACAACGTGGCTGCCCGGATCATGTCCGGATACTTCCCCACTAGCACCGGATCCGCGTACAGCCGGTTCTGGGCTGTGTCCATGAGTCCGGCGCTGACCTTGTCCAGCGGGTTGCTGGAGGCCGGAACCATCGGGGAGTACACGTTGGTGATGCCGACTTCACCAGCCACCTTCGCTGCCCGGAGCGCCTGCAGGGACAACCCGTGGCCCAGCAGCTGGTGGTGGACGCTGGGCAGCGCCTTCAGCATCAGCGCTTCGCCGGGCGCGTGTATGCCCAGGGCGTAGCCGTTGGTGGTGACGGTGGCCGGCTCGTTCACGGTGACCCAGCGGGCCACGCGGTCGCCGTACGCCGCCGCGGCGATGGCGGCGAACTCCCCGAGCCGGTAGGCAGTGTCCCGGTTCATCCATCCACCGGCCTCGTCCAGCGGCAACGGAGTGTCCCAGTGGTAGAGGGTGGCCATGGGGCTGATCCCGTTGGCCAGCAGCAGATCGATCAGCCGGTCATAAAAGTCCAGGCCGGCCGGATTCACCGGCCCGCTGCCGCCGGGCTGGATACGCGACCAAGACAGCGAAAACCGGTAGGAATCGATCCCCAGTTCCTTCATCAGCGCCACATCCTGGGGCATCCGATGATAGTGGTCGCAGGAGACCGCGGGGCTTTGGTCTTCCACGATCGAGCCGGGTTTCGCCGCAAAGACGTCCCAGCCGGAGGGACCCCTGCCATCCTCGTCCAGCGCCCCTTCGATCTGGAACGCGGAGGTCGCCACCCCCAGGGTGAAACTCGGCGGCAGCAGCGCAGCCAGATTCTTGGCGGAAGCATTCATCGGTGGTGTCCCTTAAGTAGTTCAGGCAGTTGATTGATTTTAGGCGCGCCCGGCCCTCAGTACATGGATCCCCCGGGTCCGTAGAGGAATTCCTTGGCGTGGGCCACCGCCTTCTTGAAGGCATCGTTCCTCAGCGAGAGGAGGTGCTCGGCCTCATCCACTGACGGTTCCAGGTACCCGGTGTACCCCGGCCGGAGCACCCATATATCGCCGGCCGGCGGCAGATAGAACACGCCGAACGAGCGGTGCTGGATGTCGTCGGCGGTCCAGACAGGAACCACCGCGAGTGCGGCGCCCGTCTCGATGTTGATCCACTGCGCCCGGGGAAGTGGCGCCTCGTACGCTTCCGGGTCAAGGAACGGTGCTGTCCCCTCGCCCCACCGCTCCTCGAAGCGCTCCCGGAAGACCGGCATCACGTGGGAATCGTAGCGGCGCCACGCACTCATGGCTGGCCTCCTTCTAGTGTGCTTTTCCCTTGTGTCGGAGCGCAGACAGCTGTCGGACCGCCCGGCGGCGGGAATGCGGCCACGGCGGGCGCCGGTCCGTTGCCCTGCGGCTACCCGCTACTTCGAGATTTGGTGCAGATTGTCCTGCGTGTGGGAGATCTCGATCTTCCGCGGTTTAGCCGCTTCCAGCACCGGAATGCGGAGCGTCAGGACGCCGTCCGCGTAGGTGGCCTTGACTTTCTCGGTGTCCAGGGTGTCGCCGAGGATCAGCTGGCGGCTGAACACGCCGCGTGGCCGCTCAGCGGCGATCAGCTCCACGTTGGGCTGCGTCGGATCGCGCCGTTCAGCCTGGACTGTGAGGACGTTGCGTTCAATGTCAAGATTCACCGAGTCAACGTTGACCCCGGGCAGGTCGAATGCGACGACGAACTCGCCGTCCTCCTGCCAGGCGTCCATCGGCATGGCAGCGGGCCGCGCCACCGTGCCGAGGACCTGCTGCGTCAGGCGGTCCAGCTCCCGGAACGGGTCGGTACGCATCAACATCATGATCCACTCCTTCTGACGGGATTCCTGTGATCTCCGCTATCCAACCAGTATCTGTGGTGGTGAATATAGATTTTTTATAGCACCAGTGCCAAACTGTTGCAACAGGGAATTTTGGACCGGGCGGAGGAGCACTATGGCGGAACGCGGAACGGACGTGGGCCTGTACGCGATCTCCGTGGTGGCCCATCTCGTCGGGACCGGACAGCAGAACATCCGGCTCTACGAGCGGAGAGGGCTGCTCAGGCCGGACCGCACAGCCGGCGGGACCCGGCAGTACAGCGAGACGGACCTCGCCGTGCTGGGACGGATCAGCGAACTGCTGGAGGAAGGACTCAACCTGGCCGGGGTGGCCAAGGTCCTCGAGCTGGAAGCGGCCAATGCCCGGCTGCGGAGCGAGCTGAAACGCGCCCGGGCGCGCGTTCCTGCGGCCACGTGCACACCCGCCGATCCGGCGCCCTGACCCGGACACGCGCCTGGCTGTGGCTACCGCCGTCGTCCGCCGGCAAGGCGGTGGGACTCCGCCAGGAGCTCGCCTAGTTCCACGGCCTCGATCCGGTCCAACCGGACCAGGACCAGCAGCGGCGAGCGGTCATGGTGCGGGGTCCAGAAGTACGTTTCAGGGTCCGTTCCGGCGAGCGCCTCGCGCTCCTCCGTCTTGACCGTAAGGACCCCGTCCTCCCAGATTCTGGCCATCAGCGTGCCGGCGAACCACGCGGGCCTGCCCCAACTGGGCCGCTCCGTCACGCCCGGCAGTGCCAGGGCAGCTTGGCGGACGTCGTCTTCGGTGGCCATGGCCCACTGTCGCACCGCCGGCACTGCCCGGGCAAGGGCGGCTAGTCCTGGCTGGTGTCGGCCTTCGAGCGGGTCCCGGTGATCTGCTCGCCGGGGATGCGGGCGGTTCGCCACGTGTCGAGGGCGATCACCGCGCCCAGCACCACGAAGGAGATGGACAGCGAGGCCAGCGCGTCGGTGGTCCAGTGATAGCCCAGATAGAGCCGGCTGACCGACGCGAAGAAGATCCCGATTCCGGCGACCCCAAAGCCGGCGACGGCGGCCTTGGGGTTCCGGCGCCTCGAGAAGATGAGGAAGGTCGTGACGAGGAGGAAGTCGCAGGCTCCCAGGACGTGTCCGGAGGGGAAGGAGAAAGTGGTGTCTGGCCCGAAGAGCATCAAGTCCACCGGCGGGCGCTGCCTGCCCACGGTCCGGCCGATGGCTTGGGCCAGGATCACTCCGGTCAGCATGGCCCCGGCGAGCAGCATGGGCCGCCAGGCGTGTTTGGCCAACAGGCCCCAGGCCGCGGTCACCACCAGGATGATGATCGGCAGGGCCACCGGCCCGAAGACGATTGCGAGGAAGATCATGATGCTGGTCAACGGCTCGGAGCGCAGCGTGAGGAGCCAGGAGCGCACAGGTTCGTCCAGGGAGCTGAGGCCGCCGTTCTGGAGCACGCCGGCGAGGAGGACGACGAACAGCACGGACCCGATGATCATGAGCCCGACGGCGATCCGGTAGAGATTCTTCCGTGCAGGCTCGGCCATGAAGCGTTCCTCCACGATGAACTTGTCATGGAAAACCCGCCACCGGCCCGGCGATTTCCCGGTTTGTTCCTCGGTCATGTTCCGTATTCCGCCTCTGCAATGTGTTAAGACATTCCCGCTGAAGATTATCGCGGTTCCGCCGATTGTGCGGCGCCGGTCCGCGCCGTCGCCCGGCCGCTGGCCGCGCCGGAGGCACTTCCGGAGCCCGGCGCCCTCAGCCGCGAAGAAGTACAGGATGCAGCGGACCGCCTGGTGGCCGCCTTCGCGGCGACGGACACCGAGGCCTACTTCGCAGCCTTCAGCCCCGAGGCGACGTTCATATTCCATCCGGAGTACCAGAGCCTCGGTTCCCGGGCCGCCTGCCGCACGCTCTGGAACAGCTGGCTCGCCGGCGGCTGGCGTGTGCTGGAATGCCGGAGCAGCGAGCAGAACATCCAGCTTCTGGGCCGTACTGCAGTGTTTTCGCACCGTGTGGCCGCGAGAGTCCAGATCGACCGGGAAGGTGGCCGCGAAACGAGCGATGAACGCGAGACCACCGTCTTCTCCCGGGCTCAGGACGGCAGCATCCTCTGTGTCCACGAGCATCTCTCGCCCTGCCCGCAGTGATGCCGGTGACCAGACTCACGGGGACCACCAGCGCCGCGATGGAACTGCAGGTCAACGCCCCGGGCCGCGACGTGCCGGGATTTGCCGACTGCCGGGCTCGGCGCGGACACGGTGTGGTGATTTGACGCGTCAATAAATATGACGTTAGTGTTCCTGAATCCATTGGGGCCGACTAGAAGTACTCCAAGAAAGACTGAGCAATGACTACCATTACCAAGTCCATTGAGATCCAGGTCGACAACCGGCACGTCCTCGACGAGCGACTCAACGACGCCGTCCGCGGGCTGCAAGAGCTCGCCATGACCACGGGTACGCACGGAATCCTGCTCACGCGGCACAAGCCGGGCCACTACACTGCGGCACTCTCCGACCAGGTCCCCTTCGGAATGACCCAGGAACTCGTTCACTGAGGCACCTGAAAACCGGACGCTGAGAGCGGCCTCAAAAGAGCCAGGTCCCGGGCGGCAGAGCATCGACTCGCCGCCCGGGACCTTTTTGGTGCCTCAGGGATGGTTTCCAGCCGTGGCCGGTCACCAGTCGTGGCCGGTCACCAGTCGTGGACTGTTCCGTCGACGAGGCGGTTGTAGGGCAGGTAGGCCTGCTGGTAGGGGTAGGCCGCGGCGGCTTGTTCGTTGAATTCGACGCCGATGCCGGGCGCCTCGCCCGGGTGCAGGTAGCCGTCCACGAACGTCATGGACTGCTCGAACACCTCGTTGGTCGCATCCGAGTGCTGCATGTATTCCTGGATGCCGTAGTTGTGGATCGCCAGGCCCACGTGCAGCTGCGCGGCGAACCCGACCGGGGAGATGTCGGTGGGGCCGTGGAAACCGGACTTGATCTGGTACTGCGCGGCGAAATCCATCACCTTCTTCAACGGGCTGATCCCGCCGAAGTGCGTGGACGCGGCCCGGACGTAGTCGATCAGCTGTTCCTTGATCAGGGTCTGGTAGTCATAGACGGTATTGAAGATCTCCCCGATCGCCAGCGGCGTCGTGGTGTGCTGCCGGACCAGGCGCAGCGCCTCCTGGTTCTCCGCCGGCGTGCAGTCCTCGAGCCAGAACAGATCATAGGGTTCCAGCGCCTTGCCCAGCTTCGCGGCCTGGATCGGGGTCATCCGGTGATGCCCGTCGTGGAGCAGCGGCAGCTCCGGGCCGAACTCGTTCCGGACCGCCTCGAACACCGACGGCAGGTGCCGCAGATACGCCCTGGTGTCCCAGTCCTCCTCGACCGGGAACGCGCCCCGGCCCGCGGGCTCGTAGTCGTAGCGCTCCCCCGAGGCCTGCGCCTGCGCCGCGACCCCGTACACGGCCTTGATCCCCGGCACCGCGGTCTGGATCCGGACCGACTTGTAGCCGAGCTCCAGGTGCTCCCGGACCGAATCGAACAACGACTCCAGATCCGCACCCGAGGCGTGCCCGTACGCGCGCAGCCCGTTCCGGGACGCCCCGCCCAGGAGCTGGTAGACCGGCATCCCGGCCATCTTGCCCTTGATATCCCACAACGCCATGTCCACCGCGGCGATCGCGGCCATCGTCACCGGACCCCGCCGCCAGTACGAGGACCGGTACAGGAACTGCCAGGTGTCCTCGATCCGGTGCGGATCCTTCCCGATCAGCAGCTGCACGACATGCTCCCTCAAATACGCGGCCACCGCGAGCTCACGCCCGTTCAGCGTCGCATCCCCGATCCCGGTCACCCCGTCCTCGGTCGTGATCCGGAGAGTGACGAAGTTACGGGACGGACTGGTCACGAAGACTTCCGCGGCAATAATTTTCACAGCTGGTCCAGGCTTTCCATGTTGGATTGAATACGGTTGGTTCGGCTTGAAAGGCGGGGTGTGCGCGGCCTAGCGCTGCGTGGTTCCGCTGGGCGTGGCGCCCAGCAGCGCCAGCTCCGCGCGGCCGGGCAGTCCTTCCCAGTCCCCGGCGGTGCTGACGGCAAAGGCTCCCGCCAGGGCGCCGCGTTGCAGGCGGCCGGCGACGTCGGCGCCGTCGAGCAGGGCGGAAAGGTAGCCGGCAGTGAAAGCGTCCCCGGCTCCCACGGTATCGATGCTGGTCACGGGGACTGCGGGCGCCTCCCAGCGTCCGCCGGCGGTGTGCACGCCGGCGCCGGCGGCACCGCGCTTGACCACGACTTCACGGACCCCGTGCTCCAGCAGTTCGGCGGCCATGGCTGTTTCGGCGGCATCGGCACCGGCGTCGGCGACATCTGCGGCACCGGCGTACGATGTTCCGGCCGGGCCCGCGCCGCCCGCGACCAGGCCGAGCTCGTCGTCGGAGGCGATCACGATGCTGGCGTAGCGGGCGAGGGGCGTGAGAACGGCGCGGGCCTCCTCCCGGGACCACAGCTTGCTGCGGTAATTGACGTCCAGGGAGACTTCCATGCCTTCGGCGGCGGCGCGCTCGGCCGCGTACTCCACGGCCTTCCGGGCGTCCGGGCTCAGGGCGGCCGTGATGCCGGTCAGGTGCAGGATCCGGGCGCCGGCCGTGAGTGCGCGGTCCAGGTCCTCGGGGCCGAGGGTGGATCCGGCGGAACCGGCGCGGTAGTAAAAGGCCCGGGTGACATCCGCCGTGCGTTGTTCGAGGAACATCACGCCGGTGTTCCGGGCGGCGTGAATCCGGTGCCGCAGTGCGATCCCCTCGGCGCGCAGCTGCCGCAGGATAAACTCGCCATGCGGGTCGGCGCCGAGCACCCCGGCCCAGCTGACGCTGTGCCCGAGCCGGGCGACCCCGACAGCCACGTTCGACTCTGCCCCGGCCACGTGCATGCCCAGGCTGCCGCCGGCGGACAGCGGACCGGCGGACCGAAGCGAGACCATGGACTCGCCAAAGGTGAGCAGGTCAACGGCCGGCGGGGCGGATGCGGGGCCGACGGCGGCCGTCACCGCAGGATCTCCGCGCCGGACCTGCGGGCGAATTCGGCGGCGAGGTCCACGAAGCCGCGGGCCCGGTCGCGCATCGGGGCGAGGTCGCCGCCGGAGCCGGCGTCGCCGAACAGCGGTCCGCCGAGCCCGACGGCGATGGCCCCGGCTTCCCAGTAAGCCGTTGCCTCGCGGAGACCGACCCCGCCGACGGCGATGAACGGGATCCCGGGAAAGGGATCGCGGAGCGCCTTGAGGTAGCCCGGCCCGCCGATGGAGGCGGGGAAGAGCTTGACCGCGGTGGCGCCGCGGTTCATGGCTTCGTAGGCCTCGCTGGGGGTCAGCGCACCGGCCAGTACGGGCAGTCCCAGCCGGGCCGATTCGGCGATCGACTCTGCCAGCGACGGGGTCACCATGAACTGGCCTCCCGCCTCGGCTACCCGGTCAACATCCTGCGCCGTCAGCACCGTGCCGGCTCCGACGAAGCAGTCCGCCGGGGCCGTCGCGCGGACCGCGCTGATCGCCTCGAAGGCATTGGGCGTGGTGAGGGCGATTTCGACGAACCGGAACCCCTCCTCCATCGCGGCGAGGGCCGCCTTGGCGGCGGCTGTGCCGTCCGTTCCGCGCACGATCGCCACCAGCCGGGTCTCCCGGATGCCGGCGAGCAGCGATCCGGCGGTCAGGGTGTTCTCCATGTCAGGCTTCTCCTTCGTCGGGGCGTTTACCGTTCCGGCGCTTACCGTTCCGGCGTTTACCGTTCCGGCGTTTACCGTTCCGGCGTTTGCCGTTCCGGCGCTTACCACGCGGGCGTTCACCATTCGGCGAAGGCGCCGTCGGGGTGCCGCCAGACGGGACCGCGCCAGGCATGACCGCGTTTGTCCGCGGCGCGGACCACGGCCTCGTCGATCTCGATCCCGAGCCCGGGGCCGGTGAGCCGTTCGATGTGCCCGTCCACGAATTTCAGCGGGGACTTGTCCACCACGTAGTCCAGGACTTCGGCGCCCTTGTTGTAGTGGATGCCGATGCTTTGTTCCTGGATCAGGAAGTTGGGCGTCGCGAAGCCCACCTGCAGGCAGGCGGCCAGGGCCAGCGGGCCCAGCGGGCAGTGCGGGGCGAGCTGGACCTCGTAGATCTCGGCAAGCGAGGCGATCTTGCGGACCTCGGTGATGCCGCCGGCGTGGGAGAGGTCAGGCTGGGCCACGGCGATGCCGGCCTGCAGCGCGGGCAGGAATTCCTGCCGGCTGTAGAGCCGCTCACCGGTAGAGACCGGCGTCGTGGTGGAGGACGTGAACTCGCGCAGCAGGTGGGTGTTTTCCGGAACCAACGGCTCTTCGAGGAAGAAGGGGCGGTACGGTTCCAGCAGCGGCGCCACCCGCCGGGCGTTTGCGAGGCTGAAGCGGCCATGGAAGTCAACGGCGACATCGCGGTGGTCCCCGAGGACCTCGCGGGCGGCAGCCACCCGGCGGACGACGCCGTCGAGCTCGGCCACGGAGGCGATGGGGCTCATCCGGCCGCTCGCGTTCATCTTCACGGCGGTGAGCCCGACCTCCAGCTGCGCGCTGATCTGGTCTGCCACCTCGTTGGGCTCGTCGCCGCCCACCCAGCCATACATCCGGATCCGGTCCCGGACGTGGCCGCCGAGAAGCTGGTGCACCGGGGTGTTGAAGTGCTTGCCCGCGATGTCCCACAGGGCCTGGTCCAGGCCGGACACGGCGCTGGCCAGGATGGGCCCGCCGCGGTAGAAGGAGCCCTTCGTCATGACCTGCCAGTGGTCCTCGATCCGGAGCGCATCGTTGCCGATGAGCAGCTCGGAGAGCTGGTCGACGGCGGTGCGCACCGTTTCGCTGCGGCCCTCGCACGTCGCCTCGCCCCAGCCGACGATCCCGCTGTCCGTTTCGATCCGGACGAAGAGCCAGCGCGGCGCGACGAGGAAGGTTTCAATCCTGCTGATGAGTGTCATCTGTGCCTAGCCCTTGGTCGCCCCGGCGGTCATGCCGGAGACGATGTACTTCTGCGTGAAGAGCGCAATGATCATGATCGGGATGGTGACCACGGTGGCGGCCGCCATCAGTCCGCCCCAGTCGATGCTGGCGTAGGAGACGAAGTCGAAGATCGCGACCGGCAGGGTCTTGGTCTTGGAGCCGGAGAGCACCAGGGCGAACATGAAGTTGTTCCACGAGAAGATGAAGGACAGGATGCCGGCGGTGGCGATGCCGGCGACCGAGAGCGGCAGCGTGATGCGGCGGAAGGCTCCGATCGGGGTGAGCCCGTCCACCTGGGCTGATTCCTCCAGCTCCAGCGGCATCGAATCGAAGTAGCTCATCATGATGTAGACGATCAGCGGCAGCGCGACGAACATGTGGCTGAGGATCAGCACCTCGAAGCCTCCCACCATCCTCAGGTTGGAGAACACGTAGTACCAGGGCACCAGCAGGGAGACGCCGGGGATGACGCGGGCCATCAGGACCACGAGGGCCGAGCGGTGCATCGTGAAGCGGCTCATGGCGTAGGCCGCCGGGACGCCCAGGACCAGGGACAGGACCGTGGAGACAAAAGCCACCCAGAAGCTGTTGAAGATAAAGACGAAGTAGTTGTTGCGCTGCAGCACGTTGGCGTAGTTCTCGGCGGTGGGGGTGAAGAGCAGCGCCTTGCCGGTGTCGTAGATGTCCACGTTGGTCTTGAAGGACGCCAGCAGCATCCAGAACAGCGGAGCGACGAGGAACAACACCACGGCGATCAGTGCCAGGACGCGGAAGACCTTATACGCGCGGGTGGCCAGGGGCTTCCGGCGGCGCGGGGCCCGTGGGGTCCCGGCCGCGGAGCCGGTCCGGGTTTCGGTGTTTTCGTTCAGTACGGTCATTTGCTTACCGCTTTCTTGCGCATGGTCAGCAGCCACATGGAGCCGATGATGATCATGAAGAACAGGATCAGCACCGCGGAGGACAGCCCGTACTGGTTGTAGTCGAAGCTCAGTCCGTAGGCGTAGACGTTGAGGGTCTCCACCTCGTGGAAGGAACCGCCGCCCTTGCCCTTGGTGGCGTAGAGGATGTCAAAGGTCTTGAGGGCGTCGATGCCGCGGAGCAGGATGGCGACGATCACTGTCGGCATCATGAGCGGCAGCGTGATGAAGAAGAAGCGCTGGAAGGAATTGGCACCGTCCATCCGGGCCGCCTCATCGGGTTCCTCGGAGAGGGACGTCAGGCCGGCGAGCAGTATCAGCACCACCATGGGGGTCCACTGCCACACGTCCATGAAGATGGTGGTGCCCAGCGCCGTGTCCTGGCCGGAGAGCCAAGGCTGGGGCGGGATGCCGATCATGCCGAGCAACTGGTTGGCGAAGCCGATGTTGGGATCGAAGATCAGCCGCCACATCATGCCGACGGCCACGGGGGTCGCGACCAGCGGGAGCAGGATGGCCACGCGGACCCACTTTTCGCCGCGGAACGGACGCCACAGCAGCAGCGCGATGCACATGCCCAGCACCACCTCGCAGACGAGGGCGACGCCGGTGAAGGTCAGCGTGCGGCCGACGGCGGGCCAGAAGCGGTCCGTGTCCGAGAGAACGCTCAGATAGTTCTGCAGCCCGACGAACTCCGAAGGGGCACGGACGGAGCCCTGCGAATCGGTGAGGCTAAGGTACAGGGTCCAGGCCAGAGGAAAGACGATCAGGACCCCGACGAAGATCATCGCGGGGGCTGCGAAGAGCCACTTGCGGTGCTGGTTGGCCCAGGCGGAGAAGTTCTCCCGCGCACCGGGAGGGCGGCCGGCGCTGCGGGCGGGCGCGCTGCGGGGAGGGTTCAGTACAGACATGGTGCACCTAAGGAGTTGGGGGTGAAGGGAAGAGCGGGCCGCGGCGGGACGGCAACGGGGCTACCGTCCCGCCGGGCTGATCAGCACTCTGGCGCGTAGCGCGCCGGGCGCGCTATTTCTTTTCGGTATCCAGGAACTTCTGGAAGTCCTCGTGGGCCGTGTCAGCGGCTGCGGAAGCGTCAGCACCGGTGATGGTGGCAACGATCGGTCCGCCTACGATTTCGCGGGCCTTGCCGACGGTGACAACCTCGGGACGGTCGTGGCCGACGCCGTTCTTGGCGCTCGCGGCAATGGCTTCGGCAAGGTCCTTCGGGTAGGTGGAGGTACCCTCCGAGTCGGCCCAGACCGAGGCGCGGGGTCCGGGGACGCCGGCCTTCTGTGCGGCCAGGGTGCGTTCCTTGCCGGTGGCCCACTGGATGAACTTCCAGGCGTTGTCCTGGTTGCCCGATGCCTGGTTGACAGCGAGGCCCCACGACGGGATGTTGTACGGCTTGGAACCGGCGGGGCCCGCGGGCAGGGCGGCAAAACCGACGGTGTCGGCGACCTTGGACTTGGCCGGGTCGGTGGCGTTCTTGTAGAGCGAGTCGGCTTCGGTGTAGAAGGCGGCCTTGCCCTGGGTGAAGATTGCCATCGCCTCGGGCCAGCTCATGTCGGTGCTGACATTGGCGGGGCCGTAGTTGCGGATCAGGCCACCGTAGAACGCGTAGGCCTTCTTGGCTGCGTCGGAGTTGACGGCGGACTTGCCGCTGGAGTCGGTGAAGTCGCCGCCGAAGCTGTACAGGAAGCTGGAGAACTGGGTGACCGCGGCGGACTTGCCGGTGCGGGCCACGAAGCCGGCGATATCCGGCGAGGAAGCCTTGATGGCCTTGGCGGCCGCTTCGAGCTCTTCCATGGTCTTCGGAACCCCGAGGCCGGCGGCCTGCAGCAGGTCCTTGCGGTAGTAGAGGACTTCGCGCTCGGTGATGATCGGGACGCCGACCACCTTGCCGTCAGCGGTGGTGGCCTTGACCGGGCCCTCCTGGTAGTCCTTCCAGTCCCACGTGGCGTCCGAGGAGACCTTGGACGTCAGGTCCGCGAGGTAGCCGTTCTTCGCGAACGCCTTGCCCTCCTGGAGCGGGCGGTACATCATCACGTCGATCTCGTCGCTGCCGGCGTTGAGCTTGACGTTGTACTGATCAGAGAGCTGGTCTTCGCCGAGCTGGGTCAGCTCGACCTTGAGGCCACTGGACTTCTCGAATTCGGGGATGGCTGCCTTGATGCCTTCGGTCCAGACGTGGTTGGCCAGCGTGACCCGGACCGTGCCTGCTGCCTTGGCGTCGTTGCTGCCGCTGCCGCCGCTGCAGGCGGTGAGCCCCAGGGACAGGACCGCGGCGACTGCCGCGAACTTCGCAATTGAACGTCGCTTCATTACGACTTCCTTTGGTTTTCAGGGCTGGCGTGAACGCCCAGCCGACTGCAAATGCATCTTTACATCTGCTCTTGAAAGGATCATAGAGAAATAAAGCAGACTTAAACAAGACCCTTGCGTCCACCCGTATGATTTATTTCATGAAAACCCCAAAGGCGGAGTTCCCGGCCGACCTGCACTCCGTGCTGGTCCAGAACCTGGGACTCGCGATCGCCGAGGGGACCCTGGCCCCGCATTCCATCCTTCGGCTGGACGAGCTTGAGGCGCAGCACAGCGTGTCCCGCTCGGTGGTCCGGGAGGCCACCCGGGTGCTTTCCTCCAAGGGCATGCTGGAATCACGGCGGCGGCTGGGCACCGTGGTGCAGCCGGAGGAATCCTGGAACCTGTACGACCCCCAGGTGATCCGCTGGCGGCTCGCATCCTCCAAACGGCTGGAACAGCTGCAGGCGCTGAATGAACTCCGTGGCGCGATCGAGCCGCAGGCCGCCCGCCTTGCCGCCGGGCGGGCGTCATGGGATGCCGGCAGCGATCTCGTCTCCCAGGCCGCCCGGCTATGGTCGGCCGGCCAGCGCGGGGACCATGATGAGTTCCTCCGCCTCGACATCGACTTTCACGCGGCGGTGCTCCGGGCCTCCGGCAACGCCATGTTTTCCCAGCTGCACAACCTGGTCACCGAGGTGTTGACCGGGCGCACCGAGCACGGACTGATGCCAAGCCTGCCGCACCACGAGGCCCTGCAGCTGCACGTGGATGTGGCCAGCGCCATCCAGCGCGGCGAGGCGGACGCGGCACACGCCGCAATGAGCCGGATCGTGGAGCAGTCCACCGAGGAAATGGGCGACATCTGGTCCAGCCACCAGCGGGGATCCGGGAAAGCCGGCGAGTGACGGTCAGCGGCCGCCCTCCAGCTTGCGGCTGCGCTGTTCCTGGGCCATCGGCCCGTAGGGGTAGACCCCGACGCGCGGCCGGCTGACCTCGCGCAACCGCAGCATCTCCCCTTCGGTGAGCCTGAGCTCCGCCGCCGCAAGGTTGTCGGCGAGCTGGAGGGTGGTGCGGGCTCCCAGGATGATGGAGGTTACGGCAGGCTGGTCCACCAGCCAGGCCAGCGCCACCTGCGAGGCGCTCACGCCGTACCGGCCGGCGATCTCCTCGACTTCCTCGACGACTGCCCAGGTCCGCGGATCGGCGTTGCGGGCCTTCCACGCCTCCATGCCGCGTTCCGGGTTTTCGCCCAGCCGTGTGGCGCCGGCTGGAGGCTGGTCCCGCTTGTACTTGCCGGAGAGCCAGCCGCCGCCCAGCGGCGACCACGGCAGCAGGCCGATCCCGGCGTCGAGCGAGGCGGGGACAATCTCGGACTCAATCTCACGGACCAGCAGGCTGTACTGCGGCTGCAGCGTCACGGGGGCGCTCCAGCCGTGCGCCCTGGCCACATGGACGGCCTTCGTCAGCTGCCAGCCGAGGAAGTTGGAGAAGCCGTAGTATGCGATCTTGCCGCTGCTGACGGCGTCGTGCAGGAAGCGCAGGGTCTCCTCCAGCGGCGTGACCGGGTCCCAGGCATGCAGCTGGTAGAGGTCGATCTGCTCCACGCCCAGCCGGCGCAGCGAAGCGTCCAGCGCCCGGGTCAGGTGCCGGCGGGACGTGCCGACGTCGTTCGGTGCCGTCCCCATCGGGAACCGGCCCTTGGTGGCAAGCACCACCCGGTCGCGGACGTCCGGGCGGGCGCCCAGCCAGCGGCCGATGATCTCCTCGGAGACACCGGAGCTGTAGACGTCGGCGGTGTCGATGAAGTTGCCGCCTGCCGCGACGTAGTCGTCCAGGATGGCGTGGGAGTGCTCCTCGCCGGCTTCGGCGCCGAACGTCATGGTGCCCAGCGCGTAGCTGGAGACGACGGCGCCGCTGTTGCCCAGGGTGCGGTATTGCATGGAACTCCTTAATTCTTGGATCTCTGGGGACTGGCTCAGTCTTCGGTGGGGGTGGTGCGGAGCGAGTGGTAGTTCCGCCAGCTGTGCTCCGGGGCGTAGCCCAGCAGCCGCTTCGCCTTGTCGATCGAAAGCAAGGACTCGTGCTCGCCGAGCTCCTTGGCCACCTTCACGTCGGGGAACACCTCTGCGGCGAGGCTCGCGCTGGAGCGGCTCATCACGGTGTCCTCGTTGGCGATGATGAACGCCTCGAAGCCGGCCTTGCCGTGCTCCAGGGCGCGGGCCACGGCCTGGGCGCCGTCCCGGCCGTCAATGTAGCCCCAGAGATTCCACTTGCGCAGCCTCGCATCGGCGTCGAAAGCGGGAAACTCCTCATAGTCGTCCGGATCCATGACGTTGGAGAACCGGAGGCCGGTGATACTCAGCTCCGGGTCCCAGCGGGTGAGCTGGATGGCCATCTGCTCCTCGAGGTGCTTGACCAGCGAGTACGTGCTCTCCGGCCGGGCCGGATATTCCTCGTCCACGGGGAGATAGGGCGGGTCGACGTCGAACGGCAGTCCCAGCACCGTCTCGCTGGAGGCATACACAATCTTCTCGATCCCGGCCCGGCGGGCCGCCTGGAACACGTTGTAGGTGGCCAGCATGTTGTTCTCGAAGGTCGCGGCGTCCGGGGCATGCCCGGGGGCCGGGATCGCGGCCAGATGCACGACGGCGTCGAAGCCGGCGTGGCGGTCCTCCAGGCCCAGGAACACGTCCAGCACCTGCCCGTAGTTCCGCAGGTCCACCTCGGTGAACCCGCGGCCGCGCGCGCCGGTGCGATCCAGGTTGGTGACCTCGTGGCCGTCTTCGCCCAGCCGGCGGACCACGCTCCGGCCCAGCTTTCCGCTTCCTCCGGTTACAGCAACTCTCATCAGCGTCTCCTCTGGGTGGTGTGGTGGGTACCACCCTAGAACGGTCCTGGCCCCGGCGCAGCCCTAAGCCCGGGAACCGGGGCCTGCCGGGACCAGGAGGTACCGGGCGAACCAGTCCCGCGCCAGGATGGCCGCGGCCGCCAGGGTGCCGGGTTCTTCGAAGAGATGGGTGGCTTGTTGGACGACGGCCAGCTGGTTGGGACAGCGCATCATGGCCTTCGCCTTCCGGTTGAGTTCCAGCACCTCGTGGTCGAGGCTGCCCACGATCAGGAGGGTCGGCGCACGCACCGCGGAAAGCCGCGGACCCGCCAGATCCGGCCGGCCGCCGCGGGACACGATGGCGGCGATCCTCGCGGAGGGTTCGGAAGCCGCCCACAGCGCAGCTCCGGCCCCGGTGCTCGCCCCGAAGTAGCCGACGCGGCAGGAAGCGGTATCGTCCCGGGTGGCGAGCCAGTCCGTGGCCGAGGACAGCCGGCGGGCGAGCATCTCGATGTCGAAGACGTTGGCGCGGCTGTGCTCCTCCCCCGTGGTCAGCAGGTCCAGCAGCAGCGTGCCGAGACCGGCCTGCTGCAGCACATCCGCCGCGACCCGGTTCCGAGGGCTGTGCCGGCTGCTGCCGCTGCCGTGCGCGAACAGCACCACCCCGGTGGCCGGAACCGGGAGATGCAGCTGGCCCTGGAGGCGGACGCCGCGGGAGGGTATCTCCACTTCCTCGTTGATCTCTGCGGGGTCCTCCACAGCGGAGTTGGCGGCGGTGCGGAACGCCGGCGCCGCGTCCTGCAGCCGCTTGGCGGCGGAGTCGAGCAATTGCATCACCTCCTCGTCCTCCGTCGGTGAAAAGTCACGGTAGTGGTAGCCGACGGCGGAAAAATGTTGTGGTGTTGCCAGGCAGACGACTTCATCCGGTTCGGTCAGGGCTGCCAGGGTGTCAGCCGGGGCCACCGGAACGGCCAGGATGACCCGTGCCGCTCCGAGCTTCCGTCCAATCCGGCAGGCGACCCGGGCCGTGGAACCGGTGGCGATCCCGTCGTCCACAATCACGGCTATCCGGCCGGTGAGATCCTGCCGGGTCCGGCCCTTCCGGAACCGGGCCACCCGGTTCTCCAGCACTGAGCGTTCGCGCTCCTCGACGGCCTTCAGTTCCTGCTCGGATACCCGGGAGTGCGCCAGCACACGCTCTTCCAGCACCCGGGTGCCGCCCTCTCCGATGGCGCCCATGGCGAGTTCAGGCTGGTAGGGAAGTCCGAGTTTCCGCACCACAATCACGTCCAGGGGTGCGTCCAGCGCCGCGGCCACCTCGAAGGCCACCGGGACGCCTCCACGGGGAAGACCCAGGACCACAACGTCTTGCCCCCGCAGTTCCGCCAGCCGCCTTCCAAGTTGCCGACCGGCGTCGACCCGGTCTTCGAAGATGCTCATCAGTCTGGCTTCCAGTCGGGACGTCGGCCATGGCATCATCCAGTCATGCACTGCAGGCTGGGGAAATGACCATATGGCCGCTCCCTTTCACTATCGGCCAGCGGCCGGGCGGATGTGAGGGCCTTTGTGCCCGAATTCGGCCGCCCGGGCTGACACCAGTCAGGCGGCCGTCGCCGCCAGGATGGTGCGGATGGTGTCCTCGTGGCCCAGAATCCGGAAATGTCCACCGGTCTGCAGCTGGATGTTCCGGGCCCCGGGCAGCACACTGCCTTCGGGGATGTGCGGATCGAAGAGCCCGTAGACCGAGGTGATGCGTTCGTTGACGCGCTCCTCCCGGGAGAGCTGTACTGTCACTGCGTTCCGGGGCGAGAAGGCGCGCAGGCTGGGCAGGAGCATAAACGCCGCGTACCGGGAGCCGGAGAACGGCGAGCAGACGGCCACCATGCCCGCGATGCGTGCCTCGGCGTCCAGGGACATCATCACGTATTTTCCGATCAGCCCGCCTTTGCTGTGCGCCACGATCATCACGTCCTCGAGGCCCTGCTCCCGGACGTAGGCTGCAATCAGCCCGGCGGCCCTCGGCACGGAGAGGCGGTTCCGCTGCAGCAGGGTCACCACGTGCACCGGGTGCCCGGCCTGGTGCAGCCGGCGGACCAGGGGCAGCATAAAGCGCCAGTCCTCGTAGATCCCGGGAATCACGACGACGGGCCGGCGCGTGCCGCTGCGGAACCCATCCGCGCGGGTCCTGGATGCGGCGCTGCGCAGCTGCCGGCCAAGGGCATAAAGGTAGTCCTGGACCCACCAAAGGCCCGCCTGCAGCGCGCCGCTCACGCCGTGAACCCGTGCGCGGTCCCGCTCGCCGCGACGGGGAGCCCGGCGAAGGACGCGATGGCCCCGGCCACCTCGGCGGGACGGTTGTGCTGCACGACGTGCCCGGTGCCCTGGATTTCGACGAATCGGCCCGCGACGGCCAGCCCGGCCAGCCGGCGGCACCAGTCAGCGGAGGCCACCGGATCGTTGGCGCCGCGCAGCACGAGGACGGGCGCCGAGACACCGGCAATCCGCTCCTCCGTGGGGTAGCCCATCATGACGCGCAGGGTCTTGAGGTACCAGGAGGGCCCGCAACGGAGGTAGTCCGTGAGGACGAGGGCGTTCGAGGAAGGGCTTTCGAAGAGCAAGCTGTCCCGGCCCAGCGCCAGCGCCTGCTGCGCCACGGTGCGGCGTCTTGAATCCACTACCGGCCCCATCAGGACCAGGGCGGGAATCCGCCCCGGCTGCTGGAGGGCTACTTCGATGGCGAACTGGCTTCCCATCGAGTGCCCGACGAGCACAAAATCAAGCACACCGAGCTGCTCCATGGCACCGAGGATGTAGGTGGCGTGGTCCGACACCGAGAGTGTGGCCTCCGGCCGGGGCGTGGCGCCGAACCCCGGCAGATCGATCGAGTACGTGTCGGCGGACCGGGCCAGCTCACCGTGGAGGCGCTGCAGGTAGCGGTGCGAGACGCCAATGCCATGTACCAGCACGACGGCGGGACCCGACGGCGGCCCGGCCGGGCCGCCGTCGGCATCGACCGCCGGCTGGCGGGAAGCGAAAACATGCCCGACGTGGCCTGCGGCCTCGATCTCGAAGCGGACGGGCCTGGGCATGGTGGGACTCGTTTCTGTTTAGACGGCTGAGGAACGTACAGTAAGCATACTGACAATGCGCCGCCGGCTAGTCGTCCCGCTTGTCCCGCTCGCTGAACTCCTCGTCGAGGTCGTAGTGCCGGAATTCGGTCTCCGGATTCGGTTCGCCCTCAGCTACGTATTCGTAGTCCAGCTGGCGCTGGACCTGGCTGTCGAGGACCTGCAGGTCCTTGTCCTCCACCTTGCTGAGGTCCTCCGGGAATTCGTCTTCCGGCGTTAGGTGCAGCTTCTCGGTCATTGCGGGCCTCTCTGGGCCAGGCAAAAATGGACTCGGTGATGCAACGTCCTGGCCGTATTCAGGATAACCGCGGCGCCAGCACGTGGGAATACACACGGAGCCCATCGGGAGCTCAGGCCGCCACGCCCTCTTCCTCCTCCCGGACCCGCGCCAGCTCGTCGGCGAGGCGCGTGCGGCGCACGCTCCACTGGTGCGTCAGCATTACCAGCAGGGCGCCCGCGGCCGCCCACAGCCCCAGTTTGAGCCCGTCGGTCCAGAAATCCAGACCCGGGAAGTAGCTCAGGGTCTGGGCCGCGTGGAGCCAGGCCGAGCCGTTCCAGAAGGTGCTGAGTCCGGCAAAGAACGGCGGCACCAGGTCCGCGGTGAAGATGCCGCCCGAGCTCGTGAAGTTGAGCATGACGAACAGCAGCGTCAGCGTCGGCGTCGTCCACTGCCGCAGCACGGGATGCAGCCCGACCCCGATCAGGATGATGGCCAGGTCGTACAGCCACGCGAGGAGCCAGATGCCCCATTCGTTGTGATCGATGACAGAGTAGACCGGCCCGGCGACAGTCACGCCGATGCCGGCGATGACGGCGGCGCTGAGTACCGAGATCGCCATCCGCCACAGAACGCCCACCCGGGCCGCGACCACGGAGATGGCGATCGCGCATGAGTAGCCTCCCACGCTGAGGGCAACGAGCAGGAAGAACAGTCCCTGGGCCGTCGGGTCGTGCCCGCCCGGCGTCACCACGTCTTCGACCTTCAGCGGCAGGTGTTCGCCGTAGGCGATCGGCAGGAAGATCTTCTGGACCACCGACGCCGTCGTGTCCGAGGCAGCCGACGCCACGTAGAGCGTGGCGCCCTCCGGTCCGGCTTCGTAGGCGGCGGCGATCTCCCGGTCAGCGATCAGCGAGCGGGCACTTGCTGCGTCGGCAACGGTGCGTACGTCCAGCTTCCCCAGCGCCTTGTCGTTGAGGGCCTGGGCGAACACCTGGCTCTGCGGGGCCGCGCCGACGACGGCGACCTGCAGGTGGTCCGGCTCCGGCTGCGCGAACGCGCCGAGGTAGGCAAGGCCCATGCCGGCGGCGAGGAAGAAGGGGATGAGCAGGTGCAGCCCGAGGCTCTTCCAGAACGGGGCAGGGGGAAACCCTGCCCGGCGGAGCGGACGGACTGTCCGGGATGGGAAATCAGACACAAAAGACCTAACGGGATAGACATTGTTGCATCATGCAACATACTCAATTGTTGCATGATGCAACGTTTTTTGCATCCCGGCTGTGATTAGCTTTGATCCGTGGACCACACCGAACAGCGGGCCGACGGCATCCAGGCCGTCTATAACGAGATCCAGACCATTTCGCGGCGCGCGGTCGCCAGGGCGCGCCGGATGAGCGCCCCGCTGTCGTTTGTGGAGCACTCGCTCCTGACCTTCATCGGGACCACCCCCGGCTGCCGGGCCACCGACATTGCCGCCGATTTCCAGCTGAACCGCTCGACGATCTCGCGCCAGCTCACCTCTCTCATGGAGCTCGGGCTGGTGGAGTACGCCCGCCAGGAGGACGAGGCCGGCCGGGGCCGGGTGCTGCGGCTGACGGAGCGGGGGCGGCAGTTGCGCGAGCGCTCGGTCGAGGCGCAGCGCGGTGTGGTGACCGCGCGGCTCCAGGACTGGAGCGCGGAGGAGATCGCGGACTTCGCGGCGGTCCTGGGCCGCTTCAACGCCGGTTCAGAGGAGTAGCCGCCCGGCAATGAGCCGGCCCCGTGCTGTACGGGGCATGCCGGGGCCTGTAACTTTGGGACGGTCAGCCCCATGGGAACAACGGCCAACGCGGACGCCGCGGCCGCAACGGGAGGAATCGATGAGTACCGGATCCAAGGAACCAGAGGACATCGTCAAAGACGGCGTCGAGGGCGAATCACAGGCCAGCGGCGCTCCGGTATCCCGCGAAGAGGGCCATCCGGCCGCCACCAAGGCGTCCGGCGCCACCGAACAGCAGGCAGCGGCCGGGGCCAAGGACTCCAACAAGGCGACGGGCCCCGCGGAAGAGCAGGACGAACAGGCCGTCGACGACCGCGGCCTCACTACGGATTCAAGTCCGGACTGAGCCCGCGGCCCCCGTAGGGCCTGCCGGCGGTGTTACGTGGCTGCCGGCGCGATGTTGACGAGCCAGTCCACCCCGAACTTGTCCTTGCACATCCCGAAGGTGTCCCCCCAGGGCGCCTTTTCCAGCGGCATGGCTACGGTACCGCCGTCGGCCAGCTTGTCGAAGTAGCCACGGAGTTCGGGCTCGTCGTTGCCGCTGAGGGACACCGAGAAGTTGGTGCCCTGCGTGTAGTCCATACTCTTCGGGGTGTCAGCACCCATCAGGACCATGCCGTTTTCCGTGGTCAGCATGGCGTGCATGATTTTTTCCTGCTCGTCCGGGTCTTCGCTGGCGTGGTAGTCGCCGAAGGTGCTCATGTTGAGCTCCCCGCCGAACACCGAGTGATAGAAGGTCATGGCGTCCTTCGCGTTGTCGCGGAAACCAAGGTAAGGGTTGAGCGTGGTCATGTCCGGGACTCCTTGTAGCTTCGGGGTGCCCGCCACGACGCCAGAGCGCAGCGACGGGCGGGACGCAGTTACAGGGCATATCCTCCCCCACATCGACCGGACTGGGTAGGGGGTCCCCTGCCGCCTACGCGGTCTGCCCGGCGTGCTCGCCCTCTTCGATCTCTTCCAGCAATTTGTCGTTGAAAGCCGGCAGGTCGTGCGGGTTCCGGCTGGTCACGAGGCCCTGGTCCACCACCACCTCGGCGTCACTCCAGTTGGCGCCGGCGTTTTTCAGGTCGGTCTGGAGCGTGTGGTACGACGTGACGTTCCGCCCCCTGATGACCCCGGCGTCGATCAGCAGCCACGGGCCGTGACAAATCGAGGCCACCGGTTTGTGCTGTTCGAAGAAGGCCCGGGTGAAAGCCTGGGCATCCTTGTCGACGCGGAGGTGGTCGGCGTTGACCACGCCGCCCGGGATCACCAGCGCGTGAAAGTCGGAGGCCTTGGCCTCGGCCGCGGTGAGGTCGACGTCGAACATCGCGCCCTTCTCGGTGCCGTTGTAGCCCTGCAGCTTGCCGGCCCTGGGCGCCACGAGGGTGGGTTCCCCGCCGGCTTCTTTCACGGCGTTCCACGGGCCGGTCAACTCAGCCTGCTCCACGCCGTCCGTCAACAGAAACGCGACCCTTTTGCCTGCAATGTTGTGCTGTGACATTTGTCCTCCTCATGCCGGGCGGGGGTTCCGAAGGGCATTTTCGCCGTCCGTTCTGTCCCCGCGAAGACCGTGATGGCTTACACCCACCACTCTAGGAAGCCCGAAAATAACAAGCAAGCTGATGATGCGTGACGGTCGCGGAGCATCCCGGTGCTGAATGTGCAACGCTCTGGCCACCGCCCCTCCGCCTCACTACGCTGGCGGAAGGACGCTAGGGAAGAAAGAAGGCCGTCATGGACGAACAGCGCATCCTCGAACGAATCTCAGCACTGGTCGAAGAGGAACAGGCACTCCGCGAGAAGGCGCCGTCCTCCTCCCCCGACTACGAACACGGCCCCGAACACGAGCGGCTGAAACGCCTGGAAGAGGATCTGGACCAGTGCTGGGACCTGCTCCGGCAGCGGCGGGCGAAGCGCCAGTACGGCGAAAATCCGGACGAGGCCGAAGTGCGGCCCGTCAAGCAGGTGGAAGGCTACGAGTCCTGAGCGCACGCGCCCGCGACGGAGCCTGAACGGGCAGGTGAACCATGTGTTGATCGCATTGCTGGGCGGCGTCATGCTGGGCCGGCTGGTGAACGAGCGGCCGAAAAACGCACCGCCTGCCTACCCCTGGGGAGATTCGCTCCCGGTGCTGGCCCGCGCTGACCTCCGGGCCGCCAACCTCGAATTCGTGCTTGCCGCCGGCGGCGAACCGGAGGCCGGGAAGGTCTTCCATTTCCGTTCCGATCCCAAAAATGTCGCAAGCCTGCGGTCGGCCGGAATAGATCTGGTCTCGCTGGCCAACAACCATGTGCTGGACTTCGGTACCGACGCGTTCCGCCAGATGCCGCCTGCGCTCGACGCGGCGGGCATCCTGCATGCCAGCGCCGGGGTGGACAGGGACGATGCCCGCCGGCCGGCGGTGCGGCGGGCCGCCGGCAGCGCCGTCGGGCTCATTTCCTTCACCGACCACCAGCCCGGCCGGGAGGCGGACCGCGGGCGTCTACTACGTCCCGGTGGTGGACGGGGACCGCCGGGTCGGGGAGCCCCTGGATCTGGTCCGGCGGACGAAGGCACGCACCGGACTGTTGGTCGTGTCCGCGCGTTGGGGGCCGAACCGGGGTTCGGAGGTGCCGGCCTGGCACCGGCGGCTGGCGCACGCCCTGATCGAGGCCGGGGCCGACGTCGTCTACGGGCACTCGCCGCACATCTTCCGCGGCGTCGAGGTCTTTCGGAACCGCCCCATCATCTACAGCCGGGGACTTCGTGGACGACTACGCCGTGGACCCGGTGGAACCTAACGATCAGTCGTTCATCTTCCTGCTGGACACCGACGCCGCGCTCCACCGCTTGCTGCGGCTGCACCCGACGCTCATCGACGATTTCCAGGTCCGTCTGGCGCGCGGGGACGCCCGGGAAATCGCCATGCGGATGCACCGGCTGAGCAAACACCTCGGCACGCACAGCACGTGGCGGGACGATCAGGCTGCCTGGAAATTCCGGTCGGCGAGGCCGCAAGTTAGTGACGGAGGGTCAGCGCTTCCCGGCCATTTCCCCGCTGACGGTCAGCTGTTCCGCGACGTCGCGGAGCTTGATGTTGAGTTCGGAGCTGGCCCGCGAGAGCAACAGGAAGGCCTCCTGGGCGGTGATCTTGAATCGCTCCATCAGGATGCCTTTGGCCTGTCCGATCAGATCCCGGGTGTCCAGCGCCTGGGTGAGCTGGCTGACCTGCTGGCTGCCAGCCAGCGCGACGGCCGCGTGGGCTGCGACCAGCGCCCCGATCCGCTCCGATTCGGCATCGAAAACGCCGACATCGCTGCCGAAGAGGTTCAGGACACCGAGGTGTTCGCCGTCCACGAAGAGCTGGAAGGAGAGCATGCTCCGCGCCCCGAGTTCGAAGGCCGGCCGGGAAAATTCGGGCCAGCGCGGATCCGAGCCGAGATCCGGAACGCTCACAACCCTGTCCTCATAGGACGCGTCGAGGCACGGACCCTGCCCGGTCTGGTTCTGGAGCTCGTCCACCCGCCTCGGAAGGTCGCTGGACGCGGCCCGGGACACGATCGTCCGGTGGGCGGACACCAGGCCGATCGAGGCCTCGGCCGCGTGCGGTACGAGTTCCAGCGCGGCATGGACGATGCCGGCCAGCACCGAGTCCGCTTCGTCCTCTTGTTGAAGTTTCCGGGCAAGTTCACCGAGCCGCGAGGCAAGATCGGCAGTGGCGGCCATAGCGGGCCTCCTTCATCGGGGGATGTGCCTGTCTGCGAAATATACCGCCCTTGGGAACCGGGCTCCAGAGATATCCGCCGAACCGGGACCACGCGTACGCTCTTTCTGTGGACGTAGTCGATTTCCTGTCCCAGCGCATCGCAGAAGACGAGGCTGCGGCGCGGAATCTGCTCAACGACAGGGCCGTTTCCGAGTCAGGCGCGTGGTACGAACGCCGCCTGCTCCTGGAGTGCGAGGCCAAGAAGCGGCTGATCGGCATCGTGGAATCCGCCCGGCAGGCCGCCCTGGCGGCGATGGTCCGCCACCCCGACGGGGAAACCCCGTGGATTACGGAATCCATCGAATGGACAACCCTGTCCCTCAATGCCCTGGCGCTGCCGTACGCCGATCATCCCGATTTCGAGCAGCACTGGCTGCAGCTGTGACATGGATCTAACGGCGCGGTAACCCTGTGTTAACCCCTCCGTGCGAGGCTGTGGGTATCGGACTCAACAGAGACTGTCTACCCTGCTGCAAAGCAGCCACTCCAAGGAGTAACGCAGACATGAACAGTCACGACCACAACGCCTTCGACAGCCCGCGGACAGCAGCCGAACAAGGCACCAGGCCCGATCTGAGCAGCCTCCACGTCCGCGAGGACGTCGCCATGGCGGGCCGCTGCGGCAATGTCCATCTCCCCACCGGCCGCACCTGCACGCTGCCCGCCCGCCACCCGGCCTCGTGCCATTTTGTCGAACCGGACGACGCGGAGCATGTGGTTGCCCAATAATTGCCGAGCGAGATCTGCTCTCCAATCCCGGAGCCAACGCTGTCCAAGGATTTTCAAAGGGCCTACCATCGGAGAGGGGGCACTCGATAGCGAAGACGCTTCATGGGAGGCCACGATGTTCAGCAATGAACGCAGTCATTTTGCCCGATCGCAAGCATCATCGATGGCGGAATGGCCACGCCGGCGCTGGAATTCCGCTTATCCACCGACGCGTGCCGCGTGGTCCCGCCGTATGCTCGGTGCCCTTTCGGCGTTGACACTGGCTGTCGGCGGCGGGATCGTCGCAGCGGCACCATCGTTCGGCGCCGAGACGGCGCAAAGCTACATTGTGGTCCTCAAGGACACCGCGCCGGACGCGGCCGCCGTGGCGGCTGCGCACCAGGGCAGATTCGGGTTCGCTGCCGCCAAGGTCTACCGGCACGCGGTGAGCGGGTATGCGGGCACAATGACTGCGTCCGAGGCGCGGGCCGTCGCTGCTGACCCCAACGTTGAATTCGTCTCCATGGGCCGGACTTTCGCGCAGCCGCAAGAGCCGGCACCGACCACCACGCAGGTCGCCCCGCACTGGTGGCTGCGCATCGGAGGCACCGATGCCGGCTCCTCGGCCCGCACCGCGGCAGACAGCGGCGACGGCAACGGCTCGGTCAACGTGAATGTGGCCATCATCGACAGCGGAATCGACGGCACGCATCCCGATCTCAACGTCCGGGGCGGCATTGACTGCTCCTCGGGATCGCCGGTCACGGTGACCCCCATTGACGTCCTGGGCCACGGGACCGCCGTGGCGGGCGTCGTCGGCGCCCGGAATAACGATCTTGGAATCATCGGTTCGGCACCCGGGGCACCGCTGTGGTCCGTCCGCGTGGTCAACGACGCCGGCGGAATCACCGAGGAGAGCCTGATTTGTGCCATCGACTGGGTAACTTCGACGCGCAAGGACGATGACCCGGACAACAACATCGAGGTGGCAAACATCAGCATCGGCGGCCCGGGCAGCGACACGGCTGACTGCGGACGCGGCACGGACCCGATGCACTACGCGATCTGCCGCTCGGTCAAGGCCGGCGTGGCATACGCCGTGGCGGCTGGAAACTCCGGTGCCGACATCGCCGGGACGGTGCCGGCCGCGTACCGGGAGGTCCTGACGGCGACCGCGATAGCGGACTTCGACGGACTCCCCGGTGGACTGGCTTCGCCGGTCTGCGGGTCTGAAGATTGGACCGACGTCGGACAACTGGATGACCACCCGGCCTTCTTCTCCAATTTCGCCACGTCATCAAGGGGCAAGAGCCACACCGTCGCCGCACCGGGCGTCTGCATGCTGTCCACGGCACCAGGGGGCTACAGCGTGAGCCACGGGACCAGCTTCGCGAGCCCCGCAGTGGCAGGTTCGGTCGCCCTGTGCATCAGCCGGGACGTCTGCAAAGGCTCCGGCAAGAGCGTCATGGCGGATTTCCTGAACCAGGCGGAGACCTTCAATAAAAAGCACCACGATCACGGATTCGCAGGCGACCCCATCCGCCCGGACGGGAAGCAGTACTACGGCTACCTGACCCAACTCGCCAAGTTCTGAGCACCTGTTTACATCCCTGAAACATGGCCGTCACGTGATCTTCACGCCGGCCCGTTCCCCGTAACTTCCCCGCAATATTCCGCCGCACTCCCGGAAACACGAACCCGGGAGGATTGACCCCGGACTGGGGGCCGGCGGCAAGTGCGCCGGTACGGCGAATTGTTGGAAGGGACACGCAGGTGGAACTCACTGCGGGAAACGTCTGGGTGATGGTAGCGGCAGGGCTCGTCTTGCTGATGACCCCTGCACTGGGCCTCTTTTACGGCGGCATGACCAGGGCGAAAGCCTCACTCAACATGATCATGATGAGCTTCGCCTCCGCGGGGATCGTCGGCGTCGTCTGGGTCCTCTGGGGCTATTCCATGACCGGCGGGGAAGGCGTCCTGGGCATCTTCGGTGACCCCTTCGCCAGCTTCGGCCTGCAGAACCTCCTCGGCTCCGCGGAACTCATCAAAGCCGGCTACGGCGCAACGTTCGCCATCATCACCGTCGCCCTGATCAGCGGCGCCATCGCCGACCGCGCCAAGTTCACCGCCTGGGCGCTCTTTGTCCCCATCTGGATCACTTTGGTCTACTGCCCCCTCGCCTTCATGGTCTGGGGCGGCGGGCTGATGAGCCAGCACGGGGCCGTCGGCGCGATTTTCGGGCAGGTGATCGACTTCGCCGGCGGCACCGTGGTCGAAATCAGCTCGGGCACCGCTGCCCTGGTCCTGGTCCTGATCCTGGGCAACCGCCACGGGTTCGGCAAGGACCCGGCCCACCGCCCGCACAATATTCCCTTCATCATGCTGGGAGCCGGCATCCTGTGGTTCGGCTGGTTCGGCTTCAACGCCGGGGCAGCGACGACGGCCGAGCAGGCCGGCCTGATCTGGATCAACACCCTGGCCGCCCCTGCCGCGGCGATGCTCAGCTGGCTGGTCACGGAAAAGATCCGCCACGGGCACCCCACCTCGCTCGGTGCCGCGTCCGGCGTCGTCGCGGGGCTGGTGGCGATCACCCCGTCCTGCGCCAATGTCAGCCCGGCCGCCGCAATCGGTCTTGGACTGCTGGCGGGTGCCGCATGCGCCGTGTTTGTGGATCTGAAGTACAAGTTCGGTCTCGATGACTCGCTCGACGTCGTCGGCGTCCACCTGGGCGGCGGCCTCGTGGGCACTCTCGCGCTGGGATTCATTGCCCTGCCGGTCGACGGAACAGGCGGCGGCCTGTTCTATGGCGGCGGCATCCAGCAACTGATCGCCCAGCTCGTCGCGGTAGTCCTCACGGTTCTGTTGTCCGGGCTCGCGACGGCGGTCATCGGCCTGGCCATCCACAAGACCATCGGCTTCCGTGTGAGCCGCGACGACGAAGCCTCCGGGGTGGACCGCTCCGAGCACGCCGAAAGCGCTTACGAATTCGCCGACCTCGGACAAAGCCGCTTCAACCCCTTCGGGCAGCACGTCCAGGCTCACCACGTCCGGAGCGTGGCCGCCCAGAACGAGGCACCGGCCCGGCGCGAGAAGCAAGAGAGCCTCGTCTAGGCAACCCGTCCGGGGAGCGATCCCCCCGCAGCTGACAGAATGGCCACATGGAAGTCGCCCTGGGACTGCTGGTGCTCGTGGCGGGGGTCTGCGCCGGCAGTGCGCTGGGCAGGAAGCTCAACATTTCCGTGCCGCTGCTCCTGGTGCTCTCCGGCGTCGCCGGTTCCTTCCTTCCGTTCGTCCCGCTGATCGAGCTGGAGCCGGAACTCGTCCTGGTGGGGCTGCTGCCGCCGCTGCTGTATGCCGCCGCGCTGCGGACCTCACTGTTCGACTTCCGCTCCAACCGCCGCGCGATCGGCCTGCTCTCGGTGGGATACGTCATTTTCGGCACCATCGCCGTGGGCTTTGTGGTGTGGTGGCTCTTTCCCGAGATCCCGCTCGCCGCCGCAATCGCCCTCGGCGCGGTGGTGTCACCACCGGACGCCGTGGCCGCGACCGCGATCGCCCGCAAGGTCGGCATGCCGCGCAGGATTGTCAGCATCCTCGAAGGCGAGTCCCTCGTCAATGACGCCACCGCCCTCGTCTGCCTGCGCGCGGCCATCGCCGCTATCGCTGGGTCAGTGTCCGCGGCGCAGGTCGCCGGCGCGTTCCTTATCGCTGCCGGCGGCGGGCTGGTGGTCGGCCTGGCTGTCGCCTACGTCCTCACGGAGTTCCGCAAGCGGATCCGCAACGTCGCGATCAACACCACGACGTCGCTGATGGCGCCCTTCGTCGCGTACCTGCCCGCCGAGGCGATTCATGCCTCCGGCGTCCTCGCCGTCGTCGTCACCGGGCTGGTGATGGGAACGAAGGCGCCGTCCATGCCCAACGGTGCCGCCCGTTTGAGCCAGCGCAGCAACTGGAACACGGTGCAGTTCCTGCTCGAGAATTCCGTCTTCCTGCTGATCGGGCTGCAGGTCCGGAGCATCATCGACGGCATCCAGGATGATTCGCTGGGGACGGAGCGGATCTGGGCCGGCTGCGCCGTGATCCTGCTGGCGGTGCTCGTGCTCCGGCCGGTCTGGGTATTCCCTGCGACGTACCTTCCCTTGCTCATTCCTGCCGTCCGGCGGAACGACCCGGCCCCGCCCTGGCAGTACGCGGCGATCGTGTCCTGGGCCGGGATGCGCGGCGTGGTGACTCTCGCCGCCGTGCTGGTGTTGCCCGCGGACCTGGACCACCGCCCGGTACTGATCCTGGCCGCCATGGTGGTGGTGGCCGGCACCCTGACGCTGCAGGGCTTCACGCTCCCGGCACTGGTCAGGCTGCTGCGGATCCAGGGCCCCGACCCGCGCGAGGACGCCCTGAACCAGGCCTCGCTGGTTCAGCTGGCCACCGCCGCCGGAGTGGCCCGCCTGCAGGAACTGCGCACCAACAACGATCCGCCGGAGGTCGTGGCCATGCTCAAACGGCGGACCCAGGAACGCGGCCTGGCTGCTTGGGAACGGCTCGGCCGGCCGACGGCGGAAGCGGCGACCCCCAGCCAGCGGTACGCCCAGCTGCGGCTGGCCATGCTGGAAGCGGAGCGGACCAAGGTCCTCGAGCTCCGGCGCGGCGGCGCGTACGCCCACGAGATCCTCAGCAACGTCCTGGAGCAGCTGGACATCGAAGAATCCATGCTCGACCTCTCGCTGGACGAGCTGGACACGTCCGGCGAGGGCGGCGGGGAAGGCATCGCGCGGCCCGGCGGAGTCTGCGGGCACCTCGAGTCCGCGCCGTCCCGGAACGCACCGGGTGACGCGTTCTGCGCGGACTGCGTGCGGGAGGGAACGACGACCGTCCACCTCAGGATGTGCCTGGCCTGCGGCAATGTGGGGTGCTGCGATTCCTCACCGGGAACGCACGCTTCGAGGCACTTCGACGCCAAGGGCCACCCGGTGATGCGGAGCATTGAACCGGGCGAAGACTGGCGCTGGTGCTACCGGGATGACCTGCTCGGATAACGCCACGGTTTGCCTTGAGTCGCGTCCCGTCGCACCCTGACCCGGATCAAGGAAAACCACAGGTGCGGCTCTTCTCCGAGAGTTAACATGCGGTATGTACGACATGAGGCGCTCAGCACGTGAGCACGCGTTCCGGCAAGCCCCAGGACGGCTTGTCATCATGATCCGGCCCGCTCTGGTGAAGGTACGTTTGCTCACCGGACTCGCCGTGGCCTATACCGTCACGCATGTGTTGGTTGAGTCGGACACTGACGGGAAATACCGCTTCGACTGGGAAGCCAGCTGGCAGGTACGACGGGGGCAGCCCCGCGCCTAGTTTGCCGGCGCCGGTTTGCGGACCGCCGGCCACCCCGTAGCCCGCGGATCCGCGCATTTCAGCCGGCTCTGACCGGACGATACCTCGGAAAACCTCCCTCTGCATCCAGCAGCGACGCAGGGCAGCCGGGGCCTGCCCGTGCCCTCCGGGCGAGCGCGCGGGCGGAAACGAAGGCCCGCGCGGCGGGGCCACTTTGCAGGTAGAACCCCCGGAAAAAGTCAGGTAGACCCTACGCGTGTAAGCCCGCCGCCGGTGCTTCACGCTCGTAGTAATGGGGCTCGCCGGGGAACCGCGAACTCCCATTGCTTCAGGGGGCAGATCTCTCGGCCGGTCAGGTCTCCGACGAACCGAAAGCCAGTGTGGTGATGGTCCTGGCTCCGGTAAATACGTCATTCCCGCGGTTCCCTTGCGAGGTAATCCATGAAACACGCCGCCCCAGAACAGTCGGCCAGTCTGGCACCTGTCTTCTTCGATCCGAGCGGAAAGCGGTGGCGCAGAATCCTGTTCGGCATGCTTGCCGGGCTCGTGGTGGTAATCCTGTCCATCGCCTGGATCCTGCCGGGTGCAACCGCCACGGTGTGGAACGGAGAGCGGAACCAGGCCGCCAGCTACCCGCGGCAGCTGCTGTCGACGCAGGACCTGCAGAATATTCCCAGAATCCGCTTCGACGACGGCTTCGCCATCGACCGGATCGCACTCGCGGAGCGTACTGACGACGACAAGGTGTTGCTGAAAGATCCCTTCAGCGACACCGTCTGGAGGGAAGCCACCGCCGAGGAAGCCCAGGTGATCGGCGATAGCCCCTACGTCATGGAAACCTTTGGCAAGCCGGCCGACCGCACGCTGATGCTGACCTTCGATGACGGACCGGACCCGACGTACACCCCTGAAGTCCTGGACCTGCTGTCCCGCGAAGGCGTGCCGGCGACGTTCTTCTCGGTCGGGGACAACATCGTCAAGCACCCGGACATCTTCCAGCGCATTACCCGCGAAGGCCACATGGTCGGCAACCACACCATGTCCCACATCGATTTCTGGGAGCATGACGACACCTACAACCGCCAGCAGATCATCGCGTCGGACCGGGTCATGCGCGCCGCGGACAATTACGAGTCCAGGTTGTTCCGGATCCCGACAGGAAACCCCGAGAACAACACACTGGCGCTTCTGCAGGCCCAGCAGCTGGGATACCTCCACATCAACATGGACCTCGACACCCGGGACTGGGACAACGCACCGGGTGCCCCCATCCAAATGCCCGAGCTGGACGGCCAGGGACACATCGCCCTGGTCCACGACGGCGGCGGCAACCGCACCGCAACAATAGAAATGCTGAAGGCATTCATACCGCAGGCCAAAGCGCAGGGCTACACCTTCTCCACCGTCCAGCCCCTGCTCCCGACCGAATTCGTGCCCCAGCACAATGTCGCTTCCACCATGGCGGACAACGTGACCCTCACCGCGTACACCGCGGTACTGGTCTCTCCCACCGTGGTGCTCAGCTGGCTGTTCTGGTTCGGCATCGGCTCCCTGACCATCCTGACATTCCTGTATGTGGTCCTTGCCCTGATCAACAATTACCGGCAGAGAAGGCGCCAATGGGACGCCATCGACGAGAAAGACTGGCCCTTCGTCAGCGTGGTCCTGCCGGTATTCAACGAGGAACTTGTCGTGACCAAAACACTGGACGCGTTGAGGGCTAGTGACTACCCCCGCATGGAAGTCGTAGCAATAAACGACGGATCCACCGACAACACTCTTGCGGTCCTTAACAACTACGCCGGAGCATGGCCGCAGCTCCGCGTCATTGACCAACCCAACGGCGGCAAATCAGCGGCAAGCAACAACGGGATTGCCCAGTCCCTCGGGGAAGTCGTGGTCACGCTGGACGGTGACACCCTGTTTGAACCGCAGACCATCAAGATGTTTGCCCGTCACTTCTGCGCACCCCGGCACGGCAAGAAAGTCGGTGCAGTTGCCGGGCACGTCAAGGTCGGAAACCGCAGCAACCTCCTGACCGCCTGGCAGAGCCTCGAATACCTCTCCGGCATCTGTGTCACCCGCATGGCTGAAGGCCTCATGGGAGCGATCTCGATCGTGCCCGGCGCCTGCGCGGCGTGGCGCCGGGACGCCCTCGTCGAGGCCGGGGGCTACTCCCACGACACACTCGCCGAAGATGCCGACCTGACCTTGTCGCTGCAGCGCCTTGGCTACAGCATCGTCCAGGAGAACGAGGCCATTGCATGGACGGAAGCGCCCATGACCGTCTCCGGCTTGTTCAAGCAGCGGCTCCGCTGGACCTACGGCAACATCCAGACGCTGTACAAGCACCGTTCCATGCTCTTCAACCCCCGCTACGGGGCGCTGGGCCTCCTGACCATGCCCTACGCGCTGATCTCGGTGCTCATTCCGCTGCTCTTTATGCCCCTGACGATCCTCGTCGCCGTGTCCAGCCTGGCCCACGGAGAATGGCAGGCCATCGCAATCTTCTCGGTGTTCGTCGCCTCAACCCACATGCTCATCTCGATCGTGGCGGTGCTGATTGTCCGGGAGAGCCTTCTTCACCTGCTGATGGTTCCCATCTACCGGCTGATCTACGAGCCTCTCCGCGCCTACGTCGTGTTCGGGTCCGCGCTTCAGGCCCTGCGGGGTTCCAACGTCGGCTGGTACAAACCAGAACGCACTAACAGCGTCCTGCTCCCGGTCTCCTCGGCATCGCCATCCCCGTCCCGCGCCCGCGCCCGCGAAGATCAGCCCGCTTACTCCCGGCACGATCTGACCGTATGGGATATGGGAACAATCAGGCGACGCCGGTGTATGCCCGGTTCCCGTTGCTGGGGCAGGTTGCTCATGATCGCCGCCGCACTGATGGCCGTGACCGCCTGTGACCCAGTGCCGCAGGGTGGAAACGTGCCGGAGACAGGCGTGACGCAGACATCACCCGCCACCCGCACGCAGTGGTTTGGCGGCTACCTCGACGTCACCCTCTTCCCACGCCTCGGGCTCCAGGATCCGCCGCCGCAGGGCAAAGTGACCACGGTCCTGTCCTTCATATCCTCCGACCCCGCAAAGCCGTGCGAGCCGTCTTGGGACGGCTATTACACCCTGGAGCAGGCCAGTACCGAACTGGGTCTCGATGCGCAGGTTGCCAGTTTCCGCGATGCCGGCAATGAGATCGCCGTATCCTTCGGGGGGCAACTCGGTACGGAACTGGCCGTCGCCTGCGCCGACAGCGAGGCCCTGGTCCGGGCCTACGGGGCAGTCATCACAAAGTACGGCCTCAACACGGTGGACCTCGACATCGAGGGCCGGGGTCTGCAGGATCAGGCCGCGGCAATGAGGCGTGCCGCGGCCATGGTAAGGCTTCAGGAGGAACGGCCCGCGGGTGACCCGTTGAAAGTTTGGCTGACCCTGCCTGTCTCGGCGGACGGGCTGACACCCGACGGCGAAGCGTCGGTTGGGACCATGCTGGAAGCCGGCGTCGAACTCGCCGGCATCAACATCATGACCATGAACTTCGGCCCCCTCGCGCCGGGCCAAACCATGCTGGCCGCAGCCACGGGCGCGGCCGAGGGTACGCATCGGGCGCTGACCGAGCTGTACGGCAAGTCAGGCAACACGGCGGACGCTGCGGCCTTGTGGAACAAGATCGGGCTCACACCCATGATCGGGATAAACGATGTCAAGGGCCAGATCTTCACTCCTGAGGATGCCGCGGGGCTCAACAGTTTCGCAGTGGAACGAGGCATCGGGCGGGTGTCCATGTGGTCGCTGAACAGGGACACCGCCTGCAATGCTGCGAACCAAGGGGAACTGCGCAACGGGGTTTCCAATAATTGCAGCGGCGTGCCGCAGGAACCGGGCATGTTCTCGAAACTGCTGGGAAACGCGTACGCACGCTGATCCGGGACTCACCCGTCGGGCGCCGGAGACGTTGACCGGAAATTTCCTGGACCGGCAGACCGTTGGACGGACATGACAACGATCGGAATCATCTGGCCGGCAAGATCGTGATCGATACGAACAACTACTACTGGGAACGTGACGGCCACGTTCCCGCCCTGGACCGCGGCGAAGCCACTACCTCCGGGCTGCTGCAGGAACATCTGCCGCGATCCAAGGTGGCCAAGGGTTTCAACCACATCCTGTCCACCCAGATCGGCGCCGGCGGGTCCCGGCGGGATCCCCGAACCGCCGGGCACTGGCCACTACCAGCGATTTCCCGGCGGCCGGCGAGCTCGTGGCCAGGCTTTACGACGAGTTCGGCTTCGACACGGTCACCATCGGCCCGCTGTCCGGGAGCTGGCGTGGGGAACGGGACCGCCCGGCCTACGCCGTCCGCCAGAACGCGGCCGAGCTCACCGCGAACCTCGCCAGGGCGCCGCGCACCCGCTGACGGCCACCGCCGTCAGCGGCATCCTGACTCTCCCTGTCTGTCAGCGGGCGACCTCTAGTAATATGACCGCCATGACCAGGCCCGACGTTGAGGTTGAGGTCCTCGCCGCGAGCGGCGAGATTCCGTACTCGGTGCTGGACAAGGTGTTTTTCCTCAACGGCGGCGTCTCGGCGCTCTGGCTGACGTCCTTGCTGTTGCAGGAGAGCTTCCAGTGGGGCTGGGCCCAGCTCTGGTTCCTTTTCGTTTTCTGGGCACTCCTCGCGTACCTGGTACTCCCCCGGCTGCACAGTATCCTGACCCGCATCTACGTCCCGGACTACTTCATCGGGAGGGCGCGCACCAGCGACGGGCTGCTCGGCGATCCGGTCAATGTGGCCCTGCTGGGATCAGAACCGCAGGTACACGGTGTGATGCTGGCCGGAGGCTGGATGCTCGCCGATGACGTGACGCTGGCCAGCAGCCGCAGGATAGGCACCGCAACCCTTTTTCACCGCAGCTACCTCCATGCACCGGTCAGCCCGTTGTACCTGTTCGGCCGCCAGCAGGACTTCGCCTACGAGCAGGAAGTGGACGGGACGCCGGGAAAGCGCCACCACGTGCGGTTCTGGCGCTGCCCGTCCGGCTGGCTGCTGCCCGGCGGCCTCGCGGCGGACTGGCTGGCCGCCGGCTCGTACGACCGCAGCGTCGGCTTTTCGCTCTTTACCCTCCAGATCACGCACAAGATCGACGAGGGGACCGACGACGAACGCGACCACGTCGTTACGAGCATCGTCCGGGCGGATCCGGCGACGGCCGTCAGGGTGATCCGCGACTTCTCGACGGGCTATCACACACGCAACGGCGGCGGCGACACGATCTCCACCGACGGCGACCTGCCCATCGTCGATCTCCGGAAAACCACTCCGGCAGGGCCCGCCGCTGCCGGGCCGCCGAGCGACAGTCGCAGCAAGCGTCCCGCCCCCACGATCGTCGGCGCGGCCCTGGTCTGTGCACGGGCGGTTGCCGCCGGCCTCCTGGCACTCTCGATCTTCCTCTTCCAGGAGGAACATCTGGAACCGCTGCTTCAATCAGAAAGCGGTTCCGGCATCACTGTCGGCCAGGCGGAAGGCATGCTGCTGGCGTCACTCCTGGTGGTGCTCGCGTTCGGTGTGGCGGAACTGCTGCTCGCCTGGTTCGTGTTCCTGGGGCGGAACTGGGCACGGACCTCGGCAATGGCGCTGAGCGCGTCGGCCATCCTCATCCAGGTCCTCGATGTGCTCAACGGCGGCCCGGGCATCACCCTGCAGTCCAATCTTCCCGGACTGACGCTCGACATCCTGCTGATCCTTGCCCTCTCGAGCGAACGGGCGCGTGTCTACGCGCTGCGCGCCCGGAAGGAGCCCAAACGGGATTCCGGCCGGCAAGGCGGCCGGGCAGCCTACTGAACTCTCCGGCTAAATACTAAATAGAAGAGGCGACGGCGGGAGGATCCCGCCGTCGCCCTCTTCCCCGCGTTTGGATCAGGCCGTGAGGCTGGCGAGGGATTCTTTGGCGGCGGCGGCAACGGCTTCCGCGGTGATGCCGAATTCCTGGAACAGGCGCTTGTAGTCCGCGGAGGCGCCGTAGTGCTCGAGGGAGACGGAACGGCCGGCGTCGCCGACGAATTCCTTCCAGCCCAGGGCGAGTCCGGCTTCGACGGATACCCGCGCCTTGACGGCGGCCGGGAGGACCGCTTCGCGGTAGGCGGCGTCCTGCTTGTTGAACCACTCCACGCAGGGCATGGAGATGACGCGGGTCGGGATGCCTTCGGCCTGCAGCGCGGTCCGGGCCGCGACGGCGAGCTGGACCTCGGAGCCGGTGCCGATCAGGATGACCCGGGCGTCGGCGGTCCGGCCGTTGGCGGAGGCTTCGGCCAGGACGTAGCCGCCCTTCGCGACGCCGGCGGCGGACCCGAAGGTGTCAGCTTCGGCCTCGCCGGTGCCGCGGGCGTAGGTGGGGATGTTCTGGCGGGTCAGCACGATCCCGGCGGGGTTCTCGTGGTTCTCGAGCATGACCTTCCAGGCCGCGGCGACCTCTTTCGCATCTCCGGGGCGGACGACGTCCAGGCCCGGGATGGCGCGGAGGGAGGCGAGCTGCTCGACCGGCTGGTGCGTCGGTCCGTCCTCGCCGAGGCCGATCGAGTCGTGCGTCCAGACATACAGCGACGGGACTCCCATGAGGGCGCCGAGCCGGATCGCGGGGCGCTGGTAGTCGCTGAAGATCAGGAACGTGCCCGAGAACGCCCGGGTGTTCCCGTGCAGGGAGATCCCGTTCACGATCGACGCGGCAGCGTGTTCGCGGATGCCGAAGTGCAGCACCCGGCCGTAGGGGTTGCCCTTCCAGGCGGCCGTGGAGCGGAAGGCCGGGATGAACGAGGGCGACCCCTCGATCGTGGTGTTGTTCGACTCGGCCAGGTCCGCGGAGCCGCCCCAGAGTTCGGGCATGACCGGGCCGATCGCGTTCAGGACCTTCCCGGAGGCGGCGCGGGTCGAGACGTCCTTGCCGGCCTCGAAGGCCGGCAGGGCGGAATCGAGGTCGGCCGGGAGCCTGCGGGCCTCGACGCGCTCGAGCAGGGCAGCGGCCTCGGGGTTCCCGGACTGCCAGGCCTCGAAGGCCTCCTGCCAGGTGGTGCGGGCGGCCGCGCCGTGGTCCACGGCTTCACGGGCGTGGGCCAGGACGTCCGGGCCGGTGGTGATCTCCACACCCTTGGTGTGCTTGTACTCCGGGTGCCCCGGCGTCAGCGAACCCCAGGTCCGCAGCGCCTCAAGGTCCCTCAGTTCCAGGCCGTAGCCGGAGCGGAACAGCTGGATGTACAGCGTCAGGGAGGTGTGGCCCGGGGAGAGCACGAAACGGTCCCGGCCCAGCCAGTCCGGGTTCTTCGGGTCGTGCCGCATCAGCTTCTGGAAGAGAAGGTAAGCGGCCGGCGTCAGGCTCATCGCGGTCCCCGGGTGGCCGTTACCGACCTACTCCACGGCATCCGCAGCGAGAACACGGATGGTGTCCACCGCACGCTGATCCAAGCTGGTCCATGACAGTTCTTCGGAGGAGGGTCCGCTGCGGCGCGCGCTGACGGTGGTGCCGGTGTTCAAAGTAGGGTCCATTCGTAGTCGCGAACGGGCAACTGCCCGGCCGTCCGGCCGGGCGGCAGCCAGTGACTGGTTGCCGCCCGCCCGTTGTCGGTGGTGCGTCGGATGACTTAGCGCTTGACGGCGTCTAGCTTGAGCATCTTGGCGATCACGCTGTCCAGCTCGGAGTCGTCGAAGATCTTCTTCCAGTCGTCCTTGATGATGGTGTCCTTGCCGTACTGGATGGCGATCTCGCAGGCCTCGGAGAACGGGTTGGAACCACGCAGTGCGTTGGTGAGGGCGATCTGGACGTGGCCGAAAAGTATGGCCTTGGCGGCTTCCTCCGGGACACCGGCGGTGTGCACGGTCTCGTGGAGCGCCTCGTTCAGCAGGGTGCCGATCATACAGGCCACGGTCTCCACGAGGGTGGGTTCGAGGATGGCAAGCTGCTTCACGGTGACCCAGTGGACGTCGATCACGGGCGCGTAGATGACCTTGATGGTCGCTTCGGCGGCGGCCTTGGTCTCCTCGGAGGCGTCCTCGTCGATGGCGGCGACGACGTTCTGGGGCGCGCCCTGGCCGCCGAAGGTATCGGCCCATTCCTCCTTGGTGGTGCGTTCCAGGAACACTGACGGGTGGCACGGGTGGGCCACGGCCTGGACGACGTCGTCGCGCTTGGCCAGCAGGCCGGCGTAGGCTGCGGCGGGGTCAAGGGTGAGGAGGATGGCGCCGGACTTCATCTGCGGAACCACACCCTCGGAAACGACGCCCAGTACGGTGTCCGGGACAGCGAGGATCACGACGTCGGCGTCCCTGATGGCGTCCTCGGTGCTGCTGATCTCGCGGCCTTCGGCCCGGACACGTTCCTGCCCGGCCGGCGAGTTCTCGCTGTAGAAGACGGTGTGGGCGCTCTTCTGGAGGTTGGCTGAAACACGCAGCCCCATTTTGCCTCCGGCCCCGATGACGGCGACGGTCAATTGTTCTGCTGACATTTCACTTGCTCCTTAGGAAATCGAGGCTTTGCTGGGTCCACTGGTTTTCGAGGCGGATGGTCTCTTCTTCGGAGTCCTGCCAAGGCAGCCAGTGCTCGACAATTTGGTTGATGTTTCTTTCTTTGGGCTGAAGCTTTCCGGCCATGTAGTCATAGTCCAGAAGGCCCTCGCCGAGCGGTGCGCCGGAGTATGTGAACCCGACCCACCCCTCCTTGCGGCTGAACGCAAAGTCTTTGATGTGCATGTTGAAGACGTAGGGCGCCACGGCATCAATCACGTCCCGGGGCAGCTCCAGGGCCGCGACCGTATTGGCGGGATCGCTGCAGATACCCAGATAAGGGCTGCCGACGCTGCGGATGACCTCCAGGATCCGGGCCGTGGGAACTTGTTCGTAGGTTTCCACGGCGATCTTGACCCCGGCGGCTTCGAACTCCGGCAGCACGGCAGTGAAGATCGCGGCGGCTTCCTCCGCGGAGGGAGTGTGGCCCGGAACGTTGAACATGGTCCGCAGCAGCGGCGAGCCGAGGATGCCGGCGATCCGCAGGAACTTCCGGAGGTGGTCCGGGCGGATGCCTTTGGTGCCAATTTCCAGAGCGATTCCCAGGGAGTCGGCGGTGGCCCGGATGTCTGTGAGTTCCACTTCGCCCATGGATTCGAGCGGTGCGTAGTCGCAGATCTGGAACAGGTCCACGCCGAGGGCCGCCGTGCGCTGCAGTGCCTCGTGGAGGCTGAGGGGTTCCGAAACCTTTTCCGAGAGCTGCCAGAAGAAGGCGTAGCTGCTCAGTCCGATGGTGCTCATGCTCTCGCCCCTGTCCTGGCCAGGAGTCCCAGCCGTTCGGCTGTTTCGTCCAGGATGGTCCTGAGTGCGGCCGGGTCGTGGGCGAAGCGGCCCAGGAAGAGCCCGGCCACAGCGGAGTCCAGCTGTCCGATGAGGCCGGGTCCGGCGCTGCCGCCGTAGATGACCGGGCTGTCGGACTGCCCAGGCCGGCTGCGGAGGTGCGCCTCCAAGCCGCGGATGACGTCGCTGATGAACGACGGCGTGGCCGGTTCGGCCGCGCCGATGGCCCATTGCGGTTCGTAGGCGACGATTGTCCGTCCGGACTGGCCAAGGCTATCGGCCCGGTTCAGCACGCCATCAATCTCGCGGATGCAGTGCCGGACGGCGTCCGCTGCCGTCCCGCGGCCGGGTTCCCCGACGCACAGGACCGGCGTGAGCCCGTTACGGTAGGCGGCGGCAGCCTTGAGCCCGATGACGTCGTCATCCTCGCCGAAGATGCGGCGCCTCTCGGCATGGCCGACTTCCGCGTACCGGCCGCCGACCTCGGCGATGATCTTGCCGCCGACTTCCCCGGTGAAGGCGCCCTCGTCCTCCCAGAAGATGTCCTGGGCTCCGGTGGCGGCACCGGCCGGGCCCAGGATCCGTGCCGCTTCGGCGAGCACCGGATGGGCGGGCAGGGCGAACAGTTCGATGCCGCCGCTCCGGACCGCGGGGTGTGCCGAAGCGATTTCGGCCACCTCCCGGCACCATTGCAGCGTGTGTTCGTAGCCGAGGTACATCTTGAGGCTGACGCCGATGGTGGCCCTGGGCGTCACGGTGGCGGAGGCGGCGCTGCGCTTAGCGGGAAGTGACACCTTCATAGTCCTTAATCAGTGTGACCTTTTCGGCCGAGGCGGAGGCCTCGTCGAACGTGTACGTAAGCCATTCGCGGGCGAGCCGGCGGGCAAGTTCCAGGCCTACAACACGCTGGCCGAAGGTGAGCACCTGGGCGTTGTTGCTGAGGATCGAGCGTTCCACGGAGTAGCTGTCGTGGGCTGTGACGGCCCGGATGCCGGGGACCTTGTTCGCGGCGATTGCGACGCCCAGCCCGGTCCCGCAGACCAGCAGTGCGCGGTCCGCCTTGCCGGCGGCAATCAGTTCGGCCGCCGCGATGGCCACTGAGGGGTAGGGGGTGTGGCTGGCGGCGTCCACACCCACGTCGTGGACGGATTCGACGAGGTCGCTGGCCTCGAGGTCGGCCTTGAGTGCCTCTTTGTAGTCGAATCCGGCGTCGTCGGCTCCGATGACCAGGCGCAGTTTGGCGCTCATGCGTTCTCCTTGACTTCGTTGTTCTCGGCGGGGGTGCCCCCGGTGAGGGTGGTGTGAATTGCTCGTACGATCAGCGCCATGGAGACGGCACCGGCGTCGGGGGTGCCGAGGCTCTTCTCGGCATGGGGACGTGCGCGTCCCATGAGCGGCAGCAGCTGGGCGGTGTCTTTGGCCGCCTGCTCGGCCACGCTGGCTGCCGCGCCCCAGGCGTCCCCGATGGACCTGCCGGCGTCGACGCCTGCGCTGAGGGAGTCGCGGAACGGGACCAGTACGTCCACCAGTGTCTTGTCGCCGGGTTTTGCCTTGCCGAATTCCATGATCGCGGCTGCGGCGCCGGCCACGCCGTCGGCCACAGCCCGGGCATCCGGGGTCTTGGCGTCGCCAAGGGCGTCGCCGACCGCCCGCAGCGCCATGCCCCACAGGGCACCGGAGGTGCCGCCGGCTTTGTCCGCCCAGGCGTCGCCTGCCAGGTGGAGGGTCGTGGCGGCTCCTGCCCCGCGGGCGACTGCGTCCGCGGCGGCGGCGACGGCCGCTCCGACTCCGCGTTCCATGCCGATGCCGTGGTCGCCGTCGCCGGCGATGGCATCGATCCGGCCGAGCTCGTCGGCGTTGGCGTCCACAACGGTCTTCGCAGCGCCCAGAACGGCGAGCACACGGACGGCTCCGGCACGGGATTCCGCGGTGGCCTCCGGGATGGACAGTTCGACGTCGGCGGGCTCGCCGCCTGTTCCGCCGGCAGGCGTTTCCAGCGCCTCCGCCGTGACGGCGCCGCGGCGGAAGGCCGGGGCGTCGGCCGGGGCATTCCAGAGGGTTTCCAGTTCGTCGTCGAGCCAGAAGAGCGTCAGCGAGGTTCCGGCCATGTCGAAGCTGGTGACCAGTTCGCCCACCTGCGGGTCCACGGCGTCCAGGCCCGCTTCGGCCAGGAGCTGGGCGACGCGGCGGTAGACGACGAAGAGTTCCTCGTATTTGACGCTGCCCAGGCCGTTGAGGATGGGGACCACGCGGCGCGGGGTGCCATCGGCGGCGAGGCCTTCGGGAAATTCGGGGATTTCGGTGAGGAGCTTGGCGACGAGCAGTTCGGCGAGTTCATCCGCCGTCGGGATGTCCGTTTCCCCGATGCCGGGCTCGCCGTGGATGCCCATACCGACAGCCATGCGGCCCTCCGGGACGGAGAAGAGCGGGTGGTCGGCGCCGGGCAGGGTGCAGCCGGTGAAGGCAACACCGAAGGAGCGGGTCCGGTGGTTGGCGCGATCGGCAATGTCCATGATCGCGTCCATGGAGTAGCCGGCCTCCGCGGCCGCGGCAGCCACCTTGAAGACCGTCAGGTCGCCGGCGATGCCCCGGCGCTTGGCCCGTTCGGCCAGCGGAGCGGAGGAGACATCGTCCGTGACCGCGATGCTCCGGCAGTCGATGCCCTCGTTGCGGAGCCGTTCCTGGGCCTGGTTGAAGTGCAGGACGTCACCGGCGTAGTTGCCGTATCCCAACAGGACTCCGGCGCCGTTGTCAGCCGCCTTGGCCACGGTGTAGACCTGTTGCGCCGAGGGTGAGGCGAACAGGTTGCCCATCGCGGCGCCGTGGGCCAGGCCCTGTCCCACCAGGCCGGCAAAGGCCGGGTAGTGGCCGGAGCCGCCGCCGATCACCAGTGCAACGGTGCCGGGTGCGCTGCGGGTGTTGCGGACGACACCTCCGGAGACGCGCATGACCCAGCGGCTGTGGGAGGCAACAAAGCCCTCGATCATTTCGTCAGCGAAGGCCGAAGGTTCATTGAACAGGCGGGTCATGCGGTGTCTCCCGGAAGTATAGAGGCTAGCTGGGGGAAATTGTTCGTGGAGGCGCCGGCGGTGGCGGCGGCGGCGGCGGACGTGACTGCGGCGGGGTCTGCATGTGCCGGCCGGTGCGGATTGGTGCGGGGACGTCCCCGGGTGAGGGGGACGTCCCCGGGTCTGTTAGGGCTCGGAGTGGTGTCCGGCTCCGGCCGGGTCCAGGGCTTCGGCCGGAACTCCTTCGCTGACCTTGCCGGAGCGGCTCAGGATCACCATGAGGATGGCGGAGAGGAGCATGAAGCCGCCGACGACGAACATCGGGACGGTGTAGCCGCCGGTCCAGTCCTTCAGCCAGCCGGTAACGTAGCCGGCGCTGAAGCCGGCCAGGTTGCCCACCGTGTTGATCAGGGCGATGCCGGCCGCGGCTGCGGCGCCGGTGAGGAACTGAGTGGGGACCGTCCAGAAGTTGGGCAGTGCGGCGAAGATGGCCATGGCCGTGACAGTGATGACGGCGATGGTCGCGGCCGGCGACCCGGCGAACAGGGCCAGCGGGATGCTCAGGCCGCCGACCAGGGCAGGCAGGGCGATGTGCCAGGTCTTGACGCCGCGCTTCGTGGCGTCCTTGGACCAGAAGTACAGCGCAAGGGCCGCGGGCAGGTACGGGATGGCGGTGATGAGGCCCTTCTGGAAGACGTCGAACTTGGTGCCGTATTGACCTTCGAAGCCGGCGATGATGGTGGGCAGGAAGAACGCCAGCGCGTACAGGCCGTAGATGAAGCCGAAGTAGATGGCGGACAGCATCCAGACCTTGCCGTTGGAGAAGACCGTGCGGACGCTGACGTGCTGGTTGCTCGCCGAGGTTTCCTTCTTTTCCTTCTCCAGGGCGTGGGTCAGCCAGGTCTTCTCGTCCGGGCTGAGCCATTTGGCCTTGGCCGGGGAGTCGGCGAGGTAGAACCAGGCGATGATGCCGACGATGATGGCCGGAATGGACACTCCCAGGTACATGACGCGCCAGCCCTCGAGGCCGAAGAGTCCGTGTTGCTGGATGAGGAGGCCGGCCAGCGGTGCTCCGATGACGGTGGTCAGCGGCTGGGCCAGGTAGAAGAGGGCCAGGATCTTGCTGCGGTGACGGGAAGGCACCCAGAGGCTGAGGAAGAGGATGGCGCCGGGGAAGAACCCGGCTTCGGCCACACCCAGGATGAAGCGCAGGGTGTAAAGCTGCTCCACGCTGCTGACCCAGGTGAACAGCAGGGAGACGATGCCCCAGCTGACCATGATGCGGGCGAGCCAGCGGCGGGCGCCGAACTTGTGCAGGGCCAGGTTGCTGGGGATTTCCAGCAGGATGTAGCCGATGAAGAAGACGCCGGAGGCGAAGCCGAATTGGGCTGCTGAGAGGCCGAGGTCCGCGTTCATGCCGTTGGGGCCGGCGAAGGAGATGGCCGTGCGGTCCAGATAGTTGATGAAGAACATGAGGGCGACAAACGGCACCAGCCGCATTGACACTTTCCTGATTGCAGATCTTTCGACCACTGATTGTGTGGTGTCCACATTGACTCCTAGATGTTGGTCTCCCGGCGGCTTCCTGCATTGGATGCCTCGGGATGTGTCTCATTGCCTAGTTCGGGAAAGCTGGCACGGCCGGCACTAAGCGTGTGATTAACACCATAAGACCGAACGGTAAATTGGTCAACCGGTTGACATGTTTATTTCTGAAGCTGCTCCTGCTCTCTGCCGCAGGCTCCCGTTGTTAGGCTTTGAGTGTGTCCGCTAACTCCGCCGCTTCGACGGCCAAAATCAGTGCTGCCCTCGGTTCCATGGAACAGGGCTCGGTGGTGTCTGAGGTCGCGGAACGCCTGCTGGCTTATTTCACGAGCGGGGAGATCGCCGTCGGGACCCGCCTGCCGGCGGAGCGCCAGCTCGCCGCCTCTCTCGGAGTCGGCCGCTCGGCGGTCCGGGAGGCGCTGGCCGCCCTGGAGATCCTGGGTATCGTCATTGTCCGGCCCGGCTCCGGAACGTACCTTCGCGACGGCATTTCCGAATTGCTGCCCCGCACCCTCAGCTGGGGCCTCATGCTTGGCGCCCCGCGCACCCGCGAACTGGTGGAACTCCGCGGCGGCCTCGAGGTTCAGGCCTGCCAGCTCGCGGCCCTGCGGATCACCGACGAGGCGCTGGAGCGCATGCGCGGCAACCTTGCCACGATGGAGCACAGCCTCGACGATCTGGGTGCCTTTGTGGAGGCCGACGCCGCCTTCCACCGGGAGATCGCCTCCAGCTCGGGCAACCAGGTCCTCAAGGAACTCCTCCAGAGCATCCGCTCGCTGCTGCGGATCTGGGTGGACCGGGCACTGACGGAGAAGGGCCACGCTGCGGCAGCGCTCGCCGAACACTGGGAGATTTTCCGCGCACTGGAGTCACACGACGAGGCTGCCGTCACGGCGGCGATGCACTCGCACATGAATACGGCGTCCCGGCGCCTGCTGGCCGGCTTCGACGCCGACCAGCCTGAAACCGGCGCCTAGCTGAGTACGGCTAGCTCTGCGGGTCGTACATGAACTCGCGGAGCTCCTGCGAGCAACGGCAGGCCACCGCGATCTTCCTCGCCCACTCGACCGCGTCCTCGCGCGTCGGCAGCTCCAGCACGGTGAACCCGCCCTTGAGTTCGGAGCCCGGATAGATCCCGGTGCTCACCGACCCGTCGGCTGAGACCAGCACGGGATCGACTTCCTCCTCGATCCCACCGCCGAATACGTAGACGCCGGCAGCCTTCGCCTCCTCGATCACAGCATGGGATTCGGCGGAGACGATCGGAAACTCCTCGTCGGTGAGCACCATGGCTTCGCTCGGGAAGGAGATGAGGTATTTTGTCATGTCTCGATGCTGCCCCGCGGGCGGGCCGGACTGCAACGGTTATGGACAGTTGAGGGCAACCCCTCGGCCCCTCCGGGAGCATGCCGGAATGTCGGCTCCTCCCGAAGCGCGAATTCGCCGGAAACCTGCGAGTTCGCTGGAATATTCCGGCGAACGGGCAGCTTTCCGGCGAATTCGGCCGGGCGATGCGATCATCGCCGGCAACATCCCGGGGCCGGGGCTGATCATCAGCGCGGGGGTCATCGCGCTCACCTGGGTGGTCCTCGGCATGCGCGTGCGCATCGACGTCGTCGCCGGACATGTGGTCATTCGCTGCAGGCCGTTCTACACGTCGAAGATCCGCCTGTCCGGCATCCTGGCGGCCTCAAAGACATCAGAAACGACCCTGGCCGACGGGTACGGAGCCCGGGCCGTGGGCGCCAACACCCGGGGTGCGCTCGCCGGCGGCCGTGCCGTTGCCCTGGAAACCAAGACCCGGAAATGGATCGTATCCGCTGAACACCCCGAGGCAGTAGCGTCAAGAATCAACGAGCAGATCGCCCGCAACTGAATGGCCCGGGAAAGGGAAACCGCCAATGAGCGAAGCAACTGTGCACAAACTCCGGGATCGGGAGCGGACCGTGGGTTACTGGTCCGTGCTGGACTCGGCGCTGGCGGCGGAGAAGCTCGCCGGCGTCGGTTACGACTTCATCGTCCTGGACGGACAGCACGGTGCCACGGATTTCCGCGGCTGGCTGGCGGGTCTCGGTCCGCTCCGCGGAACGGGCACCGCCGGCTTCGTCCGGGTCCCGGCGGCGCGTGCCGAGTACATCGGGCAGGCGCTCGACGCCGGCGCGTCCGGGATCATCGTCCCGATGGTCGACACCGCGGCCGAGGCAACGGAAATCGTGCGGGCGTCGATGTACCCGCCCCGCGGCAACCGGTCCTTCGGCCCCATGCGGACGCAGCCCTCGGACGGTAGGGAACTGTCCCAAAGGGATGGGCAGATACTGCGGATCGTCATGATCGAAACCGTGCAAGGACTGGCCGGGGTCGAGGAACTCAGCGCGGTCAGCGGGGTCGATGCCGTGTTCGTCGGCCCCGTCGATCTGTCGTTGGCTGTGGGTGCCAGGTTCCCCGGCGATCCCGATGCGGCCGCCGCCTTCGAGGCGGCTCTCGTACGCATCCGGGCTGCTGCCGACGCGGCAGGGATTGCGAGCGGCATCTAGGTCGGCAGCGGCGAGGACGCTGCCCGCCGCCTGGAGGAGGGATTCACCTTCGTTGCGGTCGCAAACGACCTGTCGCACATGTTGGAGGCAGCCGCCAGTCACCTGGCAGCTGCCCGCGGCGACCTTCCCCGGCACGTCCAACAATGCGTCCGGCGCCTTGGGCCCGCTGATCCGGCTGTTCGACGACGGGTTCAGTCTGGAAACACTGCGCCAGGAGGAGTTCCTGCTGCGTGTCGAGGGCCAGGACGGCTATTCGCTGGAGGGCCGCAGCTCCGTGGCCAGGATCAGCCGGCCGTTCGAAGAACTCGTGGCAGCAACGTTCGGGAAGCACCATCAGTACCCGGACGGTTTCGCGTTGTTTACAGGCACCCTGTTCGCCCCGACCCGGGACAGGGACGAGCCGGGCCAGGGTTTCACCCACCATATGGGCGACGTTGCGACGATCCGCAGCCGCCATCTCGGGCCCTGGTCAACCGCGTGGGCGCCGCGGAAGAGCTGCCGGAAGGTCCTTCGGTCTGCGGCAATTGTTCGACTACCTGCCTGCCCAGCGGCCCGTGCAGGCGTCTGCTGCAGCCGTCATCTAGTTGTACTGCCCGGGTGAATCCTGGATCACCGCCGAGGTAGCTCGCGGTAGTTGCCGTCTTGATCGCTGCGGACGGCAACTACCGATGGGGGGGCGCTTTGTCGTGAAACGTGCCCCGATCAGATCGGATCAGTCTTCGCCGGTGTCCTGCGCTTCGAGGTGTTTCGCCATCGCTTCGCAGGCCTGGTTCCACCGTGCGGCGAGGGCATGCCGGCCGAGGGGCGCGAACATGCTGTTGAGGACGTTTTCAAGTGCGTCGTAGGCGGCGTCCCGTACCCGCTCCTGCGCCGCCGGGCTGTATTCGTTCATGACAGGAATTCGACGCCGGCTCACGCACAGATGGCCGTCCCTGCCGGCTTACTGATTGAGGCACGGTGCCCGCCGTGCTCCGCCGGAAGTCAGCCACTCAGGCGGATCCCATTACCTGACCGTTTTCCGGACCGCCCCGACGGCCTCGATGGCCTGCCGGATGTCCGCCATCCCGTTGTACAGGTGGGGCGAAATCCGCACCCGTTTGTCCCCGGTCCAGGCGAGCACCCCGTGGGCTTCGAGGCCGCGGCGCCACACGCCTTCGTCGTCGACCTCGAACGCGACGATTCCCGCCCGCCTGGCGGGGTCGGCGGGGGTGAGCATCCGCATCCCCAGGGCGTCGAGCTCAGTCCACAAGACGTCAGTCAGTGCCCGCACATGGGCCTCGATCCTGGCCAGTCCGCTGGCGCGCAGGTAGTCGATGCCGGCTCCAAGGATCTGCACGCACAGCGCGGCGGGGTTTCCGAGCTCGAAGCGCCGCCCGTCCCGGACCGGTGTAACCGAGGTGTCCCGGACGTCCGCATCCACCCACACCGCAGAGGTCCAGCCGGATTCCCGCGGCTGCCAGCCAGGCTGCCGGGCAGCGTTGCAGTACGCGATCCCTGCGCCGTGCGTGCCCAGGGCCCACTTGTACCCGCACGCTACGGCGAAGTCAGCCAGCGAAACGTCGAAACCCGCAACGCCCAGGGCCTGGGAGACGTCCACGATCGGCACCGCGCCGCAGGAGTCGGCAATCGCGCGGTATTCCTGCAGATCGATCAGCTCGCCGGTGTAGTAGGAGACCAGGCTGGTCACGATCGCCCGGGTCGAACTGTCCACAGCGTCGGCGAACCTCTGGGGATCCATCAGATGGTCCGGGCTCCGGACCAGACGGATTTCCATGGCCGTGCCGGTCCGCCACGGATACATGTCGGACGGGTATTCCCACTGCGGCATGACGACGTTGCCGCCGGGAACGTCGATGCTGCGCGCCACCATGTTCACGGCCTGCGCCACGTTTTGGGGGAATCCCAGCTCGGACGGCCGGCAGCCGAGCAGGGCCGCCAGCGAGTCGGCGGTCCGCGAAACCTTCGCGTAGATGCGTTCCCGCCCGCCCATCCCCAGGGCCTTGTCGTGCATGAACTCGTTGAAGAGCGCTGCATGGGAGGCGAGCATGGGCGTCTCCCCTGCCGCTGCCAGGTGGCACAGCCCCGGAAGGCCGGCGAAATCGGCCGAACTGACCAGCGGCGGCAACCCCGGATCGGGAACGCCGCGTACCTGCTGGGACATGTTGCCGCACCTCCTCCGGACCCCGGCGGCACGCAGAGAGGACGACGGCGGAAGCTCCCGCCGTCGTCCTCTGCGCGTTGCGCCTCGTCGGGCGGATGCCGCCCCCAGTGGGCCTGTCAGGGGTTGGAGTGCTCCGCGAGGAGGGCGTCGATCTGGCCGGCGGCCTCCTTCATGCCCTCCTCCATGCCCATCTCGACCATCTGGTTCATCTGTTCTTCCGACTCGAACGTGGAGAGCACCGTCATCCGTGTGCGGTCGCCGACCTCTTCGAGCGTGACGGTCGCGTGCGTGATGCCCATCGCCTCGACATGGTCGCCGTTCCCGTCGGCAAAGCCGTCGTCGAACTCCAGCTGGTTCGGAGCCTGGATGGCTGTGATGCGCCACCAGCCTCGTGCCTTCGTACCGTCGGGGCCGGTCATGTAATAGGCCGCCTTCCCGCCACGCTGGAAGTCGAATTGCTCGAAGGTGGCCGGCCAGGTCGGCGGCCCCCACCAGCGCTCCAGCAGCCGCGGGTCCTCCCAGACCTGCCAGACGCGCTTGACGTCAGCGTCGAATTCGGTGACGAGGGTGAAGCTGAGTGCTTCAAGATTCTTGGTGGAACTGACAACAGTCATTGCGGAACCCTTCCTATCCTTCAGCGAGAATGTCTGCAATCTGCTCGGCACGCTGCCGCCAGATCGCCTCGTACTCATCGAGCAGCCGCCGGGCTTTTTGCAGGCCGTCATGATTGCCCCGCACGATCTGCTCCCTTCCGCGCTTCTCCTTGGTAACCAGGGAGGCACGCTCCAACACCGCCACGTGCTTCTGGACGGCGGCAAAGCTCATGGCATAGCGAGCGGCCAGGCCGGAGACGGAATACTCCCCCACCGTCACGCGCCGCACAATGTCCCGGCGGGTGACATCCGCGAGCGCCTGGAACAGGCGGTCGACTTCGGCATCACTCAACTGATCTACAACCATTTGGTTGTAGAATATGACGGCGGCGGAGGAGTGTCAAGGGGTCCCGGCTACAGGGCGGACCAGCCGCCGTCGGAGGCGAGGATGGCGCCGTTGACGTTGGTGCCGTCCTCGCTGAGCAGGAAGGTGATGGAGGCGGCGAGCTGCGCGGCGGTGGCGGGGGCGGGAATGGTGGCGCCCATCAGCGGGCCGAGGCGTTCGGCCGCGAGCTGCGATCCCCAGGTGGCCTCGATATTGGTGATGGTGGCGCCGGGGGCCACTGCGTTGAAGCGCAGGCCCGTCGGCCCGTACATCACCGCGGAGTTCTTGGTCAGGCCGACGACGGCGTGCTTGGACGCGGTGTAGGCGGCCCCGGCGGCGGACCCGCGCAGTCCGGCCTCGGAGGCGACGTTGACCACGGAGCCGGCGCCCGCCTCCAGCATCAGCGGCACCACCGCACGGGTGAGCCGCATGAGGGCGGTGACATTGATCCGGAAGACCCGCTCCCACAGCTCGTCATCCACCTCGTGGATGGGGGCGAAGTTATCCATAATGCCGGCGACGTTCGCGAGGGCGTCGACCCGTCCGCCGGCGGCAACCACAACGGCCGCCACGGTCTCCTCGGTGGAGATGTCCCCGGGCACCGGAACCAGGTCCAGTCCGGCATTGTCCGCAACAAGGGCGTCCAGGCGCTCCTTGCTGATGTCCGCGGCGATGACCCTGCCGCCCTCCCTGGCGATGCGCAGGGCCGTGGCCTGGCCGATCCCGGAGCCCGCCCCGGTGACGATGACGTTTTTCCCGGCAAAGCGGCCCGTGGTGGCGGCTTCCTGCCATGCAGCTTCGATGCCCATGATGTCCTTCCGAACGTTGGAGAGTGTGACCCCGCGAGCTTATGACACCCTGTGTCATTATGTAAGGGTGGATACTGGTGGGATGCCTGAGGAAGACCGGACGCGTGCCGTTCCACGTGCCACCGGGCGCCCGGTGACCATCGATCCGGACGCCGTGGCCGGCGTCGCGCTGCGGCTCTTCGCCGAACGCGGCTACGAGCAGACCTCGATGGAAGACATTGCCCGCGAGGCGGGAATCGGCAGGAAAAGCCTCTACCGCTATTTCGCCAGCAAGGCCGATCTCATCTGGGGCGGGATGGACCCGGTGGTGGAGGCCTCCGGGCTTGTCCTGGCGGGCTCCCGGCCCCACGGCGCTGACGGGGACGTCCTGTGCCGGCTGAGGGCGGCCGCCCTCGCCGGGGCGGCGGTGATCCCTGACCTCGCCGTGACGCGCGGACGCCTGCGCCTGATCGCCGAACACCCCGAACTCGCGAGCCGGAGCTACGCCTCGCTGGCACCCCAGCGCGAACGCGCCCGGCTCCACCTCACGGCCGCCGGCGTCGAGGAAGGCACCGCCGGATACCTGTGTGCCGCGTACATCGGGGCCACCTTTGAAGCGTGGACACGATGGGCGGCCGGAACGGACCCGGATCCGGCGCCGTATCTGCTGGCGGCCATGGACGTGTTGCGGCTCCCGCAGGCCTGACTGGAACCGCGGCGGCGGGAGATCCCGCCGTCGCAGTTTGACGGACCGCCCAGGCTCGACCAAGGTGGGTCAGTGCAAGAGAATGTTGAACTAAGCGTCCCGGGCTCGTCGCGCCCGGCCAGACGCCCGTGGCCGCGGCAGCTGGCCGCGTTGCTCGGCTTCCTGGCGTTGTCCTGGGCCGTGTCGGCGCTGGGCTCCGTTCCGATCATCCTGAACAGCAACGGCTGGTACGCCGCCGCGGACAAGGCGCCGTGGACACCGCCGGGGTGGATGTTCGGCTCGGTCTGGGCAGTACTGTACGCGGCGATGGCCGTGGCAGCGTGGCTCGTGTGGCGCCAGCGGTCGCTCCCCCGGCGGGATGCGCTCACCGTGTACGGGCTCCTGCTCGTGCTGAACCTGGCGTGGCCGCTGGCGTTCTTCGGCATGTACCCGATGCTGGGGACCGCCGCCTTGTGGCTGGGACTCCTGGTGATCGGAGCGCACGCCGTGGCTGCGATCATCACGGTCCTCCGCTTCGGCCCCATCAGCACCACAGCCGGGCTGCTCATGCTGCCCTACGTCTCGTGGCTGGTGTTCTCGGCGAGCCTGAACGTCTACGCCGCCGTGAACAACTGAAGAGTCGCATCGATTGGCTGGAATTACAGGGCGCGGTGGTACTGACTCGGCCAGTATTCCTTCGGCCGGCCGCCAGCCAGTCGGAGCGCATAGTAGGGGTCGAGCAGCAGCGCCCTTCCGACGATCACGGCATCGACGCTGGATGTCTCGAAGACGGTCCGGAGCAGGTCAGGGTCCGCCATTTGCCCCACCGGGGCCACGGCGATTCCCGCGGCTTCCTTGAGCGATTCCGCGAAATCCAGGTTCAGGCCCTTCCTGTTCGGCGGCGGGGCGTCCGCAGCCAGGGCCCCGGATGTCACGTCGAGCAGATCGATCCCCAACCGGCCCAGGCGCTGCGCAAACACCTTTGCCTCGTCAAGGCTGATGCCGCCCTCGATCCAGCCCGTTGCGGTCATCCGGACAAACACGGGTTTCTCCGGCGGGAAGGCCTCACGCACGGCCTTCGCGACCCGCAAGGGGAGTCGCATCCGGCTCTCCAGCGGTCCGCCGTGCTCGTCCTGGCGGGCGTTCGAAACCGGGGACAGGAACTGATGGAGCATGTACCCGTGGGCCGCATGGATCTCCACCACGTCGTACCCGGCGTGGTGGGCGTTCACCGTGGCGGCGACGAACGCGGAAACGACGCCGTCAATGTCCGCGGCAGTCATTTCAACGGGCGTGGTCAGTTTGCCGAAGGCCCGGGCGGAGGGGGCCAGCGGCAGCCATCCCCCGCCCTGGACCGGGACCGCGCTGTTCTGCCCGCTCTGGACCCAGGGCTGCCTGTGTGAGCTCTTCCGGCCCGCACTGTTGAGCTGTACTGCGGCGACGGACCCCAGTTCCTTGATCTGGGCGGCAAGCATCCGGTGCCCCGCGACTTGCTCCGCGCTCCAGATGCCGAGGTCATTGGGCGTCGTCCGGTGCCGGGGCCCGACGGCTGTGGACTCCACCATGATCATTCCCGCGCCGCCGACGGCCCGGGAACCATAGTGCACGCGGTGCCAGTTGGTGGGCACGCCGTCCTGACCGGCAGAGTACTGGCACATCGGCGACATCCAGACCCGGTTGGCAATTTCGACTCCGCGCAGCTTCAGCGGCTCAGCAAATCTTCCGCGATCCATTCCGATCCATTCTCCACATCAAGTGTCCTGGCCGACGAGGTTGTCGGCCCTGTGGTGATGCACGACGACGACGACGGGCGGCGGTTCCGCGGAGCCGCCGCCCGCCGTCGGACTTCTCACCCGGCAGCCGCTCCCACGACAGCGCCGATGCTTCGCTCCGGAGCCTCTGCTAGGGCAGTCAGCAGCCCGGCTGCAAGGCACGTCCGCTCGAGCATGCCGTCGATGCTGATCCATTCGTTCCGGGCGTGTGCGCCGTCGCCGACTGCACCCAGTCCGTCGAGGACCGGCAGGCCGAGCGCCGCAGCGAAGTTGCCGTCACTGGCACCGCCAACCGATGTCTCGGCGCGTGGAAATCCAAGCTGGTCGGCCACGTATGCCGCTTTGGCGAACAGCCGTGCCGTCTGCGCTGACCGGGCCATGACCGGCCGGTTCCAGTCGCCGCTGACGCCCGGGGTGGCGCTGGGATTGCGTGCCGTCAAACCGTCCAGCACCGCGTTGATGCGCTGCACCTCCGTTTCGGAGGAGACCCGGACGTCGATGTCTGCTGTCGCGGAGCCGGCATTGACGTCCGTCCGGGTCCCTCCCCCTTTTCGAGGTCCGTTTCACCGTGCAGCTGTGCGATCACGCGGGCGATTTCATCGATGGCGCTGGCGCCCGCTTCCGGGTCAAGTCAGGCATGCGCCTCCTGTCCGGTGGCTTTGACCTGGAAGATGCCCACGCCCTTCCGGGCGGTCTTCAGGGCTCCCCCCACGCTGGCTTCAAACACGAGGACGGCGGCGCCGCGGACCACTTCAGCCTCGATGACCGGCCTTGACGACGGGCTGCCCACATCCTCATCCCCGTTGAGGACCAGCCGCAGGTTCGGGCGGGGAATCAAGGGCGAGCAGCTGCTTCTTCGCGGCGTACTCGGGGTACTTCGCGGGTTGGCCTTGGTGAAATCGTCCGCGCACTGCTGGTAGGCCGGGAGCTAGTTGGCGTCCCAGAGCCAGTAGTTGATTTCGCCCTTGGACTCGGTGGATGCCGGGCCGGACCCGCCGCAGGCGGACAGGGAGAGGGCGATGGCTGCGGCGGCAGCGACGGCGCCGAGGGTCTTCTTTGTTCGGGATGCCCTGCGGGTCCTCGCCGATCCGGCCGGAGGGGTGCGCGCCGACCGGGTTGAAGTAGCGCAGCAGCGCGATGTGCCAGCGCAGGTCCGCGGCGCCGAGGTCCGCGAGGATGTCCTCGACCTGTTCCTTGGTCCGGCCGTAGGGGTTGTTCGCGCCGATCTCCATCTTTTCCAGGTACGGGCTGGGGTTGTGCTCGCCGTGCGAACCGATGTAACCGGTGCCGCCAGTAACCAGAATTCTCATGCGATGCGTTCCGCCCCTGCCGCCGGCGTGACGGTGAAGATGTCCGGCCGGGTGAACCCTGCGTCGGCAAACGCCCGGAGGACGGCGTCCCGGACCTGCTGCTCGTCCTGCACCGGGGTCAGGGCGATGGCCGAGCCGCCGAAGCCGCCGCCGGTCATCCGGGCACCGATGGCACCGTGGGCACGGGCAGTGTCCACGGCGAGGTCGAGTTCCGGGCAGGAGATCTCGAAATCGTCCCGCATGGAGACGTGGCTGGCATCGAGGAGGCTGCCGATGTGCGCCGGCCCCTGGGTCCGCAGGACGTCCACGGTCCGCAGCACGCGGTCGTTTTCGGTGACGATGTGGCGGACCCGCCGGAAGGTCACCGGATCGAGCAGCCCGCTGGCCTCCTCGAGGTCCTCGACGGCGACATCACGCAGGGCCTTGGCGCCCAGGACGTCGGCGCCGAGCTCGCAGGACGCGCGCCGGGAAGCGTAGCCGCCGTCGGCGTGGGAATGCGAGACTTTGGTGTCGATGACCAGCAGCACGAGCCCGGCTTCCGGGGTCTCGAAGGGTACGAGTTCCACGGCCTGGTCCCGGCAGTCGAGGAAAACGGCATGGCCGGTGGCCCCGTGCAGGGACGCCGACTGGTCCATGATGCCGGTCGGTGCGCCGACGAACGCGTTTTCCGCATGCTGGGTCAGCCGGACCATTTCCTCAGCCGAAAGCTCGGCCCCGGTGAGCTCGTTGAGGGCCGTGATGACGGCGCATTCAATCGAGTGCGAGGAGGACAACCCGGCCCCGAGCGGCACATCGGAGTCGAGCAGGAGGTCGAAGCCGGGGATCTCGATGCCGTGCTGCTGCAGGGCCCAGACCACACCCAGCGGGTATTTTGCCCAGCCCGTGACGGTGCCCGGTATCAGGGCGGCCGCGTCGGCCTCGACGAGCTCCTGGTCGCCGAAAGTGGACAGCAGCCGGATAGTGCTGTCCTTGCGGACGGAATCGCTGCGGAGCCGGACCGCAGTCCTGGCGCGTTTGTCGATGGCGAAGGGCAGCACGAAGCCCTCGTTGTAGTCGGTGTGCTCGCCGATCAGGTTGACCCGGCCGGGGGCGGCCCAGACGCCGTGCGGGGCTGCGCCGAAGGTGGCCTCGAAGCGGTCCGCCAGGCTGCCGGCTTGGGCGTCGGTGCGTGTTGTCGGGTTCATGCGGGGGCGCCTTCCGGGGCCAGAGTGGCGGGAGCGAGGGTTGCGGGGCTCGCGACGCCGGCCCGCTCGCCGGCCACTTCGCGCAGCCGGGCCGCGACGGATTCGGGGGTGGTGTCGTTGATGAAGGCGCCCATGGCGGCCTCGGAGCCGGCCAGGTACTTGAGCTTGTCCGCGGCGCGGCGGGGCGAGGTCAGCTGGAGATGCAGCTGACCGGCGCGGCGCAGGGCCGGGTCCAGCGGAGCCTGGTGCCAGGCCGCGATGTACGGGGTGGGCGTCGGGTACAGGGCGTCGAAGCGCTTGAGCAGTTCGGGGTAGAGATCCGCCAGTTCATCGCGTTCCGCCCCGTTCAGGGCGGCCAGGTCCGGAACCTGGCGGTGCGGGACGAGGTGGACTTCCAGCGGCCAGCGGGCGGCGAAGGGGACGTAGGCGCTGAAGTGTTCGCCTTCGAGCACCATCCGGCTGCCGTCGCTGCGTTCTGCCTGGAGCAGGGATGAGGTGAGCGTTGCCGTGCCGCCCGAGTTGTCGAAATACTCGCCGGCCGCGGCGGCCAGGACCGCGGCGCGGGGCGTCACGTAGGGGTAGGCGTAGATCTGCCCGTGCGGATGGTGCAGGGTGACGCCGATTTCCGGTCCGCGGTTTTCAAACGGGAAGACCTGCTGGATGCCGGGCAGGGCGCTGAGGGCCTCGGTCCGCTGGGCCCAGGCGTCGACCACCGTCCGGGTGCGCCGCCAGCCAAGTTCGGCAAAGGATCCGGTGTGTTCGGGGGTGAAGGCCACCACTTCGCAGCGTCCCACCGCGGGTGCCGTGGTCCCCCAGGCCGGTGCCGAGGGGATCTCGCTCGTGTCCGGGCCGAGCGAGGGGAACCGGTTTTCGAAGACGGCCACGTCGTAGTCCGGCGCCGGAATTTCTGTCTGGTTGGCCGGCGTCGTCGGGCAGATGGGGCACTGGTCCGCCGGCGGCAGGTGGGTGCGCGACTGCCGGTGCGCGGCGACGGCCACCCATTCCCGGCTGAGCGCATCGAAGCGCAGCTGGCCGGGCTCGGGGCGGGCAGGCAGATCCCGGTGGTCCACCAGGGATTCCGCGGGGCGCTCGGCGGACCCCGCGTCGTCAAAGTAGAGGATCTCCCGGCCGTCGGCCAGCCTGGTCATCGTGGTTCGCGTCATGGTTCTATTTGTACATGAGAAAACATTTTCAAACAATAGAGCACATAATGAATCAAAATGTTGGTCTGTTCAGTGCACGCGGACGTTAGGATGTGCAGGAGGAAGCTTGCCGAGTCGCCGCCGCCCGCTCCCCCACGTTTCCGCCAGCACACCACGAAGGACGCAGAATGCTAGCCGCAGCCCGCCATTCCGCCATCATCGCCGAGGTCCAGCGCGAGCGGATCGTCCGGGTCGCGGACCTCGCTCAGATGCTGGGTGTATCCCTCATGACGGTCCGGCGGGACATCGAAGCCCTGGACGTCGCCGGCGCCGTCGAGAAGATCCACGGCGGGGCCAAGCTGCCCGGCGGCGTGAGCACCCACGAGCCCGGGTTCGAGCTGAAGGTGACGCAGCTGCAGGATGAGAAGATGGCGATCGCGCACGAGGCCGCGGCACAGGTGCGCGAGGGCATGGCGGTGGGGCTCAGCGCGGGCACCACCACCTGGGCGCTGGCGCAGCTGCTGTCCGCCGGACCCCGGATCACGGTCGTCACCAACTCGGTGCGCGTCGCCGATGTGTTCCACCAGAGCGCGTCCCCGTCCACGGTGATCCTCACCGGCGGCGAGCGCACGCCCTCCGATGCCCTGGTGGGTCCACTCGCCACCTCGGCCCTGAAGCAGCTGCACCTCGACGTGCTGTTCCTCGGCGTCCACGGCGTTGACGCCGACGCCGGGTTCACCACGCCGAACGTGCTGGAGGCCGAAACGGACCGCGCCTTTGTGGCGGCGGCCCGCCGCGTGGTGGTGCTGGCCGACCACACGAAGTGGGGAACCTTCGGCATCAGCACCATCGCCGGCCTGGAGGAAGCCGACGAGCTCATCAGCGACGAAGGGCTTCCCGGCGAGGCCCGGCGGATCCTCAGTGAGCGCGTGGGGCGGCTGCGCCTGGCTGGCGGCGGAGCCTCCGCGGCAGCTGAGGACGCCCAAGCCGGCTAATATTCCCGCCCCGCCCGACGCGGAGCCGGATCCAGCACCTACAGGACGGCCGCCGCCGCCCGGTCCAGGACCACGGCTACCCGGGGGTGGAGCTGCAGCAGCGACGCCGGGAAGTCCTCCGTCACGGGTACCCGCAGTGCCCGGTTGATCGCCTGCGCCTTGCGCGGACCATGGGCGATCAGGAGCAGGTGCCGTGCCTCGAAGATCGTCGCCAGCCCCTGGGTGACCGCCCGGGTTCGGGACGAGAACGGCGAGCCCGGCTCGTTGAAACCGATGTGGCCGTTGGATCCGATGCCCAGGATCTGCAGGTCGATCCCGCCTGCAGCCAGGATCGCGGCTTCGTAAGCGTCGCCGGCGTGGCCCTCATCCACCGGGTTGCCGTCGGGACGTGGACCAGCCGCGGCGTCAGGCCAAGCGGCTCAACCACCTGTGACCGGATGACGGTGGCGTAGCTTTGCGGGTGCCCGGCCGGCAGTCCGATGTATTCGTCCAGGGCGAAGGCGGCAACCGCGGCGAGGTCGACATCCCGCAGTGCCAGTGCCTCATACAGCGGCAACGGCGAGGAGCCGGTGGCGAGTCCCAGGACGGCCGCGGGGTTGCTGCGCAGGGTCGAACCAATGAACCAAATAATTCGGAATGGTGAGACTAAGAACGCCTTTTGGATACTCCTTAGCGTCCTTTCGCTGCCGGAGTCGTTATCATCGGCCTTGCCGAGGGGATGATTCTGCTCGGAGCGGCAATCGCACTCCCGGTTGTCATCATCGGCCTCACAGTTCTGCATGGACAGTTCAGAAAAGACGTCATGCGCAGCCTCTCGGCTGCGTCACCGGGCATCGGCATCACGGCGGCCACCGTCGTTGCAGTTGCCGTCTTGCTGCGCGGTACAGATTCAGCGATTTGGGCTGTACCTGTGCTGGCCGCCTGTTCCTCAGCGGGCCTTTATGTGTGGTTGCACCGCCATGGCCGTTATGACGAGTCCGCTGCAGTCTGACGCCTGAACGCCGGTCCGGCCGCGGAGCCGCCCGTTTCCAGCGACAGAACCTGCCACCTCAGTCCGGAGGATGACCTTCTTCCGGGTGGTTCCGCGCGTCGTTGCCCCGTGACGTTGAGCTGCATCGTCGTTACTGCATAGTGGACTGTGCAATCGATCGGCTCCACGTTCAGGTGGCCGGTTGCTGTCCTCGAAAAGCGATGGCAGGCCAGGAACGGGATGGAGATCGATGGTTACCGAAGAGCCCGCTGGCCGGCGCGGTTTCCCCGGGATAGACAGGCGTCATTCCCGGTTGTGGAGCTACGGACTCTTAACTGTGGCCGGGGCCTATTCGGCCGGACTCGCCTTTCGGCAGGATGAGGACTTCAGCCCATTGGTGGACGGATTCCTCGACCTGCTCACGGTATGGCTTCCCGCTGCAGTCGGGTGGTTGATAGTGCACCGCACGAAGCGCCGGCGGCCGGAGATCTTCCTCGCCGCGGCCGCATTGACCTGCCAGGCTGCCGGTGAAACCTATTACGTGTACAAGTCTGCCGCCGGCGAGGACGTGCCCCTGCCCTCCCCTGCCGACGTCGGCTACACAGGCTTCTATGTGTTCATGCTGGCCACGTTGGCCGTGGTTATCCGCCGCCGCCTGCCCGACATGACGTGGCCCGTCGTCCTCGACAGCGCCGTCGGAGCCCTTGGGGCCTCCGCCATCCTCGGGATCCTTCTGGAGCCCATCCTGAACTCCGTCCTCGACGGCCCGCGTTCCCTGGCCATGGCTCTCGGCGCCGCCTATCCCCTGTTGGACCTGCTTTTGGTGGCAGCAGTGATTGGCATTGCAGCGAGCACAGGGCGCAGCATCGGACGGGGATGGGGCCTGCTGGTCATGGGCCTGCTCACGTTTACCGGCGCCGACGTCGGCTATGCCCTGCTGGAGCTGAACCGAGTCTACGTCGTCGGAACCACCTTGGACGCTTTCTGGGCCCTGGGCATCGCCCTGATCGGCATCTGGGTAGTCATGCAGGGCCGCAATGACGACGCGCCCGGCAACAAGAAACTGCGCGTCCCGTCCCAGGCCGTTCCTGCCCTGGCGACGGTCGCCAGTTTAGTGGTCTTGATTTTGGGGACCCAGGTGCGTGTGGCCCTGCTCGCCGTTTTCCTGGCCAGCCTGACGCTGTCGCTGGCGGCGCTGCCGCTGGTTTTCCGGCAGCGGATCCGGCTGGCCGACCTGCAGCGCCAGGCACGGACTGATGAGCTGACGGGGCTTCCGAACCGGCGGGCCCTCTACGCGGACGTGCCGAGTCGCCTTGCCTCAAACGGTCGACGGCGCAGTGCGGTGCTCCTGCTGGACCTCGACAAGTTCAAGGAGATCAACGACAGCCTCGGCCACGATGTGGGCGACACCCTCCTCACCCAGGTCGCCGCCCGCCTATCCGGACAGCTTCGGCCCGCAGACCTGCTGGCACGAATGGGAGGCGATGAGTTCGTCATGCATGTCGATAACTGTGGAACCGAGGAAGCGCAGGCCGTGGCCCTGAAGTTGAGGGCTGCTCTGGCCGAACCCTACGATCTGGGCAGTGTCACCGTCCATGTCAACGCCAGCATTGGAATCTCGTGCTACCCGGACCAGGGGCAGGACCTGGCGATGTTGCTGCGCAGGGCTGACATGGCGATGTATACGGCGAAATCGACGCACAGCGGCCACTTCGTCTACGACGGCGGGGAGGCCATCTCCGGCCCGAACCCGTCCCACACCGTGCAGGTGCTCAACGAGGCCCTGAGCCAGGACCAACTGCTCCTGCACTTCCAACCAAAGATCGATCTGGACACTGGGCACGTCCGGGGTGTGGAGGCCCTTGTCCGCTGGCAACACCCGGACTTGGGGCTCCTGCAGCCCGACGATTTTCTGAAGCGGTTCGAGGAAGCCGGGCTCATGCCGGGCCTGACGGGCATCGTCCTGGGCAAGGCCCTGGACCAGGCGGCAGCCTGGTCAGCGGAGGGCCGGCCGCTGACGGTGGCGGTGAACCTCTCCGCACCATCAATCATCGACTCCGGCCTGCCGGACCAGATTGACGCCATGACCTCAGAGCGAGGGCTGTCCCCCTCCGTCCTCGTACTCGAGATCACGGAAGACGTTTTGGTGGCTGACCGCGACCGTGCCTACAGGGTGCTGTCCGCGCTGCGCGATATGGGCGTCCGGATCGCCGTCGACGATTTCGGCAAGGGGTACAGCTCCTTGTCCTACCTGCGGGAACTCCCCATCGACGAGCTCAAACTCGACAAGTCCTTCATACTGTCCATGACCGATGACTCCCGCGCCACGGCACTGGTGGTTTCGACCATCGACCTGGCGCACAGCCTGGGACTGGACATGACCGCCGAAGGAGTCGAAGACGCGGACGCCTACCGCGCCCTCAGCGACTACGGCTGCGACGTGGCTCAGGGCTTTTTCATGTCAAAGCCCGTCCCCGCCGCGGAACTGGACGCATGGCTCGCTGACCGCCGTCAACAACCGCAGGCAGGCCCCTTTTCCATTCTCTGTCCGGACCCGGCGGCCGAAAGCGCGCGCCCCCGACCCTGACGGAGGGATTAGTGGCCGCTGACTGTGTCGCGGGAGGGACTTGAATGCGGAACATCGTGCCACGTGGCCCATTCGACGGGGTCGACGGTCGGTCTGCCGAGAAAATAGCCTTGTCCGGCGGTCATCCCGAGCCCGGTGACGGCGCTCAGTTCCGCCTCGGTTTCGATTCCCTCCGCGGTCAGTGTGGCGCCGATCTGGCGGGCGAATTCCGCCAGCGCGGCGCCGAGGGCATGCTGGCCCTGGTCATCGTCGATCCCGGTGATCAGGCTGCGGTCGAGCTTCATGATGTCGGGCCGGATGTGCAGGACGTGCCGCATGGAGGCGAAGCCTGACCCGGCGTCATCGACCGCGACGCGCAGTCCGCGCTGCCGCAGCGGCTTCAGCACCGCGAGCAGCGGGCCGTACTCGGACACTTCGAGCCGCTCCGTCAGCTCCAGGACAATTCGGTCCAAAGGAACACCTGTCTCTTTAAAGACACGCGGGAGCCGAGGATCCAGGCAGCTCGCCGGGGAGACGTTCAGTGCCACATAAACACATGCTGGCAAGGATTGGGCTGCCTTGAGTGCCGAATGGAGCGCGGCGAACTCGAGATCCTCACCGAGTCCCACGGCGGCAGCTTCGGTGAACCAGAATTCAGGGCCGGCCCCGTCGTCCCCGACAAACCGTGACAGTGCTTCGACCCCGATGACGTGGCCTGCGGCCAGGCTGTGGATGGGCTGGAACGCTGTCAGCAGCTGGCCTCCGTCAATCATTGTCCTGATGCGGGCCCGGCTGCGTGCGGCCGCTGCTTCCTGCGCGGTCTTGGGCTGGACGAGCCTGCTGGTCCCCTGGAAGCCGCCCGTCTGCCCGTCACCGGACGTTCGTGCCGTGGAGACCGCCTCCATCCAGACTGCACTGCCGTCCCGGTGCCGGCAGCGCGCCACGACCCGTCCCTTGGACTGGGCCGACCCCTGGAAAACGCCCTTGGCCTTGGCGAGATCGGCCAGATCGATGACCAGGCTGCAATGGTTGCCGACAAGCTCTGACGGCGAATACCCAAGCAGGCCCAGGCTGGTGGGGCTGGAGAACGTGAAATTTCCCTGGCCGTCCACGACCCACAGCCATTCCCGGCTGGTACTCAGGACCGTGTCAATCAGCTGAGCTGCGTCCCCCGCCCGGAGCTTCTCCACGCGGTGACCTTCGCGGAACCGCCAGGCAAGAAGGCCGGCCATGACAATCGGCATCAGAGTCAACAATGCGGCCAGCAACTGCGCCCCTGGATGGTCCAACAACCCCGTCGGATCCACTATCAGCACCGCGCCGGCCGTCAGTGCGAAGACCACCTGGACCGCCAGCACACATGCCAGAACGTCCCGTACGCGTGGCCTGCCCGGTTCTCTATCTGCCATTTCCGCACCCCCTTGCTGGTCGAACAGATGGTAACCCGCGATGCGGTATCGGTTCCTCACCGACCCGGGTCCGGTGCGGAAACTGCAGAACACCTGAGCCTCTGCGGGACAGGAAGGGAATTGGCCTCTACCAGTCCGAGTCCTCTTCCCCTTCTTTCAGGACGGCGTCCACGAATTCAGCGGGCAAGGGCAGGCCGTTTGACGGGTAGAGGAACAGGGCCAGCGAGGTGGAATCGGCTGTGGTCAGGAACATTTCAATGGGCGCTGTCCGGCCCGCGGTTTCAAGGATCAGCGTGAAGCCGTGGGTCCCCATGCTCGGGACAAGTGTCCATCTCTCGAGGGCCGGCGCGATGTCCTGATCCATCACTACGTGGTCTCCACAAAGGTCCCAGTGGGCACCGCAGTCCATCTTCGCCTTGTGCGCGGCACAGACGTCGATGTCGAGGAAATCGGCCGATCTATGCCCGGCCACCACGACGGCGGAGCCGGGATTCTGGCATCGGAGCACGGAGCATGTCCTCATGCTTGCCACGTTACTCAGGAGAACGTGAGAATAGGCTGAGTGCCGTCATTGCCCGGAGTCACGCCCCGCAAATGCGGGCCGGTGCACGCCAGCGGCCGCCGCGGACCCATCGCCGGGACTTCTCAGGTCCGGCTCAACTCGGTGCGTCATACTGCCTGTATCAAGGGGAGTGGGGACTATGAGGATTCTTCTCGTGGAGGATGAAAAGGGTCTCGCCGAAACGGTCCGCCGCGGACTGACCAATGAAGGGTTCGTCGTGGACGTCATGAACGACGGCGTCAGCGGTCTGTGGGCGGCCACGGAAAATCCCTACGATACGATCCTTTTGGATCTGATGTTGCCGCAGATGAACGGTTATGAGGTCCTGAGGTTGCTTCGCGAGCGCGGGGTCTGGACTCCGGTGCTGATGCTCACGGCGAAGGACGGCGAATACGATCAGACCGATGCCTTCGATCTGGGCGCTGATGACTACCTGACGAAGCCTTTCAGCTTTCTGGTGCTGGTGGCACGGGTCCGGGCGCTGATCCGCCGCGGCGCGCCTGAGCGTCCTGTTGTCCTGACCCTGGGCACCCTGACGCTGGACCCACTGCTTCGCAGCGTCCGCCGGGGGGACACCGCGATCAAACTCACGCCGCGGGAATACGGGCTCCTGCAATACCTCATCCGGCGTCACGACCAGGTCGTGACAAAGGCGGAAATACTCGACAACGTATGGGACCCGGCTTTTGAGGGCGGGGACAACGTGGTGGAGGTCTACATCGGCTACCTCCGGCGCAAAATCGATGTTCCCTTCGGCGTGCAGACATTGTCCACGGTCCGGGGGATGGGCTATCTGCTCAGCGCCGGCCAGGGTCCTGGGTAGGTCCGCGGAACACCAGTTCGAAGCGGCAGTCGCCCAGCGGGCTTTCGGTGGCGCGGATGGAGCCGTGATGGGCCGCCATGATTCCGGCCGCAATAGCCAACCCCAGTCCGCTTCCGCCGCCTTCCCGCGACCTGCTCGCGTCGAGGCGGACGAACCGTTCGAAAACCCTTTGCCGCTCCGCTTCGGGTACCGGATCGCCGTCGTTGTCCACGGTGATAACCGCGCCGGTTCCGGCCTCACCGGAATTCAGGCTGATCTGGATCCGCGAGAAGGCGTGCCGGTCGGCGTTGTCCAGGACGTTGCGGAGAACCTGTCCCACCCGCCGCGCGTCCCCGGTGATCCGGACGGGGGTGAGGTCCGCTGTTATGACGTGTCTGCTTGTGGAGCGGAGGCGCCGGGTTTCGCGGTCGACGACGTCGTCGAGGTCAACCTCGTCCTCGTTGAACCGGAAGCCCCCGTCATTGGCCTTGGCGAGGGTCAGGAGGTCCTCGACGAGGTAGTGCATGCGGGAGGTCTCCTCGGAGAGGATGTCCGTCAGCTCGCGCCAGGTCTTGCCCGACGGGTCCGCGGCAGCGACCTCCACCCCGGCGCGCAGGGTCGCCAAGGGACTGCGGAGTTCGTGGCTGGCGTCCGAGATGAAACGGCGCTGCTCGCGGTCCGAGGACTGCAGCCGTTCCAGCATCTTGTTCATGGTCAGCGCCAGGGACTGAATCTCATCGTTGGTGGGCGGAACATCGACTCGTTCGTCCAGGCGCGCGCCGTCGATGCGGGAGACCTGACCGCGGATTCTTTCGACCTGTTGCAGGGACCGCCCCACCAATAGCCAAACCGAGATGCCGACGATCAGCAGCAACACCGGAGTGGCGCCGAGCAGGTACCAGGAGACGGTGGAAACGGTTTCCGCCAGGACGTGTTCCGGGGACGCGACCACCACTGTGTAGGTTCCGTCATCCAGCCGGACAGCGGTCGCGACGATCAGGAATTCATCGGAGTCACCGATGCTCTCCAGGCTCGATACATTCTCCGTCAGGACCTGGTCCGGGGCCGGCCGCAGGGAGGTGAGCGGGCTGTCCCCCGCGCCGGGTACGGACACGGCCACGACCGCGCCGGCCGGGTTCAGGACTTGGACGATTTGCCCGCCCAGCACGGTTGCGGCAATGTAGCGTCCTGCTTCGGCAACGCCGTGGTCCCGCATCACGACGATGACTTCCTGGGATTCGTGCCGTGCGTCCGACTCGGTCGAAGCGACCAACGACCCCTGGAGCAGGACCAGAAGGGTGACCCCGCCCAGCAGCAGCGCCATGGCGACGACGCCGAGGGCAGTCGCCGTCGCGCGCTTGCGGACTCCCCACTGTCCCGCGCGGGACGCAGGCAGACCGGCACGGGGCTCGACGTTCATGATTCAAGAATGGGCTAACAGCCGGCCACCGACAACCGGCCCCGTCCCGCAGCCCTGCGGCTCCGAATCAGTTTCAGAGACCACAAGCAGAAAGTGACCATGAGTGTTCAGCAGGAAACGGCCCGCACGGGAGCGGCCACGCTGCGGCGGCATATCGTTGCCACGGAGCTGGGCCCCTGCACGGTGCGTGTCCAGCAGGGCGCGGGAGGCCTGCCGCCAGGGTCTGGCACACCGGATGTCTACCTTCACGGCGCCGCCGGATCCTGGACGACCTTCCAGGCGCTGCTTTCCGGGGCGCCGGCCCATGACCGGGTGCTGATTGATCTGCCGGGCTGGGGTGACTCCACGGCGGATGCCCGGCTGGACCAGTTCAACATCGAAGCGATGGCACGCTCTGTCACCGGGGTTCTGGACGTGCTCGGCTACCGGCGGTGGAACCTGGTGGGCCACTCCATGGGCGGCTTCCTGGCATTGCACATCGCCGCGGCCTGGCCGGAGCGGACGGCCAGCGTCGCCGCCATTTCGGCCACCACTTTCGGCGTGGCCGAGGCGGCCCGGCGGCCATTGCGCAGCCTTTCCAGGTTCCCGCTGTTTGTCGGCATGCTGCTGCTCATGCGGTCCATGGCGGCCCTTGGACCGGCAGGGCCCGCGCTGGTCCGTGCAACCGGCGCCACACCTGTGATGGGACCGCTGATGTCCCCCTTCTTCGCAGCTCCCGCAGCCATTTCCGCGGGGGCGATCCGCGGCCTCGGCCAGGACGCCCGGCCGGCCAGCTTCTCAGCGGCTGCGCAGGCCGCGGCTCACTACGATTTTGGCCGGTGGCGCGGCATCCGCTGCCCGGTGTTGGCGACCCGAGGCGACAGCGATGTGTTCACGCCTGCGTCCGACCTGGTCCGCTTGGCCGGAATAGTCCCGCACGTCCAGTTGGTGACGATCCCGCGCTGCGGCCACTTCGCCAACATCGAGCAGCCGGAGTACGTGCAGCGGCTGCTCGACGAGCTGCGGTCCTGAGATGTTTTCCCTGCTCACAGGCTATTTTCAGGAGTAAAATGTGGGCGTCGGCAGGATTCCTGCGCCTCCCTGCCGCGAGGCCGGCTCTCCACCTGAAGAGCCGGCAGCATGCGTGAAAGGGAAGGCCATGACTACAGCTTCGCACCCATCCCAGCACCATGTGATGGGGTTAACGCTTGGCTCGGCAGGGGCGCCAGGGAAGAGACGAGGGGACTCGCCACCTAGCGCCCCCCCGGTTCGTGGAACACTGACGACGGCGGCCGTCCCGGGCGGGCAATCCGTGCGGATCCGGTCCGTTACGGCCGTGTGGCTTTCGCGGATACTGGGCTCGGGACATCAGCTTTCCGGAACGACTTTTGAGGGTACGACATTGCGGTTCACCCTGAACAGGTCTCCCGGGTCGTATCTGCGTTTGATGTCCGCCAGCCGCGCGTAGTTTGCGCCGTAGCTCGCGCGGACACGTTCCTGGCTATCGTCTGCGGTCTGGAAGTTGATGTAGGTGCGACCGGTCGCGAAGGGGCGCTGCCGCCGCCAGGCGTCGCGGATCCACTGGCGGTACGCTTCCGCCCGGGGCTCGTTCGGCTCCCACATGCCGTTGACGCCGGGCACATACCGCGCGTTCCGGTTCCCGACCGCGCCGTCGTCCTCGGGGTGTTCGTTGATCGCTCCGCCGAGGTGGAGGAATCCCAGCTCCGCGCCCGGGACAGGACACTCGGCGAACTGGCCCGAAACGGTCGTGAGGAGCTCGTCGCGGAGTTCGGCAGCGTACTCGGTCTTCCAGTAGTAGTGCAGGCCCTTGGGCTCGGTCATGGCACAGATCTTCCTGCCCTGCCACTCCAGCGGGATGAACGGCTCCGGCGGCGCCGTGATGAGGCGCAGCCACACTGCAAGCTCCCGGGGCGCGTCGCCCGTCATTGTCCGGTAGGTGCGGAGGATCTCATCCGTCCGCTCGGACGGCTAGGCGATGAAGCCCCCGAACAAGGTGGGGCCGACGGCGTGCAGCCGGAACGTGAACCGTGTAACGACCCCGAGGTTGGCCCCGGCTCCGCGCACCCCCCAAAACAGATCGGCGTTTTCGGCGCGGTTGGCGGTGCGGATCTGACCGTCAGCTGTCACGATTCCGACCTCCTCCAAATTGTCGACCGTCCAGCCGAATCGGCGGGTCAAATAGCCCAGGCCGCCGCCAAGGGCCAGACCTGCGACGCCTACTTCGGAGATGAAGCCGAGTACGGTCGCCAACCCCTATTCCTGTGTGGCCCGGTCCACGTCCTGCAGCAGACATCCCAGGCCGACCATGCGCGGCGCAACGCCGCCACTGCAGACTGCGAATGCCCCTCTGCAACGAGCACGGCCCGGATGCCTGCGCCGCCTGCGCCCAGCCACGACCCGCCGAATCCATCCGCGATCCCCTGAAGTTCGTCGGCCGCCGCCCGGGCGGCGTGCACATCACCTGCCGCGAGCATGATCTCGGCGCAAGGACCGAGCAGCTTGGCGCGGTCCACCCTGTTGCGTGCTTCGCCCAGCGACCGGCGAATGGCCGCGGCTGCCGCCTCGATTTGCCCTTGGACAAGCCGAAGCAGAGCGAGGCCCGGCTGAGGGTCCCGCACCCAGCGGCTGGCACGCAGGTAGGCCTGCTCGGCCTTCGCATATTCGCCGCGCAGGCGATGCGTTTCGCCCTGTTGGTAGTACGCTCCGCCGAGTGCTGGCTGGTCCGGGGGGTCGGCCAGCCGCCTACATGCGGCGTGTACCGCAACCACGGCATCCGTCCAAGCCCCGTGGAGCTGCAGGATCTGGGCCCGGTGCACCAGGCACTGCCCGCGGTATGGGACCAAATCCGGTTGCGCCGCGCACCAGCGGCCGAGAGCCGCCGTCCAGTCCTTCGCCCGACGCAGGTCGAACAGGTCAAAACACGCCTCGATCACCGCGCAATATACGATCCCGGCAGTGACTGGGGAGACCTCTCCGGCGGTGACAGGGACGATGATTTCGTCCAGCAAATCAACCGCCCGGCTCGACTCATCGGCTATTACCAGGGACTGCGCGAGCCCAAGCCGGGCAAGTGCCACCAGATCGGGGTCACTGAACCGGGCCGCCTGAATCAGCGGCAAGGCTGAATGTGGCGCGCGCGGTCGGTGCGTCACCCTTCGCCAGACTTTCCAACCCGGCCAACACCAGGACGTAGCCCTGCTCCGCACAGTCATGTCCGACCTCGTCAAGCAATAGACGGGCGCGGGCAAGCCAGCCGCCGGCCCGGGTGTTTTCGCCGCCCAGCATGTGGTGTATCGCGAGCCAAACCGCGCACCGGGCAGCGCCGGGTGGATCCGCACGGTGCAATCGCTCTCGGTGCGCGCGCGCCAGGACCTCTGCACCGGCGTCGTCCTTGCCTATCAAATAGGCGGTCGTGGCGAGCAATTCGAGATCATCCGGTTCCAGACGCACGCCACGGTCTGCGGCCGACCACTCAGCAAACGCATCCGCCCACGCCTGCTGCTTGAAAGCCGTCCGCCCTCTTTCGAGCGTGCCGGCGGCCATATTCAACCCTTCGCCGCAGGGATCGTGTCTTAGGTGCTGGCAATGGTCATCGCTTCGGTCTTGATGCACACTGTGGAGTCCTCTGACATTGAGGATCCTAACCGGGAAATGCCGTGGCAACAGCAATCGCAGCACGCCGTGGCCCTGGTCAGCCGCAATGACGCAGTTGACGTACCTTCGCGGGCCAGCACCTTCCAGCTGCACAGCTGTGATGAGTCTCACCCGCAAAAATCGCCATCTGGCTTGGGCCGCCCAAGCTGCCCCATGCACTATGGAAAGGCACGGCCGGGACGAAAGCGTCCCAGCCCGCAGCAGCCCTGACCACTCCGACGCCCAGCGTACGCAGCGGATCAGCGGCACAGCATTACCCATCCTGGTGGACGCAATGAGGCCAAACCGGTGAGCTCGTAGAGCTGCCAAGGTCTCAGGCGTTCCTGGTTTGGCCCCACGGCGGCTCCGCATCGGTGCGGCAGCCGGACATCCGGATTCATGAATGGAAGCACTGAACAATGACGTTTGAAACTGCCAACTCTGTAACCCACAAGCTCTGGGACCGCTCCACGATGCACCACGAGCTGGATTCCCTGATCCACGACCTCTCGGTCCGGCACAACACCCCCAAGAGCAACATCGCGGTCCACGCCAGCGGACCCAACACCTTTACGCTCAGCCTGAACCACGGCCCAGCTAGCCTCGAGGCAGTTTCGGCCTAGCAAACACAACGACGACGGCGGGAGTCACCTCCCGCCGTCGTCCGTTTCCGTTTTCTCATCGCCCGAAGGACATTGCCTGCGAAACGGTGGCGGCCATCAGAACAAGGAACGTGGCGGTGACCGCCCATGTTTCCAGGCGCAACCGCCGGTCGGTCCGTTTCCGGTTCAGATCCCGCGGGCGCCTTGGCCCGCTACGCAATGATCTCCACGCGCACATAGTCCTCCCGGTGGAACATCCGCCGTTCGCGCCAGCCGTCCAGGACAACCCAGATGATGGAACCGTCGGGCGTGGTGCCGTCCACGACGCCGGAGCCGATAGTGCGCCCGTCCTGCGAGAGCCGCACCGGTTGCCCGGTGGGTAGCGTGTTCCACGACACACGGCGCCAGAGTGTTCCCCCTGTCGGTTCCATGAGCACTACCGCAAGATGACGGTGCGGTTGCCGAGCAGCAGGATCCTGCCTTCACAATGCCAGCGGACGGCGTTGCGGAGGGCCGCGCATTCGGCGTCCCGGCCCACTGCCACCAAGTCATCGGCGGTGTACGTGTGGTCCACCTCGATAACCTGCTGCGCAATGATCGGGCCCTCATCGAGTTCGGCGTTGACGTAGTGCGCCGTGGCGCCCACCGTTTTGACGCCGCGGTCGTAGGCCTGGTGGTAGGGCTTCGCACCCTTGAAGCTGGGGAGGAACGAGTGGTGGATGTTGATGGTCCGCCCTGCAAGCTTGGCCGACAGTTCGTCACTGAGCACCTGCATGTAGCGGGCCAGGACCACGAGCTCCACGTCCAGGGCGTCCACGATTTCCAGGAGCTTGGCCTCGGCCTCGGGCTTGGTGTCCTTCGAGACCGGCAGGTGGAAGAACGGGATCCCGTGCCACTGGACCAGGCCTTCCTGTTCGCGGTGGTTGGACACCACCGCGACGATTTCCACGGGGATGTCTCCTGTGCGTGCCCGGAACAGCAGGTCGTTGAGGCAGTGGCCCATCTTGGACACCATCACCAGCACGCGGCGCTTGCGGCCGTGTGGCTCCAACTGCCAGCTCATCTGCCACTTCTCGGCCACAGGCGTGAAGTCCCGGCGCAGGCCCTCGGTGCTGGACTCCTGCGCCGAGGAGAAGTGGACGCGCATAAAGAAGTGCCCGTGCCCCTTGTCCCCGTACTGCTTAATGTCCAGGATGTCGCAGCCGTGGTCGAACAGGAATCCTGAGATATCCCGGACGATGCCCGGCGACTCGGCACAGTCGACGGTCAGAACATGTTCAACCACGCTTGGAGTGTCCTGCGGCGTAGGGGAAGGGCTGTCCGGGGTCTGTGCCGTGCTCATTTCTGCACCTTATCGAACTCTCGAGCGTTGGAGGTTTCCTCTTCCCGGGCAAGATCGGCCTGGAACGCGGCGTAACGGGCCAGGTGCGCGGGGCGCCGGCGCAGCACCAGCCAGGCGGCTCCCAGCAGGATGAACCAGACCGGCGTGACCAGGAGCGCCAGCAGAGTATCCGGCTGTGTGGTCAGTGCCCACAGGACGAAGGCGAAGAACGCAAAGACCAGCCAGACCATGGGCACGCCGCCGGGCATCCGGTATTTGGACGCCTCGTGCAGGTGCGGCCGGCGCCTGCGGAAGGCCAGGTAACTGGCCAGGATGATGGACCACACGAACACAAAGCAGACCGCGGACACGGTGGTCACCATGTCGAACGCCTTGCCGATGTCCTGGCCCGCGTACATCAGCACCACGCCGGAGAGCAGGAGAACGCAGGACAGGAACAAGGCATTCTGCGGAACCTTGCGCCGTGACAGGCCGCCGAAGACGGACGGCGCGTCGCCCTCCTGCGCCAGCCCGAACACCATGCGTGATGTGGAGTAGATGCCGGAGTTGGCCGAGGACATGGCCGAGCTGAGTACCACCAGGTTCACCACCGTGGCCGCGGCGCCCAGGCCCGCCAGGGAGAACATTGCGATGAACGGGCTGTGGCCGGCCTGGAACTGGGTCCAGGGCGTGACGGACATCAGGATGATGAGGGCGCCCACGTAGAAGAGCAGCACGCGGATGGGGATGGAGTTGATGGCCTTGGGCAGGTTCTTCTCCGGGTCCTTGGCCTCGGCGGCCGTGGTGCCGACCAGTTCAATGCCTACAAAGGCGAACACGGCGATCTGGAAGCCGGCCACAAATCCCATGAACTCGTTCGGGAAGAATCCGCCGTGGCTCCATAGGTTCGTAAAGGTGGCGGGGCCGGCGTCGGACTGGAACCCGCTGAAAATCATGAACAGGCCCACCACGATCAGTGCCGCAATGGCGATGATCTTGATCAGTGCGAACCAGAACTCGGTCTCGCCGAACGCCTTCACCGTGGCCAAATTCAACAACAGCAGGAGGGCGATGGTGATCAGGCCGGGGATCCACAGCGGCAGCCCTGGCCAGAGTTCCTTTGAGTAGCCGGCAATGGCGATGACGTCTGCGATTCCCGTGATCACCCAGCAGAACCAGTAGGTCCAGCCGGTGAAGAAGCCGGCCCAGGGACCCAGGAGGTCCGCGGCAAAGTCGCTGAAGGATTTGTAGTTCAGGTTGCTCAGCAGCAGTTCGCCCATGGCCCGCATGACGAAGAACAGCATGAAGCCGATGATCATGTAGACGAAGATGACGGAAGGCCCGGCCGCGGAGATGGTTTTGCCCGAACCCATGAACAGGCCGGTGCCGATAGCGCCGCCAATGGCGATCAGCTGGATGTGCCGGTTGCTGAGCTGCCGCTCAAGATGCGGCTCCTGGTGGGAGGCTAGGGATTTAGTAGTCACGTGCTGCTCCTCGAATCAATGCTGGCTGGAGTGTTGCGGAGGTAGACGACGCCTGGCCCGGCCCGAAGGGAACCGGATCAAGGCTGTTGAAGCTGTAGAGATGGATGCCCGCGATGTGGTCGGGCCGGCTTTCCAGCCCGGAGACCAGGGTTTGTGGCGAGTAGCGGTCCCCGCTGAGGAGTTTGCGGGCCAGCGGGCCCTTCCGGCTCAGGAATTTCAGGGAACTTCCGACGCCGATCTGCGTCGCCAGGGAGACCAGTCTGGTCCGCTGGACGGGCCCCGCCACCCCGGCCCAGACGGGCAGCCGGACGCCTTCGCGGCGCAGCAGCGCCGTGTAATCATGGATTTTCGATGCAGAGAAGCACATCTGCATGACCACGTGGGTGGCCAGGTGCTGCTTGGCCAGCAGGGCGTCGAGCATTTCGACGGGGTTGACGGAGGGGTGGCCCTCCGGGTAGCCCGCGACGCCTGCCCGCATGGCGCCGCCGGAGTATTGTGCGATGTCTTCCAGGAGCGGAAGGGCGTATTCGTAGGGACCGGCCGGCCGCTTCCGGTCCCCGCCGATCACGAACACCTCGCCGATGCCCGCAACGTCGCAGTCACGCAGGATTCCGGTGAGATCGGCACGGCCGTGCAGGCTCCGCGCCGCGAGATGCGGGACGACGGTGTATCCGAGCATGCTCAGCTGTACGGCGGCGCGCATAGTCCGCTCGATTCCGTGTTGCGGCAGGCACGTCACGCTGAGCGTTGTGGTCTTGGGCACCAGGGCCACGACCTGCTCAACAATTCCCTCGGTAGGGATGATTTCAATTCTGATGGGGAACATCATTGGTCCTCTCTGAGCATCAGGGTTTGGGTCTGGTCAGGCAGTGGCGGCGAGCAGCGAGCTGGCTTCCTGGCGGGTGCTTCCGGAGCTTTCGATGTGCGCGAGTTCGGCGGGGATTTCCCAGCCCTTCTTGCGCATCGCGGT